>CAZTDG010000038.1:0-18376 GCA_964612655.1 uncultured Acidimicrobiales bacterium | reverse complement strand
CCAACGCGTATAGAGCGCATCGAGATCAGCGCGCTCCTCGAATCGCACGTACGCGCCATGGTCATTGGTTCGAGGCTTCACGCGGGCCGAGAAGAAGTGCAGCTCCAACCCAGCGGTGTGGGTCATGATGAGGTACTCGTCACCGAACCGGGCGGCTTCGTCGAACTCGAGGTGGCCATAAAACGCCGCAGTGGCATCGAAGGCGCCGCTGGGGAAGATGGGTAGTTGCACCAGGTTCATGTGATGGTGTGTCTCCTCGTCGCGTCGGATTAGTCGGGTTGAACTTCGTCTCGCAGAGTGGACTTCATGAAGTCGGCCAAAGACGCGTCGGGAGCGATATCGATTCCATGCATTGCGTCCCGGTCATCAACCAGATCGGCGGTGCGTTCGTTGGCTTGTTCCGATGCCGGAACCCCGAGCTCAGCCAGCCGCTCCCGGATGGCTCGCTCTTCATCGAGTAGCACGTCTAGACGGGCCTGATACTGGCTGACTACCACGTCTCCGCGTTCGCGAGCTTGCCGCTCAGCTTCCTCGAGCAACGCGGCAGCCTCTGCCTCGGCAGCTGCGATGATCTGGGCTGCAACGAGTCGTGCCTCGCTGTGCTCACCGGTATCGGCCATGGTCCATTTTGTAGCACCGTCCAAGCAAAATCCGCTTGCTCTGCTCGTTTGGATCTCGTCGGGCGATCGGCAAGGATGACCAGATGCAGGTTCATCTCATCGACGGCACCTACGAACTCTTCCGGTATTACTTCGCCGCGCCGTCTCACCTCACCGAATCAGGGCAGGAGGTTGGAGCGGTCCGGGGTGTCCTTGGTTCGATGATTCAGCTTCTTGAAGAGGGCGCTACCCACATCGGAATCGCTACCGACCACGTGATCGAATCGTTCCGTAACGACCTTTGGGATGGCTATAAGGACGGCTCGGAAATCGAGGAAGGAATCGCATCGCAATTCCATCTTCTCGAGGACGTGCTCGCAGCCGCGGGCTTCGTGGTTTGGCCGATGGTCGAGTTCGAAGCCGACGACGCCCTCGGCGCTGCCGCACATCGCTACGCCGATGACCCGAAGGTCGATGAAGTGGTCATCTGCACGCCGGACAAGGACCTGGCCCAATGTGTGTCAGACGATCGAGGAATCGTGCAGTACGACCGTCGGAAGGGCGTCCGCTACGACGCCGCGGGCGTGGTCGAGAAGTTCGGTGTTCAACCCTCATCGATTCCCGACTACCTCGGGCTGGTCGGCGACTCAGCCGACGGTTTCCCCGGGCTCAAAGGGTGGGGAGCGAAGTCGACCTCTACTGTGCTTTCTCGATACGGCACGATCGAAGACATCCCGTTGGCTGCGGGTCAATGGGACATCACCGTTCGCGGCGGAGCCAAGCTTGCCCAGACCCTCGCTGACGACCTCGACCATGCGTTGTTGTTCAAGCGAATCGCCACGATCGAACTCGATGCCCCCGTTTCCGATGATGTCGAGGATCTACGTTGGACCGGCCCGACCGCCGAGTTCAGCGCGCTGGCTCAATCGGTAGATGCTCAACGCCAGCACGATCGTCTGATGCGTTTCTTGGGGTCTTCCGGCAAGGGCTGACACTCAGGAGCGGTACCCTCGGACGATGGCTATCGCGACGGGATCCGATGTTGGCTCGCGTCAACCTCAGCGGAACCCGATACGCGCGGGGCTGGGTGTGCTCGCCGCAGCGATCCTCACCATGGGCCTCACGGGACCGGGGCAGACCATCGGCGTGTCGGTCTTCATCGATCACTTCGTCGACGATCTTTCAATCTCGCGGCCGCAGGTCAGCACCGCCTATCTGATCGGCACGCTGTGCGCTTCGTTGCTGCTACCGCAGGTTGGCAAGGTGATCGACCGAATCGGGGTCCGCAGGTCCCAGGTCGTGATCGGCATCGTCTTCGCGTTCGCCATCGCGAACATGTCGTTGGTGATGGGGCTCGTAACGCTGACGATCGGGTTCTTTGGCATCCGGCTTCTCGGTCAGGGAGCGCAGTCCCTCGTCGCGGGCCTGTCCGTGTCGCTCCGGTTCACCGAAGGTCGAGGCACGGCGCTCGGTATCCATTCGACGGTGTCGGCTGGCCTACTTGCGATTTCGCCGATCTTGTTGGCCACTGCGATCTCGATCTTCGGGTGGCGTGGCGCGTGGGTCGCGGCCGCGATCGTCGTAGGTCTCGTGGTCCCGGCACTTGCACTGGTGGCGCTGCGCTCGGTGCCTACATCTTCGGCGGAGGCTTCGAAGCTTGAGCAAGCGCAGAACCCGGGAACGACCCGACAATTCGATCGGCGTGAGGCGATTCGGACTCGTGGCTTTTGGATCCTCGCCGCCGTCAGCGGAGCTGCGGGGATGCTCACTACCGCGCTCAACTTTCACCAGATCGACCTGTTGGGCGACGTGGGGTTGTCGAGCACCGTTGCCGCAACCCTGTTCTTGCCCCAGGTGATCGGTTCGTCGATTGCCGGAGTGACGGTCGGGGCGATCACCGACCGGGTCGGTACGCGCTTTCTTCCGACGTTGGGCGCCTTTCTGTTGGTCGCTGCCCATCTTCTTGCCGCGACAGCAGCGCCAGGGCTGCGGGTTGTGATCTACGCGATCGTGCTGGGCGCGGCCGCGGGTTCGATCAATACCGTCACGAACGCGCTGCTTCCGGTGTGGTTCGGTACTCGTAACCTCGGCGCCATAGCGGGGACCATTCGTGTGCTCGGGGCCGGGGCCTCGGCCATCGGCCCTGTCGCACTCGCTTTGCTCCAAGCGCAATTCGGCTCCTACCCGCCTGCGATTCTCGTGATCAGCATCGTCGCTGCAGCGGCGATGATCTTTTCACTCAGCCGTCCGTTCCCTGCCGGACAGCGGTCGGATGGATCAGCAAAGGACCGCGCAGATCTCTCCGAGCCGGGTTTGTGAAACTTGGAACCACGCCCACTTGCCACGCTGTTCGCGTTCGAGGATCCCGGCATCAACGAGCTGGCGTAGGTGATGACTGACGGTTGGTTGGCTCTTGCCAACCATGGTTGGCAGATCGCACGCGCACTCTTCGCCTGAGGACGCGATGATGCTGACGAGACGGATCCGAACCGGGTCGGCGAGTGCCTTGAGCACGCCTGCGAGCAAGGCAGCGTCGGCTTCGTTGATCGGTTCGTTCGTGAGCGATGCGCAACACACGGGAGCTTGAAGATCGGTCATATGTTGATCATAGAAAACATATTGACAGATGTCGATACGTTCATGATAGTGGACATATTGATGTTCATCAATACGATGTACTTGTCGTCCTAAAAGGAATCCATGCGCCTACAACTTGCCCTCAACGTCGACGATCTTGATGCCTCCGTCGAGTTCTACGAAAAGATGTTCGACACCACAGTGGCCAAGCGAAAGCCCGGCTATGCCAACTTCGCGATCGAGAACCCACCACTGAAGCTCGTCCTCTTCGAGAACCCCGGCGACGGCGGTTCGATCAACCACCTCGGTGTCGAAGTCGAAGAGTCCGCCCAGGTGGTCGGCGCAGAGCAGCGGCTATCCAAAGCGGGCCTGCTCACCACCGGCATCGACGACACCGCATGTTGCTACGCCGAGAAGACCGAGACCTGGGTCGAGAGCCCGGAGGGTCGTTGGGAGTGGTACGTCAAAACCGGCGACTCCGAAGAATTCGACAACGTCGTCCTCTCCGGCGAGACCCCACCGTCCTGCTGCTAAGGACGGTTAGGGACCGTCCCTAACTGTCCCAGTTAGCCGAGGGCGGCGGAGGTGATGATGCCGTCGTCGATTTGAAAGGTCAGACGGCCGGGGTTGAAGTCTTCGGTGAGGGGAAACGAATCGCCGTCGATGCGACCGATCCGCCACGGAATGATGTTCTCTTCAGCGATCGCTGCGGCCTCTTCTTCGGTCAATCCGATGAAGTCGTCGGTGGAGAGGTCGGGGGTTACCACCGGAGCTTCGTCAGCTGCCGGCGGAACCCAGCTGATCGATTTACCTTCGCCGGATTCGTTGAGCGCAACATCCACGCGAAGGTTGAACTCGCCCGCCATGCAGCTTCGGGCCAGCGCGTCTTGGGTGATACCGACCAGCAACTCAATCGCTAACGCGTCCGGGGTTTCGGTAAGCAGCGTTGCGCTGGCAGCGGTGCAGTTCGGGTCGCCACCGACGAAGCGCACCCACAACTCGGTTGGATCCGCCGGGTTTAGGAGCACTTCGCTAGGTGCCGTAACCCGAGGGTCAACAGCGTCACCATCGGTGATCAGGGTTTCCACAGCAGCAGGCTCCTCGGTGCTCGGCTCACGATCCGCATCGGGTTCGGCCTGCCCCGGCTCGCCGCCAACGCCATCATCTTCGCCACCGGTCGCTACCGGTGTGGAGTCGCCGCCACAGGCAGCGAGGACAAGACCAAGGGCGATGAACAATGTAGTGATCGTGCGTTTCATACTCTCTATACGTCGACAGTTCGAAGTAAGTTCCCGACTGTTTTCAATCAGAAGTTGTCGCGGCTTCATCCACGACGATAGACGGGAAGCATGTCCCTCGGATTACTGCTCACCGCCCTCGGCCTTGGCCTGCGCCACGGCATCGACTGGGACCACATCGCTGCCATCGCAGACCTCAGCAGCACCACCAAGGACAAGAAGCGAGGATTCGCGCTTTCGATGGCCTACGCCGTGGGCCATGGTGCGGTCGTTTTCGTCCTCGGAACCTTCGCAATCCTGTTCGGTCTTGCGATTCCCGACTCGCTCGACGAGTGGATGGGACGCATCGTCGGTGTCACGCTCGTAGCCCTCGGTGCATGGATCCTCGTCGAGCTCGCTCGGAAGGGCAAGGACTTCCGTCTGCGCTCGCGCTGGATGCTGGTGTTGAACGGCACGTTCGCCGGATTCCGTCGTGTTCGCCAGAGTGTTTCGGGCCGCCAAATCTCGGTCGAACACGAGCACAACCACACCCACGTCGACGATTCCCACACCGACGTCCAGGCCCACGATCACGCACACGCCGAAGCAACCGCGGCAGTCGCTGCACCTGTGGCCGCCGGCCGCTTCGGGGCATTGCGCACCCGCTTGCACGGCCATGACCACTCACACGCACACCGCCACGACCTCACCCTCCCAGATGACCCCGATGCCACATACGGCCACGGCACGGCGACCGGCATCGGAATGTTGCACGGCGTGGGAATCGAAAGCCCCACCCAGATCGCCATCTTCGTGGCGTCGACCGCAGCCGTCGGTGTTGGATTCGGACTCATGCTGCTCGGCACGTGGGTGCTCGGGCTGATCATCGCTAACGCATTCCTCGCGACTGTGGCGGGCGCCGGTCTACTCAACGCAGAGAAGAGCTTCCCGATCTACGCCGCTCTCGCGGTCGTGCTGAGCATCGCCAGCATCGTGCTCGGCGTCCTGTTCATCTTCGGGCTCGACATCCTTCCCGCCCTCAACTAATTCATGCACTGCGTTGCCTTCCTCGGGATGAGCCTCGATGGGTTCATCGCCGGGCCGAATGGTGAACTCGACTGGCTGGACAAGATCCCCGCTCCCCCAGGCAACGACATGGGTTTCGCAGCGTTGGTCGAATCGGTCGACGCGCTGGTTATGGGCACAGGCACCTTCGATGTGGTGGCGAACTTCGATGGACCGTGGCCGTACAAGCTGCCGGTCGTCGTGATGTCATCGTCGCTTACCGACGTGCCGGCGAAGGCGGAAGACACCGAGCTCACGACGAAGTCTCCGAGTGAACTCGTCGCCGAACTTGGCGAGCGCGGAATGTCTCGGCTCTACATCGACGGCGGTGCGGTGGTGACCAGCTTCGCAGAGGCCGGACTGCTCGACGAACTGATCGTCACCCAGCTACCTGTCGTGCTCGGCAAGGGCATCCCTCTTATGCGTACGATTGCCGAGCCGCATTGGCTCGAGCATCGGTCGACAGAGGTGTTTGAGAACGGGTTTGTGCAGAGCCGCTATGGAGCGTCGCTCTGATCGAGGCCACCGCTCACCGCGGCGCTAAGAGCTGCGTGACGGTCGGCGTGTTCTGACACGAAGCCCATATCGATCTCGTAGGCATCGAGAGCCATGGCTGACTTGTCGTTGAGACCAGCAGCGTGAAGGTCGAGTCCAGCGCCCTTGGCGAACGCGGCCAGCGAGCCCAACGCACGGGCACCCGAAGCATCGAGATACGGAAGTCGTTCGAAGTCGATAACCACACACTCGGCAGAATCGCCGACTTCGAGAGCTGCCCGGTGTGAAAGGTCGGCCGCTGCACCGAAGCTCAGCGGGCCGTCGAACGCGAACACTGATACCCGTCCGTCTGCCTTTTGGAGCAGCTCGTGCTCGTGGTCATTGCGAGGGTCATCGGTAGCGTCGAACGAATCGAGCTGACGGTCCGAGAGTTGGTTGACGAAGGCCAGAGATCCGAGAACCACGCCAACGGCAACTGCGGTGATCAGGTCGACGAAGACGGTCAGGCCCAATACGAGGAGTGCAAGACCGAGGTCCGAACGGGCTCCCTTGAGGGCTTGTCGCATGAAGGTGAGATCGAGGATGTCCCAGCCGACCTTGACGAGGATGCCGGCGAGCACCGCCTGAGGAATTTGGGATGCCACAGGGCCGAGGAGCAGGACGACGGCGAGGAGCAGTACCGAGTGGATGGCCCCAGAAATTCGGGTTGAGCCGCCGCTGCGGACGTTGACGACCGTTCGCATCGTGGCGCCCGCACCCGGGATGCCCCCGAACAGTCCGGCAACCGAGTTGCCGATGCCCTGGCCGATCAATTCACGGTTGGAGTTGTGCCGGGTCCGAGTCATGTTGTCGGCAACCAGCGAGGTGAGCAGGCTGTCGATCGCGCCGAGCAGCGCCAGCACGATCGCACCTTGCAGCACCACGTTGAGCGTGCCGGTCGAGAACGCGGGAATCACGAAGTCGGGGAAGCCGGTCGGAATGTCACCGAGCAGCGGAGCTCCGGTGATGACTTGGCCGAGACCGGTTCCGACGATCAGTGCAACGAGGGCCGCGGGAACGAACTTTCCGAACTGTGGCGGCCACAAGAACACGATGAGCAGCGTGATGACCGCGAGGATCAGCGCGGCGCTGTTGGTGCTTCCGATGGCTCCGGGGATTGCTCGGATGGCGTTGATGGTGCCGCCACCGTCGGGAGCACCGCCGAACAAGCGCGATGCCTGCAACAAGATGATGATCACGCCGATGCCCGACATGAAACCAGACACGACCGGGAACGGCACCAGCTTGATGAAGCGTCCGAGTCGTAGGACGCCCATTGTGATCTGGAGGAGACCTGCCAGAACAACGGTGGCGAAGATGAGGGAGAGGTCGCCGTCGAGTGAGTCGAAGACGCCGGCGAAGACCACGATCATCGGGCCTGTCGGGCCCGAGACCTGGGTCGGGGTTCCGCCAAAGACCGCTGCGAGGAAGCCGACGATGATCGCTCCCCAGAGACCAGCGATTGGGCCTGCACCGGATGCCTCGCCGAAGGCGAGTGCAAGCGGAAGCGCAACGACGCCCGCGGTTATGCCGCCGAAGATGTCGCCCTTGAGGTCACCACGTTTGGCTTCGGGTGCAGCGGACCTGGGAGGTGTTGGGCTTTCAGTGGATGGGGAATCCGCCGTTGCTGTCATGTCGTAGGGCTTTCAATAAGAGGAGTGTGGAGCCACTGGTGGTTTTGACCACCGCGGCTTCATTTGTTGGGTCTTTGGCGATCGAACCTCGCCATCACTTCGGGGATTCCCAAGCGATGGTTGCTACGTAGAAGTTTTCGGATGCCAGCCAGGTTCAATTTAGCACTAAAAGCCCGGATTTCTACCCCTTTAAGACGGTGTTTATGTTCCTCGCGCCACATTCGGGGCCAAGTGCCGCCCCATTCACGCGAAGAGCATCATTGGGAACAGCGCCCCTAGCGTGCAGAGGTGGCAATCATCCTTGGGCTACTTACCGCCGTGTGCTTTGGTGCAGGCGACTTCTTTGGGGGGCTATCCGCGAAGCGCGTCTCGGTGGTCGTCGTGATCGCGCTATCGCATCTCGTTGGGCTCGCTAGCGTCACCGTCGCCGCATTCGCACTCGCAGAGCAGTTCCTTCTTCGTGACTTCATCATCGGGGTCATCGCCGGGGCCGCCGGTGGCGGTGGCGTGGCCCTGCTGTACCGAGGACTCGCTCGAGGTCCGATGGCCGTAGTGGCACCGTTGACCGCCATCACGTCTGCGGCCGTGCCCGCCTTTTGGGGAGTGGTCAACGGCGAGACCTTCACCGTCCTTGCGTGGGTCGGAATCCTCGTCGCCGGAATCGCGATCCTGCTGACCTCCCTACCCGCCGATCGAACAGCGGGAGCGCCGATCGATGTTCGGGTAGTACTGGAAAGCCTGCTCGCCGGTTCGCTCTTCGGCGTGCTCTTCGTCCTATTCGATTCCACATCTGGCAGCACTGCCCCGTGGCCGGTCGTCGGAGCCAGATTGTTGACCGCAAGCCTGTTGCTGCCGTGGCTGCTAGCGGTACGACGAAGCGAACTGCTTTCGCTCGCGTCCCATCGCCAACGAAACGTTCTCTGGTTGATCGTGCTCACCGGCCTGTTCGACACGGGATCGAACGCGTTGTTTCTGATCGCCAGCTCACTCGGCGACCTCACGGTCGTCGCCGTACTCTCGAGTCTCTATCCGGCTTCGACGGTGGTGCTTGCACGTTTTGTGCTCGACGAGCGCATGTCGCGATTGCAGTTCGGTGGCTTGGTCGCAGCGATCGTTGCCACCGTACTGATCGCCTTGGGCTGACATAGCAACTTTGCGTAGGTGTTTCGGGTGCCACACTCAAGATGCGGTCATTGGATTCCGAATTAATAGCTATCTGAGTTAGAGCTCAACCGGCTCAAACCCCGTTGAGGCTCGGCAATACATGGACAGCACGCTGAACACCGTTGAAGAACAACCCAACCCACAGCCAGACGCGGCCTTCGTCGATCAGCTGACCGGCGTCGGGAACCGGGCATTGCTCATCAAGGCGATCGAGGACTACCTCGCCACCAACACGCCGATCACGGTCGTGCTTCTCGATCTTGACGAGTTCCGCATAATCAACGACTCGCTCGGACACGCTTTTGGCGACCAGGTTCTCCAGGCTGCTGCGAAACGATTGTCCGCGGTGTTCGGAGACCAACTGTTCCGACCCGGTGGCGACGAGTTTGCGGTGATCCTCCCGACCGGCGAGCCAGCACAAATCGAGGAGATCACCGACATTGTCCTGACCAAGTGGCGCACGCCGTTGATCATCGACGGTTCGGAGATCTACAGCGGTGTCTCCATCGGCACCGTCACGCGAGCGTTCGGTCATGCCAGCGGCGACGACATGTTTCGAGATGCCGAGATTGCGATGTACGAGGCGAAACGGCTCGGCCGCAACCGTGCAGTTGCGTTCTATGCCGAACTTGGCACGGCCGCCAACGAGGAACTCGAACGACAGATGCTCAGTCGACGCGCCGTCGTCAACCGCGAGTTCAGCCTCTTCTGGCAACCGATCTTCGACGCCCAGACCGGCGGCGTGACCGCCTGTGAAGCACTTCTGCGTTGGCGACCTGCGAGCGGCCGAGACACCCTTCCGGCTGCGGAGTTCATTCCATTCCTTGAGCGATCCGGCCTGATCGTTCCTGTTGGCGAGCAGGTCATCGAGAACGCCTTCCAGCAATACGCTCTCTGGAGCAGCCGCGCCAGCATCCCAGAAGCGGTACCGATCTCTATGAACTTGTCGGCGCGACAGCTCGCCACGGGCAACGTGGTCGAGTCGCTGCTTCGTTCGCTCGATAACGCAGGCATCGACGGGTCGTCGCTCATCATCGAGATCACCGAGTCGGTAATCGGCGATGCATCTGAGGAGTTACGGCGCGACATTCAGCGCCTGCGAGAAGTCGGTGTCAAGATCGCCATCGACGACTTTGGCGGCGGCAAGACCTCACTCTTTTCGCTTCTCGACTTCCCGATGGACATCGTTAAGTTGCATCGGTCAGCCACCGACGCCGTCACCGCAACCGATGACAGTCCGATCCTTTCGGCCGTCCGTGGATTGATGGATGTCAGAGGTCTCACCGCGGTGGCGACCGGTATCGAAAACCAGCATCAGCTGGGTTGGTTCCAGCGACAAGGCTGGGATTGGGTACAAGGCTTCTTCATCGCCAAACCCGCAGACGCAGAAACCGTCACCGAGCTACTCAGCTCACCAGGAGACCAATCAAACCTCGCCGCATAGGCACGCTCGGCCAGGCGGGCCAGGAATAGGTCGGAGCGAGGGGAGCGTTACTCTTCTCGCGATGCGCCTGATCACCTACATGACCCCGGGGTTCCCGAGATCACTGTTTGAATCGATCGGCGCGAGTCTCGGAGCTGACGTCGAATACGAAACCGAGGCTTCCGGACCGCTACCCGGGGAGAACCCCTTTCTCGGCGACGATGGAACCGAGCTGGGTTGGATCTGTTCGACGTCGTTCGTCGACATGGCTGCCGGCGGCGATGATCCGTCGATTCAGCTCGTTGGCGTGGCCTGGGTTCCCGACGACGCCGATTCTGACGGCCAGCCCGTCTACTTCGGAGACGTCGTAACCCGAGCCGATTCAGACGTGTCATCCTTTGACGACCTCGGCGGAAAGCAGGTGGGTTGCAACGATCCGGTGAGCCTCAGTGGCCACTACTCGCTGAACTTCGAACTGCAAAGGCGTGAACTCGACCCCGACTATCTCGAGAAGGTCTTCACCGGCGGCCATCAGGCATCGCTAACCGCGGTCGCCAATGGTGAACTCGACGCTGCGGTTGTTGACTCCGTCGTACGCATTACCCGGGCCCGAACCGACCCGGGCGTCGCCGATCTGCGGATCATCGAACGTCTCGGACCCTGGCCGACCCAACCACTGGTCGCACGCATTTCGCTCAAGGCCGAGGAAGTGGCCGAAGTCCGCGATCGCCTGCTCAAGGCAGCCAATGACCCTCGCCTCAAGGCCGAGCTGCAGGCCGCCGGGCTATCCCGCCTCGTCGAGGTAGGCCCCGATCATTACCGTCCTGTCCGCGAAGCAATGGACCATCTGGAGCGGGACGGCTAGCGGGTTTGGCCGTCGACGCCGACGCCGTCGAGAACCTCATCGTCGTCGTTGTGGCTGTGGGTGAAGCCGAGGTCTCGTTCGATGGCGACGGTCTCATCGGATCGGAACGCAAGGATGTAGGCCCGTCGGAACCCGTCGGTGTTGTTCCCACCTGAGCCGTGCATCACCCGTTCGTTGTGAACGGTGACGTCACCGCGAGAGATCGGCACGACATTGACATCGTCGTCCTCTCGCAACGTTGTGCCGAGGGCGTGGCTTTCGCCGCGGCCGCCAAAGACTGGTTCGTGGGGCCGCAGTGAGTCTTCGTGGTTGGTGGCGGGCACGAATCGCATGCAGCCGTTTTCAACCGTCGAGTCATCAACCGCTAACCACAGCGTTGCGGTTCGGGTGTCGGGAGTGTCGGGCCAGTAGGCCATGTCCTGATGCCAGGCGAAGACCGCGTCGTCTTTGAATGGCTGCTTGGCGAGCAGCTGGTCGTAGTCGATCTCCATGTTGTCGCCCTGCAATTGGGCGGCCACCGAGGCTGCACGGCGTTCGAAGATGTTGTCGACCCAGTCGGGGTAGTAGCGGCGCGGCAACATCACGTTGATGATCGAGTAATCCTCGGGTTCGCGGCCGTAGTCGCCGGCCATGTCGCAATAGTCCTTGCCGGGAACGTCGATCTCTCGACGAAGGAACTGGTCGTAGACCGTTTCGAGTTCGTCGACTTCGTCGGCTGTGAGAAGGCCCGTTAGGTGGACATAGCCGTCGGTGTGAAAGCGCTCGCGCTCGTCGTCGGTTACTCGGTAGGTGTCGCCCGAGATCCTGTTACTCATGGGTGGAAGAATACAACGCCTGCGCCTCTCGATGCCTAGACCGTTCCCGGACCGAGCCGGTAGCGATACCCGGCCCGAGTGCGATCAATCTCCTCGAAAAAGTCCAGGGCTCGGAAGCAGTACGCCATCTGTTGGGCATGGGAGCGCGAGAACCCGCCAAGGCGAGCGAGATCTGCGGTGGTGAAGATGTCGGGGAGCTCATCGGGGACGAGTCGCAGTAGGTCGGTAGGTGACTCGAATCGATGGCGTTCGATCACTTCGCGAAGCCGTCGGTCGACCGTTCGGTAACCACCGCGACCTCGACGGGCCTTGGGGTCGTGCTCTTGTACTTTGTCGACGTTGACCATGACGATGTCGAGGGTGAGGTTCGGGTGGTCGAGCAATGTGGGGATGCTGACGAGCTGGCCGAAGAGGTCATACACGCTCCCCTTCTTCGGGGACCGTCTCGGCTTGGCGTCGTCACGACACAGATAGCTGGCATGTGCGATCGGGTGGACGAGCAGGATTTGATGATCCGGGAGCAAAAAGTCGAGCTTGCGGCCCATCGCGCCGAACGACCCGGTCTGGATCTCGATCAGTAGTTGGCCGTCGAGGTCGGCTCGAGCGATGTCGATGACGAACCGGTCGAGCGGAACTTCGAATCGGTCACCCGCCTCGGCGTAGAGCTCCTTGAGGGCCGCATGCAGCGATCCTTCGTTGAGCGTGCCGATGTGGGGCTCGACGACTTCGGCGCTTTCGGTCACCCGATCGACCCTAGAGCATCGCTCCACCGGTGAAGGGACACCCGCTAGACGATCCCCCGCTGCAACAAAGCCGAGGTCATATTCTACAAAGGATGTTGTTAGAGGGCTTCGAAGCCGCGAACTTCAGACTTCACCCAAGCGTGGTGACCGGAATCTTCCCGATCTCTGACGGGCGCATCGTGTCCGTCGGATTCGGTGACCAGCCGAGGGCGACACAACTCGGCTTCTGGGAGAACGTTGTTCCTCCGAGCTTTACGGACCGATAGAGCCCGTCACGCCGACTGATCGAAGGTGATCTCGAGCAGGATGCCGTTTGGGTCGTGCACGAAGATTTGCGACCGGTTGAGATCGGCCCGCTCCTGAACGCGATACGCAAACCCGGCCTCATCGAGTCGATCGGTGACGGTTTCGAAATCCTCGCCCATAAAGGCCACATGGTTAAACAGCCCAGTCGAAGAAGGCTGGTCATCGACGGGGTTCACATGGACGATCGCTTGTTCGCCGAGGTACAGCCAAACGCCGAGATTGCCGGACGGCTTCGGGCGGCTCTCCAACCCAAACACGTCGGTGTAGAACGTCACGGTGTCGTCGATCGACGGGGTGTCAATGTTGATGTGGTCGATGCCGAGCAAGCCCATTCCCCCACCGTACCGAGCGGGTAGGTTGCTGTCGTGACCTGGACGTTCCGCCGACTCACCGACGACGATCTACCACTGCTACACGTTTGGCTAAACGAGCCCGGCGTGGTCCGCTTCTGGGAAGGCGACGACGTCTCGTGGCCGGGGGTGATCGCCCAGTACGGATCACCTGAAATTCGAGCGATGTTGGCAGAGGACTTCCCCGACTTCGACTACGACGAGGAAGAAGCCGACTTCGATTGGGAACACGTCGAGGTGTACCTCGGTCTCCTCGACGACGAGCCAGCAGGTTGGATTCAGTGCGTGGCGATCGAGCCGTACGCAGACCATGACGAAGTGAAGGCCTGGATCGAGCTCGGGTATGAGCTGGAGGGCGCAACGATCGACTATCTGATCGGCGACCCAACAGCGCGGGGCAAAGGCTTGGGGTCGGCGATGATCGACCGATTCACCGACGAGATCGTGTTCGGCCAACACCCGGACTGGAACCAGATCGGCGTCTCCCCGGTCCGGGCCAACGCCGCCAGCTGCCGGGCACTGGAGAAAGCTGGCTTCGCACTCTTCGGTTCGTTCAACGACCCCGAGTTCGGCCCCTGCGACCTGTACTCCCGTCGCCGGGGTTGAGCCTCCGACATCGGTACTGCTGGCGTTTGCGCGACAATTGTGCGAGAGACGAACGCAAGGGTGCGGCGCAGTTAGGGGGCGGAATCGTGACCACCGACGATTCGAACGGACGCTCTAGCTCGGCTGCGTGGATTGCCGGGTTCGTTGCGGTGATCGCCCTCGTAGTGGTGGCCGGGTTGATCGCCAGCCGGAACAACACCGAGGAGCCTCCAACGTTGGAGGCCTTGGCGGAGAGTACGACATCCACCTCTCCCCCAGCCGAGGACGGTCCTGAAGACCCCGAGACGACTTCGCCCGACGCGGAGATTCCAGATGCTCCTCCGGTCGAGACATACACGCTTCACTCGGGCAATATCCGCGACCTCGCCCTAATGGCCGATGGGCGCATCGTGTCAGCCAGCAACGATCGATCCATCCAGATTTGGGACGCCGACGACGCAGAACCACCGATCCGACTCTTCGGCCATGACCGTTCGGTGCTCGCTGTCGACGTGCTGGCCGACGGCCGCATCGTGAGCGGCGGCGCCGACAACACCGTTCGAATATGGGAAGCGGTCGCCGGCGCTGAGCCCATCACTTTGGGCGGCCATTCCTTCGAGGTATCCAGTGTGGCCGCGCTCCCCGATGGACGGGTTGCGACCGCGGGTCAGGACGGGACCATCAATCTCGTGGACCCAGACGCTCCGAACGCCGAACCGGAGGTCATCTCGTTCAGCACCCGGATTTGGGACCTCGAAGTACTCGCTGATGGCCGGATCATTGCCGGCAGCGGCGACGGCCTGGTTCGAATCATCGATCCGCTCGCACTCACCGACGAGCCGGTTATCTATCGCGGCCACACAGATCAGGTACTCGCCGTCGCTGCATTGACCGACGGGCGGGTTGCCAGCACCGGAAACGATGAGACGGTCCACGTGTGGGACCCCGCTGCCCCTGGGGACGGAGCGCTCGTCTTCGAGGGCCACACCGACCGGGGAGCGGAACTCACCGCAACAGCTGATGGCAACGTGGCGAGCGTGAGCTTTGACGGCACAGCAAAGGTCTGGGATGTAAGTGACCCGAGTGCTGAACCGGCTACGTTCGAAGGCCACATCGATCGCGAGATCAATCCGGTGAACCTCGTCTCGATTGTTGGGCTGCCCGATGGTCGTCTGGTGAGCGGAGACCGCTTTGGCGGCATCTTCATTTGGACCGCCGAACGAGCCATCGCCGACGCTCTCCAGAGCCGAGCGAATGAGACAGCGGCCGAGGCCGCTGAAGCAGCAGCCATTGCCGCAGGCCGAACGATCCGCTCGATCGACGTCTGGGTCGCCGACAACGGCACCACAGATACGATCCAACGCCTTACCGCCGAGCACTTCACGGCCCAGACGGGGATTGCGGTCAACTTTACCGAGCTCACCCAGCCAGAGATACGGGAACGAACCGTCGGCACCTCCCACGGCGAATTCCCCGACGTGTTCACGATCAATGCGTTCGAGGCGGCACAGTTCGGCGGCGTCAACGGGTGGACCCAAGATCTCACCCCGTTCGCCGAGGCCGACCCTGACTACGACCTCGACGACATCACGCCGGCTATTCGCGAACTGAACAGCCTGCGAACATCATTTCGCGGCAGCGAGCCCACGCTCGGCTTCTACGCAGCCCCATTCCTGGCAGAGTCCTCGGTGATCATGTTCAACCAGGAGATCATGGACGCTGCTGGGATCGAATTCCCCGAGCAACCCACCTGGCAGGAGATCGCCGAAATCGCAGAGCTGGTCCACACCGACGACGTGGCGGGTATTTGTCTGCGAACTATGCCTGGCTGGAACGATCTTGGCGCCACCCTCACCACGGTGGTCAACACCTTCGGTGGCACCTGGTTGGAAAGCAACGAAGATGGCACACCCGCCGAGCCCCAGATCAACCAACCCGACTCGGACTTTCGGGCCGCGACGGAGTTCTACGTCGACCTGCACCAGAATTTCGGTCCGGACACAGCCGACGCAACCTTCCCCCAGTGCCTTGAGCTCATGGAGTCTGGTGGTGTCGCCATGTGGTTCGACTCGACCGAGGCCGCTCGCGTCCTCAACACCGGGGCCCTCGCTGGCAACCTCGGTGTGGAGCGAGCACCTACCGGCCCGACTGACCTTCCCGGTGGCGGACTCTGGAGCTGGGGATTCGCTATCCCGGGTGGCGCAGAGAATTCTGAAGCTGGCTGGGAATTCATCCGGTGGGCAACGTCTCAAGAGTTCATCGAACTCGTCGGCGAACAAGAGGGCTGGGAGAACGCCCCTGGCGGCACCCGGTTGTCGACCTATGACAACCCCGACTACCAAGCCGCCAACGAGTCTTACGCGGACGTCGCCCTCGAAGAGCTCCTCGCCGCCGACCCGAACAACCCCGGCACCACTCCACGCCCCGGCCTTCCTGGCGTGCAGTTCGTCGGCATCCCCGAGTTCCAAGACATCGCCACCCGCTGCACCCAAGAAATCTCCGCCGCAATCACCGGAGACATCACCGTCGACCAAGCCCTCGACACCTGCCAAACCATCGCGTCCGAAGTCAGCCAGTGAGATCCACTCGGCAACCCAAGCCACTGGGGTTGACTACTGGCGGGTTAATGGAGTTCAGGATGGAACGGTGCCTCGCTTTCGTTCCTGCCCTGGAGAGGCTATTCGAGCCCGTCGTACAGCGCTGATGGATCGGCCAGGAAGCGTCGCCAGAGCGCTGTTGAGGTGAGGTCGTCGAACGACGTCTTCTCGATGCCGTTCTCGGCATCTGCTTCGTAGACGGTGGCGTCGGGGAATCCCATCAGGAACGGTGAATGCGTCGAAACAATGAACTGTGACCCCTTCTTAAGCGAGTCGCTCATGATCGCTGCCAGCTGCATCTGTCCCTGGATAGAGAGCGCTGCTTCGGGCTCGTCGAAGATGTAGAGGCCATTGCCTGTGAATCGGCTGTTGGCGAGAGCCAGGAACGTTTCGCCGTGGCTGGCGTTGTGTAGGTCGGGAAAGATCGCAGCGAGGCCGTATGCAGGGTCGTCGTCAAGCGAGATGTGGGTGGCCATCCCGTAGAAGGTTTCGGCGCGAAGAAACCAGCCCCACTTCGGGCGCGCCTTCCACCGCAACGACAAGTGATCGGCGAGAGTGCTGTGCGTGTCGTGGGTGCGAAACATCAGGTTCTTGCTGCCACCCTCGGCGTTGAACCCAGAGGCGACCGCGATCGCTTCGATGAGCGTAGATTTCCCCGACCCGTTGTCGCCAGCGATAACGGTGACCGGCCCAAACTTCAGGCGGTCGACCGTTTGCACGACCGCGAGGTCAAACGGGTAGCCGCTCTCCTCCTCGTCGGCTTCGATTGGTCCGTCGCCATCGTCTTCGCCCGATTCCTCATCGAGGTTGTCGTGGTACCACGCCGGAAAATCATCTTTGGAGAACTCGCCGGATGCATCAGCGTCTTCACCATCGGCGCCCGATGCTTCGTCGGGCTCCTCAGGCTCCGTAAAGATGATCGACTGCAGGAACGGCGCGCTCACGAATGCAGTCTGGCAGCAGTCAGCACATTCGAGGGCCAGATCTCGCCTAGCGTCAAGGCCCGAAGCCGAGCCGCCACATTCAACCTTCTCAACGAGAACCCGAACGCACCCGTCACCTCACACGTCCAGAAAAACTTAGACGCGTTGTTGCTCTGCGAGTTCCTGGGCTCACAACGTCGACATCGTTGTGCCGTCAGAGAAATAGGCCTCCAACAGCCAATCGGTGTGTGGCAACGTCGCAGTTACTTCACGACCAACCGTGACGTCAGTGTCGAAGTCGCAAGCCAGCACCTGTTAACGGGCCTGCACATCCGCAATTGGAGCGTGCATTCCGCCCGCGCCTGCGACCAGCGCATGAGCATTAGCGCGGCCGCGGCTCAGAACAGGGTGAAGATCACCGTCTTGTCGTGTGCCGCTGCATCGATGATCAAGGCCTGCACCTTCATCGCCTCATCCACCAGCCAGTCCTCATGCTCTTGCAAGGGAACAACACCCAACGGAAGCTCCAACCCGAACGCCTGAGCACGGAACCGCTCACGAATCGTGTCCTCACCAGCAGCATTCGTAGCCAACTTGTCGCGAACCTCCGGGCGCATCACCTCCGCCTCCAAACCAAAAATTCGAGGTCCTGAAGACTCGAACACTCGAATGCCTCGCTCACCGAAGGGCAACCCGGCAACCGCCCAACCCACCTGATCAGCCGACCAACCCGCCAAAAACACCTCAAGCACGTTCTCCTCGGTGACCGACTCCAGCTCATCAGCAGGAATCGCAGCGATATACAGAGACGTACCCACTAGCCCGACACCTCATCAGGCATCGGAGGGACAGGCTTCAACCGAATCTCCGCTGGCACACCCAGCTTCTCCAACACCGGCGCATCACGAAAGATCAGATCGTCATACCGATCAAACTCCGGATAATCAAACCACAAATCCTCCGACACCAACCCATAAAC
>CAZTDG010000037.1:4106-19044 GCA_964612655.1 uncultured Acidimicrobiales bacterium | reverse complement strand
AACTACATCGGCTCCAACAACGACGCCGCTGTGCAGTCGCAGGCAATCGAGCAGGCAATCGCCGACGGCTCCGACGGCATCGCCATCTCGTTGGCAGATCCGGCTGGCGTCGAGTCAGCAGCACAAGCTGTTGTTGCTGCAGGCATCCCGCTCTACACCCTGAACTCGGGCTCAAACGACTTCCAGCGTCTCGGCGCCGTCTCTCACTTCGGACAGGACGAGTTCGTCGCTGGCCAGGGTGCGGGTCTCCGCTTCAACGACCTTGGTGCAACCACGGTCCTCTGCGCATTCCAAGAGCAGTCGAACGTTGGCCTCGAAGAGCGCTGCAATGGCCTCGAAGACACCTTTGAAGGTAGCGTCGTTACCGAGTTCATCGGTCTCGATGCAGAGCCTGAAGCACAGGTTTCGGGCATCGTTGCGGCACTCAACGCCAACCCTGACGTCGACGCTGTTCTCGGTACCGGACCAAACGTCCCAATCCGTGCGCTCGAAGCAGGCGAGAACACCGGAACTGACCTCATAATTGGTTCGTTCGACCTCTCCGAGGACCTCATCAACGAAATCGAAGCCGGAAACATTGCCTTCACCGTTGATCAGCAGCAGTACCTCCAGGGCTACCTCCCTGTAGTTGCGATGTTCCTCCAGGCCACAAACCAGAACACGATTGGTGGCGGCAACGCCATCCTCACCGGTCCTGGCTTCGTAACGCCTGACAACGCAGCAGCAGTTGCAGCACTTGTTGGCGAGGGCACTCGCTAATTACGTTGGGCTGAGCAACAGTTCAGCCCAAAAAGTTGGATTCCCCCGGGGCCGAGCCACTATGGCTCGGCCCCACGGGGGCCTGTCTTCCTTGGAAGGGACCTTTGGTGTCAGATACGACGACCACCACGTCGGCAGCGCAAAGTGCTGACGTGTCCGAAGAACTCGAAGAACTCGAAGACTTAGCCGCCACCCAAGAGGGAGGCGGCGACGATGCAGCCGGCACTCCTCCGGAGGACGGAGCGGCCGACGAGAGGTTGAACTTTCGCGGCCCCATCCAGCGTCTGCTTACTCGTCCAGAGATCGGTGCGCTCGCTGGAGCCGCTGCGGTGTGGACACTCTTTTGGTTGGTCGGCGGCAACTTCGGTACCGCTGGCGCAACCGCAAACTTTCTCGACGTTTCGTCGACGCTCGGCATCATGTCGGTCGCCGTTGCTCTCCTGATGATCGGTGGAGAGTTCGATCTGTCATCTGGGTCCATGACCGGAGCGACCGCGATCTTTGTGCTTCTAGTAACCACCCAAGTTGGGGAGCTGGGCGGCGCTGGCCTCGGCTACCACCTCGCCATACCCCTATCTCTGATGTTTGCTCTCGGTATCGGCTGGTTCAACGGCGCGATGGTCGAGCGAACGTCCTTGCCGAGCTTCATCGTCACGCTCGCTACCTTCTTCATCCTCATCGGCGCCAAGCTCGGCTTCGCGAAGCGCCTCACCGACAAGGTCATCGTTGCACGCGACGAAGACGCCGACCCCGAGGGTTGGGAGTTCTGGTCGAACGTCTTTGCCGGTCAATGGCGGGCGCAAGACAACGTCTTTGCTCAGCGCGACACCGTGTGGGCGATCCTGATGATCGTTGGTGGCGCATTGCTTGTCTTGGGCACGATCTACATGACGTTCAACCGCACCAAGAAGATGAACCCCGCTGGGCCTGTGGTCTTTGCGGTTGGCATCGCTGGTTCGATCGCCGGCTTTCTCTTGCTGCTGACCACCGATGGCGTAACAAACAACATCATCTGGGGCGTCCTGACCGCAGCGGGCGCACTGGTGGCGGCAATCGGCTTTGGCCTGGCGAACTTTGATCGCGCTGTGCCCGTAACGGGTGCCATGCCCGCCCAAGTGCCAAAAATGTTCTTTGGGGGTCTCATCTCCCTGTCCGCTGGCGTCGTGCTCGGGCTCATCATCATGAGCGACAACGAAGAGTCGATTGGTCTTCTCGGTGGCGGTTTCGCCAGGACCGTATTCTTCGTTGGCCTCGTTGTTGTCGGACTGGCTGCGCTCGCCGTCGCCGCGGGCAAAGCCCCGCCATCGGCGCCTCTCATCGGCGTCGCGATCCTTGCGGTCCCCACCTTCACCTTCTTGACCACCGTCCAAGGCGCCCGAGCCATCCTCTTCGCCGGCCTCGTCTTGATTGGTACCGCCTTGATGTTGGCCGCTGCCTCGCAATTGCGAAGCGCGTCGTCCTCACTCGCGATGATGCTCGGGCTGGCAACAGTTGGCGTCTTGACGGTGGTGGCGTTCATCATCCGGTCGCAGGGCACGGGTAGACAGATTCGCGTCGAGCTGTTTACCTCGATCCTGATTGGGGCGTTCCTTATCGGGCTCGGCGCAATCATGACCTTCCTCTTTCAGAAACGCACGGGGCCTGACATTGCCGCAGACCGTTTAGGGGGCATCGTCAACTCCTTCGGATTTGTGGCCCTCGCGGTCGCGACGTTGATCCGTCTCTTGTTCATCATTCCTGAACAGGCTGGAACCAACGTTGGAAGCATCCCGCTGCGAATCTCGGTCCTGTGGTTCGCCGTTGTCGTGATCGGCGCAACGTTCGTTCTCGAAAAGACCAAGTTTGGATCATGGATCTACGCCGTTGGCGGCAACACGAATGCTGCCCGCTCGGTTGGTGTTCCTGCCGCTCGTACGAAGACCTCGTTGTTCATGATCGTCTCGTCCGCAGCATGGCTCGTTGGCATGCTGACCGCCTTTCGCTTTGAATCCGTCCAGGCGAACGTCGGCGATGGCTTGGAGTTCAACTACATCATCGCTGCAGTTGTCGGTGGCTGCCTCCTTACCGGCGGCTACGGCTCCACGATCGGTGCGGCAATCGGCGCAATTATCTTCGCCATGATTCGCTCCGGCATCGGCTTCGCTGGTTGGGACTCCAACTGGCAATTCCTGATCCTTGGAGCGTTGCTCCTCGGAGCCGTCATCGTAAACAACTCGATCCGACAGAGGGCACTGAACTCATGACCGAATTCCTTGAACTCCGTGGCATTTCTAAGTTCTACGGCAACATTGTTGCCCTTCAGAATGTGACCACGACCGTGAATCCTGGCGAAGTCACCTGTGTGCTCGGTGATAACGGCGCGGGAAAATCGACCTTCATCAAGATCCTCGCCGGGGTACACCAGCACGACGATGGCGAATTCCTACTCGAGGGCGACGCGGTCAAGTTTGAGTCACCGCGCGAAGCGCTCGATAAGGGCATCGCCACGGTGTACCAAGACCTCGCCATGGTGCCGCTGATGTCGATCTGGCGAAACTTCTTTCTCGGTGCGGAGCCAACCACGGGAGTGTGGCCGTTCCGGTGGGTCGATAAGGCCAAAGCGATGAAGATCGCTGTCGAAGAAATGGGCAAGATGGGCATCGATGTCCGTGACCCCGAACAACCCGTAGGCACACTTTCAGGTGGCGAACGCCAATCGGTTGCCATTGCTCGTGCCGCGTACTTTGGCGCGAAGGTACTGATCCTCGATGAGCCAACCTCAGCTCTGGGCGTGAAGCAGTCCGGTGTGGTGTTGCGCTACATCGTTGAGGCCCGAAACCGAGGCCTCGCCGTGATCTTCATCACGCACAACCCCGCACACGCATACCCGGTCGGCGATCGCTTCCTGATCCTCAATCGCGGCCAGTCTCTCGGCAACTTTGCAAAGGAAGAAGTCACTCAGCAGGAGCTCACCCAGCTCATGGCCGGTGGCGCAGAACTCGAAGAGCTGCAAGAAGAACTCAGCGCCGCAATCTCGGGCGTCGACAAGTAGCGGGGAGCCGTAGTGAACTTAGAAGTGCTCACCGTTGGACGAGTGAGCGTAGATCTCTATGCCCAGCAACTTCGAGTTCCGATGCGCGAGGTGACGACCTTGCAGAAGTCGATCGGGGGCACCGCCACCAACGTGGCTGTTGCAGCGGCTCGGCTTGGGCACAACGTAGGACTCGTCACGAAAGTCGGTGACGACCAGTTCGGCGACTACGTGCGCCACGCCCTGGAGCACACGTTCAACGTTGACTCTCGGTATGTAGGCGTCGACCCTGATCTGAAGACGCCGTTGGCCTTCGCAGAACTCGATCCACCAGAAGATCCGTCAATCATCTTTTATCGCGAGCCTCGGGCTCCTGATCTCAACATCGAAGTGGGCGACGTCGACGCCGCAGTGGTCCAAGAAGTGTCGATCTTCTGGTTTCCTGCGTCTCGGTTCGCCGATGAGCGAGCTGGCGACACGATGCGCAAACTGCTCGAGATTCGCGGCCGTTCGTCCCATACGGTGATCGACCTCGATTGGCGTCCGATGTTCTGGGATTCGCCCGAGCAGGCCGCCGAGGCAATCAGCCCAATGCTCGATCACGTCACGATTGCGATCGGTAACAAAGACGAGTGTGAGATTGCGGTCGGCACCCGCGATATGAACGAAGCGGCCGACCGGTTGCTCGAACGCGGTCTCGAGATGGCCGTGATGAAGCTCGGCGCCGACGGCGTCATGATCGCCACCGCAGACGGCACGCGCGTGTCGGTGCCTCCATATTTGGTCGATGTCGTATGCGGTCTCGGTTCGGGCGACGCGTTTGGCGGAGCGTTCTGCCACGGACTTCTCGAAGGCTGGGACCCCGAAACCATCATCAAGTGGGGCAACGCTGCGGGCGCCATCGTCGCTGGGCGAATGATGTGCGCCGACGACATGCCCACCATCGAAGACATTGAGGCCCTGCTGGCGGAACGAGACCCCTCATGATTAACCGCTACCTGGAGAAGATATGACCGACCGTCAACCACTTCGCATGGCCGTGATCGGCCTCGGTTGGATGGGCCAAGCCCACAGCCGAAGCTATGCACGGATTCCCCAGATCTTTGAGGACCGGGCATATGACCCGGTGCTCGCGATCTGTGCCGACAACTTGGAAGACCGTCGTGACATGGCCGTCCATAGTTTTGGTTTTGAAGAGGCTGTTGCGGACTGGCGCGAGATCATGGAGCGCGACGACATCGACGTGGTCACCTGCACCGCGCCGAACATGTTGCACGAAGAGATCTGTGTTGCCGCGGCCGATGCCGGTAAACACGTCTTCTGTGAAAAGCCGGTTGGCGGCAAACCGGAGCAGACCGTCCGCATTGAGAAGGCGTGCCGGGACGCTGGCGTGATCACCGGTGTGGGCTACAACTATCGCTTCGCTCCGCTGGTGCAGTACCTCAAGCGACTGATCGAAGAGGGCGAGCTCGGGGAGATCACCAACTATCGCGGTCGCTTTTTCTCAATGTATGGAGCCGACCCGCTCGGCTTGTTGAGTTGGCGCTTCGACATCGATCAATCCGGCTACGGGGTGAGCACCGACATTCTCAGCCACTCCATGGACCTGGCCCACATGCTCATCGGTCCCGTCAAGCGAGTGATGGGCATGCAAAAGACGTTCATCACCGAACGCCCGATCCCACAACCCGGTGGCACTCACTACGACCGGGGAAAGCCCGACGATCCGAAAGGTCCGGTTTCTAACGAGGACTACTTCGGTTGCTTCGCCGAGTTCGAGAACGGAGCGATCGGCACGTTCGAAACCAGTCGCGCGATCATCGGCCCGGAAAGCCAAAACGCCTTCGACGTGTACGGCACCAAGGGTGCTGCGAACTGGAACCTAGAGACCATGAACGAGATGGGGCTGTTCCTGCTCAAGGACCAAGCCCGCGGCTACACGACGGTGCGCGGCGGCGACCGCTACCCGTACCACGGCAACTTCGTCCCCGGCGACGCAAACAGCATCGGTTTCGAAGACTTGGTGACCATTGAGGACTACGAATTCTTGAAGGCGGTTGCCGCTGGAACCAAGCACTCGGCCAGCTTCAAAGAAGCCGTCGACTACGTCAGCGTGCAGGCAGCGCTCATCAAGTCGACCGAGACGGGCACCTGGCAAAACGTCGTCGATCTGACGGAGTCGTGATGTTCTCTCTCGCCCCGCGGGCTGGCGCTGCAGCGGCCTTTCCTCCCGCTTCGCATCGCTTCGCTCGCTACACAACGTCGGATGCGGCTCGCCACAGCGTCAACCGACACCTCGAGATCCCATCACGTCTCCGTGTCTCCTCCCGCGAAGCTTCGCTCGCTTGCAACGTCGGGCATCACTCGTCCGAGGCTCTCCGACTCGATGTCAGTGCTGTCTCCTCGCACCTCCGTGTCTCCTCCCGCGAAAGGGGCTGACAGTTATGGCTGAAACAATTCGATTGACTACTTCTCAGGCGATTGTGAAGTATCTGATCGCGCAGAAGTCGGTGCAGGTCGATGGTTCTGTTGCGCCGTTGTTTGCTGGGGTCTATGCGATCTTTGGTCATGGCAATGTGACCTCGCTTGGCCATGCGCTCGAGCGAGCCAAAGATGAGCTGCCGACCTACCGCGGGCAAGCCGAGGAAGGCATGGCGCTCGCGGGGGTGGCCTATGCCAAGGCCAAGCGTCGCCGCCAAATCATGGTGGCGACGAGTTCGGTTGGGCCCGGGGCAACCAACATGGTGACCGCTGCCGGTGTCGCGCACAGCAATCGGCTTCCGCTGCTGCTCATCGCCGGAGACACGTTCACGCACCGCCTTCCTGACCCGGTGCTGCAGCAGGTGGAGAACTTCACCGACCCGACCGAAACGGTCAACGACTGTTTCCGTCCGGTAAGTCGTTACTGGGATCGCATCACCAAGCCCGAACAGCTCACACATTCACTTCCGCACGCGGTGCAAACCATGCTCGATCCAGCCGATTGTGGCCCGGCATTCCTGGGTCTGCCTCAAGACGTGGCAGGCGAGGCGTACGACTATCCGCTCAGCTTCTTCGAGGAGCGAGTGCACGACATTTCGCGACCCAGAGCCGACAGTGCACAACTCGCTGAGGCCACACGTTTGATCCGCGAAGCGAAGAAGCCGCTGATCGTCGCTGGAGGTGGCGTGCACTACTCGCTGGCCGAGTCAGTGCTCGACGATTTCGCGACGAAGCACAATGTTCCCGTTGTCGAAAGCGTTGCGGGCAAGGCATGCCTTGAGTGGGACCACCCGCTCTATGGCGGCCCGATCGGCGTCACCGGTGGAACGTCGGCCAACGTATTGGCCGGCGAGGCCGACGTCGTGATCGCGGTCGGGTCTCGTCTGCTGGATTTCACGACCGGGTCGTGGACGGTCTTCAAGAACGAAGACGTAAAGATCATCGGGCTCAACGCAGCCCGTTTCGATGCCACGAAGCGCCACACCATCCCCGTCGTCGGTGATGCCCGTGAGTCGCTGACCGAGCTCAGCGAACTGCTCGGCGACTATCGGGCGAGCGACGACTGGAGCGCCACTTCGGCCAGCGAAGTCGCAAAGCACAACGCATACATCGACAGCCTCGCGGCCAAGGACGCGACCGCCGACAACGGCTTGCCAACCTACGCACAGGTCGTCGGCGCGATCGATCGGGTGGCGGACGAAAAGACGTTCGCACTCGCCGCCGCTGGAGGTTTTCCCGGTGAGGTGAACAACGGCTGGCGTGCCAAGCACCGCAACAGCTTCGACTGCGAGTACGGCTATAGCTGCATGGGGTACGAGACCAGCGGCGGCTGGGGCGCGGCGATGGCTATGCCCGACAAGGACGTCACCGTGTTCGTCGGTGATGGCTCGTGGATGATGCTCAACAGCGACGTCTACAGCTCGGTGATTCATGGCCACAAGATGATCGTGATCGTGTGCGACAACGGTGGCTTCGCGGTGATCAACCGGTTGCAAACCGGGATGGGTGGCGAGCCGTACAACAACCTGATCAAAGACAACCCAACCGTCGTGAACCCCCAACCGGTTGACTTTGCCAAGCACGCCGAGGCCATGGGTGCCCTCAGCGAAACCGTCGGCTCGATCGATGAACTCGAAGCCGCGTATGAGCGAGCAAAGGCTGCGGATCGGACCTATGTGATCTCGATGGTTGTCGACGCCTACAGCTGGACCGAAGGCGGATCGTTCTGGGAGGTCGGCGTGCCCGAGGTGAGCGAACTCGACTCGGTGCTCGCTGCTCGGGCAGCGATGGATGAAGGCAAGAAGGAGCAGCGACAAGCGTGAGTAGGCATGAGCGTTGTCGGTCGGTTGGGTCGAGAACATGAAGGTGTGGATTTCTGGAGGTGGCGGGTTCGTCGGCTCCAACATCGTGCAGGCCGCGCTCGACGCCGGTCATGACGTGCTCACCACCGCCAACACGTGGCGGCCGCCCGCTGACGCGCCCTACGCGGTCGAGACGGTCGACATGACCAACGAGGCATCGGTGCGCAACAGCATCGACCCGTACGAACCGGACCTCGTAATCCATTGCGCGATCATGAACGACTGGAATCAGATGTACGCCGACCGCGAGGCGGCTTGGGCTTCCTATGTCCATGCGACCCAACACACCGAGGCCGGCGCCGCGGCCTCCGATGCCACCTATGTATTGGTGTCGACCGACTGGGTCTTCGATGGCACCCAAGGCGGAGCACACGAGGAGACGCCTCCGAACCCGATCAATCTCTATGGTTCACTCAAGCTGGCCTCCGAGATGGTGGCGCTTGAACGCGGGGGAGCGGTCGCTCGTGTGAGTGGAGTGAATGGACTGCACCTCGCTCGCCCTGCCTCGCCTCGTGCCCAGGACCGTGGCTATGGCTACTTCGCTGCGTCGATTGTCGATGCGCTGTCACAGGGCAATACGTTCACCGTGTGGGAAGCCGAAGAGATCAACATGCGTGCTACCCCGTCGTTGGCGTTGGAGTGTGGCGAGATCATGTTGTCGATCGGGGAGCATCGCGCAGATGGCGTGTTCCATTGCTCGGGGGCTGACGCGGTCACCCGTCGGGAGCTCGCTGAGCTGACGTGCGACGTGTTTGATCTCGACCCAGGCCTGCTCCGTTACGGCCCGCCGGACCCCGAGTCGCTGATGGCGGCACCGATCCCGTACGACAGCTCGCTAACCACTCCTCGCACCGACCGGATTCTCGGTCGTACAGCGACACCGGTGCGCACGCTGTTGGAACGATTCAAGTCGCAAGTAGAAAGCGTTGGGTAGACCCATGACGAGCATCGCCGTACTCGGCACAGGACGCATCGGAAAGATGCATGCCGAAATCATCACCCAACAGATCGAGGGGCTCGAAGTCGCCGCCGTCTATGACGTGTATGCCGAAGGCGCCCAGGCGGTGGCCGACAGCATCGGCTGTGATCGGGCCGATTCGGTCGAAGAGATCATGTCGAGCGATGTCGACGCGGTGGCGATTTGTTCTAGCACTGACACCCACGTCGATCTCGCGGTCGCCGCAGCCGACGCGGGCAAGACGATCTTCTTGGAGAAGCCGGTGTCGTTGAACCTGGCTGAAGTCGACCGGGCGGTCGCTGCGGTCGAGGCTGCGGGCGTGCCCATCCAGATCGGATTCAACCGACGCTTCGATCCGAGTCACGCAGCGGTGCAAGCGTCGGTCGCAAACGGTGACGTTGGTGAGCTCCACATGGTGAAGATCACCAGCCGTGATCCTGAACCACCACCGATCGAATACGTGAAGGTCTCTGGCGGCATGTTCAACGACATGACGATCCACGACTTCGATATGGCCCGCTTCGTCACCGGCAGCGAAATCGTCGAGGTGTACGCCAAGGGCGCGGTCCGGGTGGACCCGGCGATCGGTGAAGCAGGCGACATCGACACGGCCATGATCCTCCTCACGCACGAGGATGGAACCCTCACCTACATCGACAACAGTCGCCAGGCCGTTTACGGCTACGACCAGCGGGTCGAGGCGTTTGGTTCGGGAGGCATGGTCGCGTCGGAGAACCCGCGGTCGAATCAGACCCAGCTGCACACCGCGACCGGAACCCGTCTCGAACCGGTGCCGTACTTCTTCATCGAGCGCTACACCCAGAGCTATGTGAACGAGTGGCAAGCCTTCGTTTCAGGGCTTGAGTCGGGAACCATGCCGGTCGGCATCATCGACGGGCGAGCCCCGCTTGTTGCTGGCATCGCAGCCTTGCGAAGCCACGAAGAAAACCGCCCGGTCCAGACATCGGAGATCAGCTGATGTCGGACCAGATTCTCGACACGGCAGCGCCCTATCGCCACAACAGCTTCGCCGGCCAGACCGGTGTTGTCACCGGCGGGTCGCAAGGTCTCGGCAACGCGGTCGCGCGCCTCATGAAGGCCCGAGGCGCTGCCAACCTTCTCCTCGTCGGCCGCGATCAGGCCAAGGGCGACGCTGCGTCGGCCGAGCTCGACGGCGACGGTTGTTCGGTCAGCTTCCTATCCGCTGACCTAGCGACAACGGAGGGCGCAGAGTTGGTGGCGAGCACCGTCGACGAACGCTTCGGAACCGTGCACGCCGTGGCCGCTTGCGCTGCGGCTACCTGGCGCGGCACGGTCTGGAACACCACCGGTCCGATGTGGGACGAAATGCTCGCGCTCAACGTGAAAGCCAACGGTCTGCTCATCACCGGCATGGCCACGATCATGGCTCGCGAGAAGGTCGCCGGATCGATCGCGTTGGTGGGCAGCATTGCGCACCACGGCGGCATCGGCGAGCTGTTCCCCTATGTCGCGGCAAAGCACTCGCTCGAAGCCATGGTCCGACACGCCGCCTACTCGCTGCGGATGGAACAGATTCGGGTGAACCTGATCAACCCGGGCTGGATGGACACGCCCGCAGAAGATGCGGTGCAGAAGAAGTTCCACGATGCCCCCGACGACTGGCTGGAGAAGGCCGAAGCCCAACAGGCCTTCGGGCGCATCCTTAAACCCGACGAGGTCGCCCGCGGCATCTGCTTCATGTTGAGCGGAGAGTCGGGGATGATGTCGGGCGCATCGATCGACTTCGACCAAACCATGCCCGGCCAAGGCCCGGCAGCCCCCTTTGAGCCAATACCTCGACACTTCCCATGGGAGAACTCATGACTAACTCACTGATCAAGAATTCAGGCGGCGACGGCGTTCGCCTCGATGTCACTCCCGCGAGTGCCGCGTGGCGGTTTCTCAGTTTCTCTGTCGTCAGCCTCGACGCGAACGCCACCCACACCGATAGGCGCGCTGATCAAGAGACGGCGATCGTGCCGTTGTCCGGCTCGGCCGTCGTGGTGGCCGGTGACCAGCGGTTCGAGCTGAGCCGCAGCAGCGTGTTCGAAGAACCCCCATCGATCGCCTACGTCACGCCTGGCGACAACATCGAGGTCATCGCTGGTGAGGACGGATTCGAATTCTCGATCGGTTCGGCTCCGGCGACGGGTCTGTACCCGACGCGGCTCATCACTCCAGATCAGATGAAGAGTGAAGTGCGCGGCGGGGGAGCATCGCATCGCCAGGTCAACCACGTCATGGCGCCACCGGTCGACGCTGAACGATTGATCCTTTACGAGGTGTACGTGCCCCGAGGCATGTGGGCCGGGTGGGCGCCACACCGCCATGACGGCGAAGACGGGTCGCCGTATTTGGAGGAGACCTACTACTTCCGTACCGATCCGGGCAACGGGTTCATCATGCACCGCAACTGGACCCCCGACGGTGAGTTCGACGAGACGCTCGTGCTCCACGACGGCGACACCGCGCTCGTGCCCAAGGGCTACCACTCGACCGTGTCGTGCCCGAGCACAAACATGTACTTCCTCAACTACCTCGCCGGTGAGCTCGTCGACAAGGAGCGCACGACGCCGCCGTGTTTCGACGATGGCCATACCTGGATTCACGACGCCTGGGAAAACGACGACGAGGGCGCCTGGCGCCAACCCGTCGTCCAGACACCGACCCTGAACAACCCCGGTGGCATGCCGCTCGGGGCAGAACTCGACGGTGTCGATCCGTACAAGGTGTCGGGCGACAAGCCCGTGGAAGGCTGACATGGCCAAGCTCACTCCCGGAAAGATGCGCGGCATCGATCAGCTCGCGACCGACGAGGGCGTGATCGCCGTGCTGGCGATCGACCACCGTGACTCGCTCAAGGCGGTGCTCGATGCCGACGTCACCGACGCAGAGATCACGCAGTTCAAACTCGACCTCATTGCCGGTGTCGGGCCCCAAGCGAGCGGCGTGATGCTCGAACCCGAGTTCTCGCTTCCACACGTAATCGAAGCGGGCGTTCTCAAGGGAAGCCAGGGGTTTATGGCGGCGCTTGAAGCTCAGGGCTATATGCAAGATCCGTGGGCCAGCTCGACGCAGATGATGTCCGGTTGGACGGCACTCGATGCAAAGAAGATGGGCGCGAGCGCAGCGAAGCTGTTGTTGCCCTATGCCCCCGAACGTGTCGAACACTGCGACGATCAACGCGCCGTCGTGACCGAGGTGGCGGCCATCTGTGCTGACCTCGACATGGCGCTGCTCGTTGAGCCGGTGGCCTTTGGGATGGAAGATGCCGCTCGTCCGCAGACCGTGCTCGACACCGTGAAGCAACTCACCGATCTACCGATCGACGTCATGAAGATCGAATTCCCCGGCGACCCCTCCAATCCCGATGGCTGGGCTGATGCTTGTGCCGCGGTGGATGAAGCCTGTAGGCAGCCGTGGGTGCTCTTGTCTTCGGGGGTCACGTTCGAGGAGTATCGCGATCAGCTCGCCGTTGCCTTCGACAACGGCTGTTCGGGCTTCACTGGCGGACGAGCCATCTGGCGCCCGGCCAGCGACGCAAGTCCGCAGGATCGTAGCGAAGTGATCGCGACGGTTGTGGCCGAACGGTTCGGCGAGCTGCGAGCGCTGGCGGTAGAGAAAGCCACGCCATGGCGCATGGCATAGGCAAGCAGTAGTTCAACCAAGATTCGGCGAAGCGAGGAACCATGAGCCAACCAGAAGGAAATGATCCCGGAACCATCTATGGCGAGAACGCCAGCTACGCGAGCTATCCGTCGCTCGTCGACAAGGTGGTCTTCGTTACCGGCGGAGCCGACGGCATCGGTTCGGGGATGGTCGAGCAGTTCGCGCTGCAGGGCGCCAAGGTCGGGTTCGCTGATCGGCAGGTCGACAAGGCAGCCGAGACGATCGAACGTTGCACCCAGCGCGGCGTCACCCACACGCCCGTGTTCTACGAAGTCGACCTCGTCGATATCGACGCACTCCAAAAGGTGCTCACCCAGGCAGGCGAAGACCTGGGGGTGATCACGGCTCTAGTTAACAACGCAGCATCCGATGACCGCCACGATTGGCAGGACATGACGGTCGAGTATTGGAATGATCGGCTCAACACGAACCTGCGTCACTACTTCTTTGCGATCCAATCGCTCGCCCCGGCAATGATCGAGGCTGGCGGAGGCTCGATCATCAACATCGGGTCGAGCAGCTACATGATCCAGGAGGACGTCTTCCCGGGATACGCGATCGCGAAGTCAGGCGTGGAGGGAATCACCCGCACGATGGCTCGAACGTTCGGCCCAGACGGCGTGCGGGTAAACACGGTGCTGCCCGGCTGGGTCGCGACCGAACGTCAACTCGAAAAGTGGTGGTCGCCAGAGGGCGAAGAGGGAACGCTCAACGATCAGGCCATCAAGCGGCGCATTTATCCGCCAGAGTTTGCCCAGATGGTCCTATTCCTTGCCGCCGACGATGGCGCAGCCTGCACCGCCCAGGAGTTCCTCGTCGACGGGGGCCGTCGCTAGCGGAGATTCGCTCGGTTCTAGCCGTGGTGTCGAATGGTTTCGAGTTGCTCTTGGTACGCCAGAGCAGCCTCAGCGAGTCGATCGATCGGGGTAGTCAATAGGGCGCTGGAGCTGCCGGTACGAGACTGATGGATCACCATTAGCACTCCGACTTCGATGCCTGCTGCGCTGTCCGACAGGGTAGCAATTGCGATGGTTTCCCCGTCCGGCGCTTGAGCGGTGTCAAAGTTCTGTACCTCGTAGTTGGCGTTCGCCGCTTCGATTCGGAGCGCATCTTCAAGGTCGATGCTCGTGCTAGCGAAACTACGTCGGCCGATTATCGTTATCTGGGCGTTGACGAAGGTTGTTGAGAAGTTGGGTAGGGCAAAGGTGTTTACTTCTTCGGCGTCAGAGTTGAGCCCAACGCTGGGAGTTTGCCAGTCAGGCGAGGTAATCACTGAGGCCTGACCGTTGGGTGTGAGGTACGTCTCCCCGGCGACGAAGGTCCCTGGTGTGGCACCGGCGCTGCCCTGGCTATAGCGGATTGATGTAAGAGCCCCGGAGTATTGCTGCGCGGCGGCTTGGAGTTCCTCGTTGGAAGTGCTCAGCAGCACGATGAAGGCAACACCGCCATCGCCTTCATGGGCGATGATCATCGAGTCGCTCTCGCCGTTCGGATCGAGCGCAGGGAAGAAGCCAGAAGTGAATGACTCTCCACCAACTTCAAGAACGTTGAACTCTTGGGGGGTGGCAGCGCCGAGTCGGTCAGTGAAAAAGGCGATGCGATCCTCCACGGTTGCCCCCGTTCCGTCGTCGTCAACTGACCACGTGATCACGTCGAGATCCTCGCCAACGCCCCACGCTGTGGCGGGTATGCCATCGAGCTGTCTGTCCGATGGTCGGTTCCACGTTCGGTCTGGTTGGATCACGAGGTTGCCGAAGCGGTCGCCAACAGGTGCTGGGGGCTCGGCGATCGATGTCGTTGTGGCCTCTGGGGGTTCGGTATCAGCGCCAAAGCCGTCGGATTCAAACGGAGCCGCAGTCTCCGATGACCCGTCGAGTGGAATCGGGGTGAAGTTCTCTTCTACCGTTGAGCCGAGGAAGGACAAGGCGGCAAAGGCCAAAACCGGAATCGCCAGCACGACGACGAGTAGCCCTACAACGATCAGGCCAGTCTTGGACTTCTTCGCCGGTTCGGGAGCCCACCCGTCAACGGGTGCAGCCGTTGCGGCGGGTTGAGCGCCGGGGGCCGCGGCCTGGGCCCACGCGTCCACTGTTCCGGGTGCGGCCGGTTGTGGGGGAGCGAATTGGACAGCGGGCGCAGGCGCTGAGAGCTGCGATGGGTGCGGCGTTGGTGGTGGCG
>CAZTDG010000037.1:0-4006 GCA_964612655.1 uncultured Acidimicrobiales bacterium | reverse complement strand
CGCTGAAATCTGGCGGTGGCGCGTTGAATGGCGCCGGTGCGGGTTGGGGCACCGATGGCGCAGGAGGTACAGGCGGAGGGACAGGTGCGGCTACGACCGGAGTGGGTGTAGCAGTGCTCCCTGGATCCGCCGGGAAAGGCACATTGTTTTCGTCCATAGTGCTAGATGATTCGACATCGCGAAAGGCCTGCTTTAGCTGTTTAACGGACGTCGAACGCTTGCGTTCTTTCGCAATTCTGACGCCGCCCGGTCACCGGTTCATTAGCATCGGATCATGCTTCGCTTTAGTCGTCGGCTTCTCGTCATCGTTGCGTTCGCTTTGCTGGCGACCGCCTGCGGAGTACAGGAGAGCGACTCGCTCACAACGGGCACTACCGAAGTGCCCGACGAGCTGACTCCCATCGCACCAGCACCAACCGATGAGGTGACCTCCGCCGAGCCCACAGAGGTTGAGTCTGTGGAGGATGAGCCCGCCGAGGCGACGACCGTCACGCCAGAGGAAACATCGACGACGACCACCGAGACCACCACGACCACGTCGACAACAACAACGACCACGACCACCAGCACGACGAGCACAACCGCTGCCCCGCTTCAAAACCTCGAGTCATTGCAGCTCGACTTGCAGCGAGTGGCCGTCCTCACCAGCCCGGTTGCGCTCGCATCTCGCCCCGGAACCGATGACCTGTTCGTGGTCGAGCAACAGGGTCGGATCGTTCGATTGCCCAACGGACTTGCCGACGGAGCCGACACGGCGCTCGACCTTCGGGGCCAGGTCAGCCGCGGCAACGAGCAGGGGCTTCTCGGGCTGGCCTTCTCTCCCGACGGCGGACGCCTGTTCGTCAACTTCACCGACAGGGCCGGCGCCACCACGATCGCCCGATACAACATGGCTGGCAATGCGGTAGATCCCGCTTCGGTAGAGATCATCCTCACCATCGCCCAACCCGCCGCCAACCACAACGGCGGCCAACTCGCCTTCGGGCCGGACGGTTTCCTCTACATCGGGACCGGCGACGGCGGTGGTGGCGGCGACCCATTCGCCAACGGCCAAAATCCCAACACCCTGCTCGGCACGATCCTTCGGATCGATGTGAGCGGAGCATCGGGCTACACGGTGCCAGCGAGCAATCCCTTTGTCGGTGGCGGGGGAGCGGCCGAGGTGTGGTCATGGGGGCTTCGCAATGCGTGGCGCTTCGGCTTTGACTCAGGCTCCGGCGACCTATGGATTGGTGACGTCGGCCAGGATCGATTCGAAGAGGTCACCGTGCTGCGTGCCGCCAACGGTGGCGGTAACGGCGCAAACCTCGGTTGGAACGCGACCGAAGGCGCCGAATCCTTCCGTGGCGCCGCCATCCCCGCCGACCACGTCCCCCCGATCATTACCTACGGTCAGTCCAACGGCCGATGCTCGATCACCGGTGGCGAGGTCTACCGGGGCGCTGGCATCCCATCGCTCTTCGGTACCTATCTCTATGGCGACTTCTGCACCGGCGAAGTGTTTGGCTTCCGAGCCGACGGCACCGAACGCGCCGTACGTCTCAACATCCCAGTCGTGAGCCAACTCACCAGCTTCGGTCTCGACGCCTCCGGCGAGGCCTATGTGCTCAGTCGAGCGGGCGGCGTCTTCCGGATCGTCACCTGAGCTCGGCATCGGGCTGGTAGACAGGATCGATGACCAGCGCACCAACGTGTCCTATCTGCACCATGCCCGACCCACTCGTCGCGACCGGCGGGTTCGAGTGCGCGACATGCGGACACGAGTGGGAACCCGACCTCGGCGATGACATAGGTGAAATCCGAGACGTCAACGGCAAGCTGCTCGCCCCTGGCGACGACGTCGTCGTCATCAAGGATCTGAAGCTCAACGGCAAGTCCGGCGGCATCAAGATCGGAACCAAGGTGCGCGGCATCCGACTGGTGCCCGGCGATCACCCAATCCAAGGCAAAGTCGATGGCCGAACGGTTCTCATCACGGTCGACAAAGTCAAAAAGGCCTAACCCGCAGAGATCTGTCCCCTTTTTCGTACCTATACCGTACTTTTTTGACACAGATCTTTTGTCGGTCTATTCGGTGGGGACCAGCAAATCGAGGGTTGTGGCTAGTACGTCGACGAGTTCTTCGGTGGGGACGGTGCCGGTGATCAGGGCGACTTGGTCGCCGGTGCGGCCGAGCACGGCTTCGTCTTCGAACATGACTGCGCCTTCGCCGAGACCGAGGTCCTGAACCCGTGAAGGGTCAGCGGTGGCTTCGATCGCGTGCTCAACGAAGATCTGCGCATCGGGAACCGTCTCGACCCGGACCACGACCTGCTGACTCGGGTCGTTGACCGATGTAAAGGTGCACTCGTCGAGCCGTTCGACGTTGAAGGTCTCGAGCTCGGTCTCGCCCAGGATCGACTCGATCTGATCGTCGGCGGCGAAATCACACGTCGCCGACGACAAGACCCCGCATCCAGTGACCACGAGTGACACGGCCACTAACGCTGCGGGCGGCGTCAACCTCATGCGTTAACGAGTTGGTCCATGACTGCGCGGATTTCTTCCTCGCTCAGGCGACCCTGCCAATTGAGGAAGACCTCGCCGTCGTCATTGATGAACATCCACCACGGCTGGTAGGTCACGTCGAGGTTGAACCAGAAATGGCCGTCGAGGTCGGCGAGATGGGTGATGTGTCCGAGCTCGTGGCGATCGACAAAGTCCTGCATGCTCGCTTCGTCGGACACGCCAGCAACACCGACGATCTCAACCTGGCCGGCAAACTCGGTGGAGAGGGCATCGACCCGAGGCGCTTCGGCATTGCACCATGCGCACCACGGCGCCCAGAACCAGAGCACGACGTCTTGGCCGAGGTATTGGCTGACGTCGATTTCAGGGCCACCGACCGAACGCAGCGATACTTGAAGCGCGTCGGCGACCGACGTGCGAGGGTTGCCGCCGCCAAAGGCGGGAGCTCGGCCGCTCTCGCTGACCGCGGCAACGATCTCGGTATCGACCAGCACAGGTGGAACGGTCGCCTCGACTGCTGGGATGTCGGCCTGCTCAGGATCTTCAGGGGCGGGGGCCGCATCTGCCTGCGTTGAGGACTCCACGGGCTCGGTTGCGTCGGCGGTAGATGGTTCGGCTTCGGCGGTTGGGACGACGGGCACTCCAACGGGGGCGACCGTGGGTTCTTCGGCGTTTGCGCTCGCTTCAGCTGCGGCGGTTGCTGCTTGGACTGCGGGGCTGTCCTCTATCGATGTGGAGCACGCCGAGATGATGACGGCCGCGATGCCAAACAGCGCCCAGCGGCGCAATCGATTGTTTTGAACTCCGAGGGTCGAGCTAGCCATGTGTCCTCCGTGCGGGTACGACAAATCGTACGGCACGAACCCCTTTTATTGGCGTCGGTGCGGGCTAGACAGCCGAGGACCGGCGACGTGACCGCAAATACCAGCCCGCGCCTCCGGCGAGGGCACCCGCACCCGCCACGAGCGCGCCGGTCTTGGCATGCTCCCCGACCCGGTCACGCAGCGGTACCGGGTTCGAGAACTCGCGGATTTCCCAGCCTCGGTCTTGGGCTTCTTTGGCGAGGCTTCGATCGGGATTGATCACGATTGGATGACCTACCGCTTCGAGCATCGGGAGATCGGTGATCGAGTCGGTGTAGGCGTAACTGGCCGAGAGGTCGAGGTCGTGCTCTAGGGCGAGGGCCTCCATCGCATCGACTTTGAACGGACCGAACGAATAGAACTCGACGTCGCCGGTGTACTTGCCCTCTGCGTCAACCTCGGGGATCGTCGCCACCGCGCCATCAGCGCCGAGGTGGCGAGACAGCGGCACCACGATCTCCTCAGGGGAGGCCGACACCATGAAGATCTTGTGCCCGGCTGCACGGTGGGCGGAGATTTCCTCCAGCGCTTCGCGGTAGACGATTGGGTCGATCACGTCCTGGAGCGCGCCACTCACGAGATGGCTGACCTCTCGCTGGTCCCAGCCGGCACAAATCTGGAGAGCGTTGTTACGC
>CAZTDG010000036.1:16840-19099 GCA_964612655.1 uncultured Acidimicrobiales bacterium | reverse complement strand
GCAGCTGCAGCTGCAGCATCGGCGTCAGCTAGGCCTCAGGCGCCGCAGGAGTGGGTCGCTGAAGATCCTTCCCTAGACGTCCGGTTCCAAGCGTTCCTCAACGGTGAAGGCGACGAAGACGCCGCGCGCAAGTGGATTCTTGCTGAGGACTAGTTCGAACCACATACTGAGAGCTTGAGCGTCGACTGCTCGAAGCTGTCGTAGTGGATATCCGTCCGAGCGGTTACTGCGGGATGATCTCGATTCGGCGGCTCGCCACCTTGTCCTCGACACCGTCGACGATGATTGGCTGAGTCTCGCCGAATCCCTGCGCCTCAAGACGGCCAGCGTCAACCCCTTGGGATACGAGGTAATCGACGACCGCTCGGGCACGTCGGTCAGAGAGACGCTGGTTGCCGTCAGGGCTGCCATCGGTGTCGGTATGACCCTCGATCACCGCATTGACATCGGGGTTCTCATTGAAGAACTCGACCGCTCGATCAAGCTCGGTGATGCCAGCTGGCGTCAACAGGTTGGAAAGGGTCTCGAAAGTAATGTTGCCGAGGTCCAGCGCTTCGTTCACTGACGGCGGTTGTAGGACATTGCCGATCACGAAGACATTGCCGGTTTCCGATTCGAGGGCCTCTGCTGGGATCTGCACGCTCCCGTTCAAAATGAGGGTGTCTCCATCGCGGGTGATCTCGATCGGTAGCCCCGAGCGCGTTTGAAGGGTTCCAGCTTCGGCGAGATCCTCGGGGTTCAAACGCTGCTCGACGATGTGGTAGTCGATCAGTCGAGATGCTGCTTCGGGATCCGCGGTCAGTACTCCGAGCTGCTCGGGGGTTAGGGCTGCGAGCGCAGCGTCGGAGGGAGCAAAGACGGTGAACTCGGTCGCTTCTTCACCATCTGCCTCGCCTTCGAGCAGCGCTTCTAGACCAAACGGGGCGGCCAAGTTCGTGAAGTTGCCGGTATTGGAGCTTTCCCCAAGAAGGTCCCATGCGCTCTGAGTCGGAGGCACGGTGACAGGAGCTTCTGTGGTCGAGGGTGCAGCAGTGGTGGTCTCGGCAGTGGTTGGCGCTTCGGTGGTCTCTGGTGGTTCGGTAGCGTCTGGCGCCTCGGGCTCGGTTGCATCGGTTTCTACCGCGACGTTTTCGCCGGCGTCACGATCCAAGAATTGGTCACCGAAGAAGACGAGAACAAGAAGTGGGACGAGTATGAGCAAGAGCAGCAGCGGGTTGAGTTCCCGCTTCTTCGGTGGGGCTGCTTCAACTTCTTGGGCGTCGAAGAGATCACTGACGTCACCGTCGACCGTCGGTGCCGGTACCGGCACCATTTTCTTGGTGAGGTCGGCGCTTTCAAGTCGTCGCCCTTCGCTAAGCGACGAATCGTAGGCAGCAGCGAACTCTGCCTCGCTAGTCGAAGGTTGGTCCCCCAACACATCTCGGAATTCAAGATTGTCGAATGAGCCGTCATCATCGAGACCAAGACCGCTAATCGACGGTTCCTCGCCCACCCCCCGAGGGATTTCGGTGGGGCCAGCGTCCTCGAGCGATGATTCGACGTCGATTTTCAGATCTTCGATCTCGCTAATCGTTTCGTCGGCAATGATCTCCGAATCAAAGGATTCGACCGGCGTCTTTCCAAGATCCCCAAGGTCTGGCGTCTCGGCTTCTGGGGCGGCAACGTCTAGGTCAGCCACATCCGCGGCGCCCGAAGGCGCGGTGATCAACGGGGTAGACCCGCTGAAGTTGGTGCTCGCGTCTTTGGCGACCTCAGCATCGACCAAGTCAGCGTCGATGTCCGCGGTGACTTTCGAGTCAAGCTCGTCGAAGTCCGCGGTGATTTTCGAGTCGAGATCGTCGATGTCTGCGGTGATTTTCGAGTCGAGGTCGTCGATGTCTGCGGTGATCTTGGAGTCGAGGTCGTCGATGTCTGCGGTGATTTTCGAGTCGAGGTCGTCGGCGTCTGCGGTGAGTTCGCTGTCCAGATCGGTGTCGATATCCGTGGCAAGTTCGCCATCGTCCACGTCAGCGTCAATCTTGGAGTCGAGGTCGTCGATGTCTGCGGTGAGTTCGCTGTCCAGATCGTAGGGGGCGTCTGCGGTGGCTTTGCTCTCGACTGAGTCGGTGTCAGCGTCGTTATCAATCTTGGAGTCGAGGTCGGCGGTCTCGGTAGTCGTGTCGGCGTCCACCGAGGTGTCCGTGTCGACTTTCTCGGTTTCGACTTTCTCGGTTTCGACTGGGTCTTTGGTCGGCGCGTCGGTTGCGATGCGGTCTTTCG
>CAZTDG010000036.1:0-16740 GCA_964612655.1 uncultured Acidimicrobiales bacterium | reverse complement strand
TTCTCGGTTTCGACTGGGTCTTTGGTCGGCGCGTCGGTTGCGATGCGGTCTTTCGCGGATTCGGTCGCTACCGACTCCGCCTCTGGTGACTTCTCATCGACCGAAGGCTCAGCCTTGGCCGATTCGGCAGAGGTCAAGGTTGAAGACGCGAGCGGGTCGGCGGAAGCCTTCACTCGTGCCAACATCGCTTGCGCCTTGCTGGCTAGCGCATCGATATCGTTTGTTGGTTGTTTCGAGTCGCTCATGTTCCAATGTTTCGCTTTTTACGCCTCAACCGCCGTAGTTGAGGCAAATCCTCGTAGGACGTGAGTTTACGGCCACGCCGAACACTCTGCGGTTTTCTTCGTCCCCTGGAGGTACGTCCCTTAGAACCATTCAACTAACTGACCGCGGAAAGCGTCCAGAAGTCGCGTTCTATGAACTACATGTGGTCAACATGTCCTGGAGTGCGTCGACCTCTTGCGCGGTGTAGGTGAGATTCCAACGAGTCTTCACCGATACCCAATCCACCGCGTACGCACATTGCAGCGGTGGTTCTGGCCGCCATTGATCGGGTCCTTGTTCGGCTCGTTCGTCGTCGGTTGCTGCGGCCACGACCATCAGGCTCGGTTCAAATGCTGCGTCGACTGCGAAAGCGCGCATCTGGGCTCGCGTCCAGTTGACCGCGCCTGCTTGATGCGCGATCTCTAGCGGCACCGTCCGAATAACTCGAAGCCCGGAGGGGTCGGTGTGTGTGAGGCCGGTGAAGGGATCGATCCATCGTCCGAGCACGACCCGACACCCATCGACATCTAGGTCTACTGCGTCGGTGGATCGGTCGATGAGCACTTCTTCACGATCGGATTGGCAGTCGCCGTCGGAGTCGGGCCACGAGTCGGCGAGATAGGCGTCCGGGTCGAACCCGCCGGTGACCTGATCGAGAGGTACGACAGTCGCGCCTCGGAGGGCATCTAGCGCTCGTTGAGCAGCGAGATCAGTCGCCGTGCTGGCAGGCCCAACGTTCTCCTCAGATGGCGCGGTTGTCGAAGGCTCAGCGGTGCTCGGTTCTACGACAACGACGGCTTCGGAGAGAACTTCGGTTTCGGGCTCATCACTGAAACGATCTAACAAAAACGGAGAAATGATCAACGCCGCGAATACCACGAGCGGGATGAGGACCTGAGCCGGCCGGAGTTGACGCCGCTCGGGCAGGACTTCGATCGGTGGCACCAGCACCAATGCGGTGCTCGGTGGTCGTGGCGGCGGGGTCTCCTTGTCGAACTCTCCGGTTTTGGCGTAGCGGACCTGTGGTGGAATGTCGAAGGTGGAGCTCGGCTCGGGGTTGGTGACGGGCGTGTCTACCGGGGCGTCTACGTGGGTGTCGACAGGGCGCGACTCGACCTCCGGCGACGACTCGCCGAAGAGAATTCTGTATTGCTCAGGTGTGAGGTTCACCGCTCCCCCTACTTCTGACGACCCACGGACAATGCTTCCGTCCCCCGGTCTAGCAGTGGAGTGCATGAGAAGGGTGTCAATCAGGCGGTCATCAACGCCGAGATCCGTTGTTCATATGTTTTCCGGGCTTCGGGAAGCCATTTGGCCCTTTTTTGGTTCTTTTTAGCATGAAACTCTTCCGCCGGCCTGCCCCTGCTCTCGGTGCTCTGCGCTCACAACCTGTTGAGACTGGCACCGTCGAATGGATGCGCGAACTCAATGACGCGCTCGCAGCATCCGCCGAAACCGGGCGCCCCGTGTTCGCCCTATTCCAGGAAGTTCCGGGGTGTGCCGGTTGTAAACAATTCGGCAAAGAGGTGTTGTCTGATCCTTTCGTTGTGGAGGCGATCGAGCGTGAGTTCATTCCGCTCCTCATTCACAACAACACCGGTGGGCGCGACGCCGAGGTACTACGCGCCTATGGCGAACCAGCCTGGAACTATCAGGTAGTCCGGTTCTTAGACGCGGGCGGCGACGACATCATCGAACGGCGAGACCGTGTCTGGGAGACAGGCCCACTCTTGGCTCGGATGGTAGCGACGCTCGAAGTCGCCGGCCGAGACATTCCCGATTACCTGCGCCTGCTCGAACAACAACACAGCGAATACCTGGGTGAAGCCTTTCTCGCACAATCGTGCTTTTGGGTTGGCGAAATGGAGATCGGCCAGATCGAGGGCGTTGTCGTAACCGAGGCTGGTTTCATGCACGGCCACGAGGTCACCCGTGTCCTCTATGATCAGCGCGTGCTCAACCTTGAGACGCTCTACGAAAAGGCCGCTCGCCGCAATGTGGCTAGCGCCGTCTTCGCGGACAGCAACGAACTGCGGCGACTCGGTGGTCGCGCCAAGGTCGACAAGCCCGGTCGCTACCGCAAGGCTCCAGGGAGCGACCAGAAGCGACAGCTCGGTCGCAATGCTGCTGGGAATTTCACCGAGAGCCAGCTGACAAAGTTGAACGCCTTCACACGTGTGCGTCGCGGTGACACAGACCGGTTCTTGCTCCCTAGTCAACGATGACGCGAGCCCGACTTCGCGCACTAACGGTCGCCGGAACGATCGTTCTTGCTGCGTGCGGGTCGGGAACCGAAACTACGTCCGGCACTGCTGCGGACACTCCAGCATCAACAACTGACGCTGCCCCAGTCACAACCACTTCGGTGGTTCCCGCGCCGCTGGAGAGTTCGTCGAGCACCGTGATCGACGGTTCGTCCGAACCACAGGCCAACGACGCCCCGGCCGGTCTGATCCTGGTGTCCGGCGAAGATTTGCAGGCAGCGTTGTCTGGCAACACCGCCATCGGAAACTGGGTCGGTGAGGACTATCGCCAGTTCTTCGACGAAAGCGGTGACACGATCTACCTACCCGATGGCGCAGCAGGAGGATCGACTGGATCGTGGCGTGTAGATGTCACGACCGGTCAATACGAAAGCCTGTGGCCGCCGCTTCCCACGTGGGACGTCTACGACGTGTTCCGCGACGGAGACCAATGGTTTTGGACCGGCGGAGGCGTAGAACTCTCGCCGTTCACCATTGTTGAGGGTGATCAACTCGCCGGTGATTCCGGAGCCTGATCGGGTTCACCTCGAATTCCTCCCGGTCTTCAAGTCTTCTTCACAAGAACCGAAACATAGGACCTTGACAGAGGGTTCTCTTTAGTATCCAAGCCCCCGAACTTCACGAAAGGAAATGTGATTCATCATGCGGCAAACGCTGCGACTCGGTTCGATCTCGGGAATCCCCGTTGGTATCAACTGGGGGCTACTCCTGATCGCCGGATTCTATATTCTCAATCTCGCTCTCGGAATTATTCCAGCTTTCGTCTCCGGCTCTTCCACCTTCAGCCTCTGGGTATTCGCAGTGGTGACCGTCGTACTCTTCTTCGCATCCATCCTCGCTCACGAGCTGGGCCACGCGATCATCGCCCAACGCAACGACATCAAGGTCCGAGCAATCACGCTCTGGTTCCTCGGTGGAGTTGCCGAACTCGAAAAAGAGGCCGACAACCCCGGTGCGGAGTTCCGAATTGCTATCGCTGGCCCCGCCGTCAGCGTCGCCCTTGGAGCGATCTTCGGAAGCACCTGGTTCATTAGCACGTTCATCGTGGGCGGAGGCCTGCTGAGCTTCACTCTCGGCTACCTCGCTCTCGTTAACATCGGCCTCGCGGTGTTCAACCTGATCCCCGCCGCTCCCCTCGACGGTGGGCGAGTGCTCACTGCCGCACTGTGGAGCGGCAAGCGCAACCGCCACGAGGCACGAGCTACCGCCGCTCGAGCCGGGCAGTTCTTCGGAAACGCCCTTCTCGCCCTCGGCATCTTCGGACTCCTCACCGGCAACGGCACGTTCATCCTGGCCATCCTCGGATTCTTCATCCGCTCGGCCGCTGGAGCAGAGCGAGCTCGTGCCGAGACCAAGCAGCGTGTTGCAACCTCGGGCGTCGCAACGTCGATGGTGCCGATCGTGGCTCCAATCACCAGAGGCATCACCGTCGCTGGACTCGAGAACATGGCCAACGCCTACGACACGCCCGTCGCCTTCCCGCTATGGGGATCTGATGGGATCGATGGTCTCATTCCATCGAGTGCCGTTAGCCAAACCCACCCGACGCTCCGCACGCAGGTCTTCGTGCAGGAACTGCTCGTTGATTGGAGCGACTTCTCAAGCGCCCACGTCGACGAGAACATGTCAGTGGTCCTCGAGCGGGCTCAAGCATCAGGCAAGCGTCACGTGCTCGTTTACAACCGGGCTGGCGAACAGGTCGGGTATCTCGACCTCGCCGGAGTTCTCTCGCTGCAGCCGGTTTAGTCAGCCGGCTACTCCGACGAGTTTCGTCAGTCCATCCTGTAAACTTTGAGCCCCCACTTCGGTGGGGGCTCTTTGGTTTTTCTGGTGCTGTCTACAGCTGGATCTGTTGGCCAGCGATCGGGAAGGTTGGTCCTTCGACGCCGGCGTTGCTGGCTGCCCGAGACTTTGGAGTCGGGCAGGTGACGAGCTGGTAGGTGCGCAAACGTGTGCGTAGTGCCCAGAGGACGAAGCCGATAGCGAGGGCTCCGAAGATGGGCTGTACGGGTGCCCACCAGTTGAGTGCCCCGCTCGTGCCGATCGCCGCGACCACGAACTGATTACATACCGGGCAGCCGACAGCCAGGAAGGAAGCGAAGCCGCCCCATGCGGTTCGCACGTCGTTCTTCTCCTCGGCTTCGCGCTGGCTGTTCGGTAGTCGAATCGCAAAGGTCAATCCGATGAGAGCCGAGGAGATGATCCAGATGACGTAGTCGATCGATCGCAGTTCCACGGGGCGACCAAAGATCGGGGTGTCGATGATGTCGGACGGGATGCCGATGAAAACCGCTGCCATGAGCGCGTAAGGAATCGCTCGCACCCACGTCCTCGGCGGTAATGACCGCATCGTCAACAGCATGTTTTCACACTACTGCGCGTCTCGGCAGGCGTGGAAGTCAGCGGTCGCTAGGCGGACTCGGGAATCAGTTCCTGGGCAGCTCGGCGAAGCGCCAGAGAGTTGATGGGCTTGACCACCCAGTGGTCGGCGTCGGATTGCGAGGCGAGATATTCGTCTGCGGCCCGGTCGAGCAGGAGCAAGATGGGGGCCTCGGGAAGTCGCCCGGCGCGTGCCTCTTGCTTCAGCAGCAATGAGGTGGCAACGCCGCCCATGTTGCCGATTTGTAGGTCGAGAATAATTAGGTTGGGCTCAACTTCGCCGACAGCGGCAGCGACGGCAGAACCCTCGCGGACTCGGTGAACATCGTGGGAGCCGCCGAGCGCCGCGGTGACGTCATCGAAGAGCCAGTCGGCATCGGTTGCAAGCAATACGTCGGACATATGTCTAAATCGTATCAATCCGTCCCGCAGGTGCCGTGCAACAACGTTCGGGGCTACTATCGGGTGTTCACTAGGACTACGGTGTCGGCGACGGGCCAGGATTGCGAGGTTTCTCCATGCTTGAGATCAACGTCGAAGCAAATGACGAAGGCGATGGCTATCACCTCTGCCGCCTTAGTGGAGAAGTCGACGCCTACACGGTGGGCGAGTTCCGGGAAACGCTTTCGAATATCGAGAACGTTCACTGGCTGATTATCGATCTGTCCGAAGTTCCATTTATGGATTCAGCAGGCCTCGGTGCGCTCATCGGCGCGATCCGTCGTGTTCGCGAAGGCGGTGGCGACGTAGCGGTAGTCTCCAAAAACCCAGGGCTCAACAAGTTGCTCCACACCACCGGTTTCGACCGCATCGTGCCGGTTACCGAATCAATTGAGGACGCGCTCGCCGCGCTCCGCGAGCAAGCAGATTAAACGGCTCAGCTGGAAAGCTGTTCGGCGAGAGCGACGACGCTGTCCAGGTCGGTGACGGGAACCGGCAGGTCGTTTACCAGTTCCACGGGAATGGTCGACGTTGCGATGTATGCCGCGATGTTGTCGTGCTCGGCTGCGCGCTTTCTGCGTAGGTGATCCACGATTGCCACATTCGATTTTGCTCGACCCGCGGAGGGCACCTCAGGAGTGCAGCGGTTGACGATAGTCAGCTGGGGAGTGACGTCGGCTTCTCTGAGCTGACCGAGGAACGCCTCCGCGTTTTCTAACGACGACCCGGTCGGCGACGCGACGAGCGCAATGCCGGCGTCGTCGCTGCGCAACAGATCGTGAATGTGTCCTCCGCGCTCGCGAAAGCCCTCTTCGATTCCGGCGAAGCTTTGGAAGAACGCCACCGCATCTCGAACGACGGCACCGCCAACGACGGAGACGAGTTGGGAAACCAGGCCTCCGATCGCACGATCGACGATCGAGCGTTTGTTGCCGTGCACCAACACTTGGTACATGCGGTTGTCGAGCAATCGCGCCAACAGGGTTGGGGCGTCGAGAAAGGCCAACGCGTCAGACGACGGTGGGGTATCGACCACGACGAGGTCGATCGAAGGATCGGTGTGCAGCTCCCATAGGCGTTCTACTGCCATGTACTCGGTCATGCCCGAGAGTGATTCGGCGAGTTGAGACGCTAGAGGCGACTGCAGGATGCGTTCGGCATGGGCATCGTCGCTAGCATGGCGACGCACCACCCGTTCAAAGGTCCGCCCTGGATCGAGCATCGTCGCAGCCAGCGTGGCGCCACCCTTAAGCGGCACCGGTGTCAGATCGTCATCGAGTGTCTCCAAGCCGAGTGCGTCGACCAGACGCTTGGCAGGATCGATCGTGATGAGCGCCACCGACTTACCCAACAGGGCGGCCCGGGTTGCCAGCGCTGCGCTGATCGTCGTCTTGCCAACCCCACCGGTTCCAACGGTGACCACCACCGGTCGCTCTAACAGTGCATCGATCTGTTCACCGTCCCGCTCGATCCCTTTGACCGTCCGGGGGGGCGAGGTGTCGACCGGCGGGTCGAGCAGCACCTCGATGTCAGCCGGAGTTCGAATCCCGCCAGGTTGTTCGGTGGTCTCATATCGCGGGACGGGAAGCTCTTCTTCGAGGCGTCCGATGTTGACGACGTTGGCTTCATAGCGAGCGCGGACCCCCGCACCGAGCGGATGGGAATCGAAACTGGCGGGTGGCTCCTGGCGCGGAAAGATTCGATTCACGATCACACCTCCGAGGCGGATACCAGGATCATCCTCGATGTCGAACGCGGTTTCGATCGTTTCGTTGACCGGCGTTTCCTCCGCCAGAGTGACCAGCACGGCGGCGGTCTTCTCATGGTCGGTCAACAGGTCATGAGCGCGGGTGCCCTGATCATGAATCGGCCCGTCGGTCGCTGCTTCGGCGACCTGGCGTGGTGCCCGCAAGAGTTCGCGTGCTCGTCCCGACGCAGGACCATCGACGACAATTCGCTCCCATGTGCCGGTTTCCAACATTGCGCGCAAGTAGCCGAGCAACAACACATCGCGGATGCCGGGAACCGAAGTGGCGATCACCGAGAGGGCGCCTGTGCGTTCCAAACGGTCTGCGACCAGGCCCATGCTGTGCCCCGACAGCCAGGCCGCGAGCAGCCGATCGGGGTTGAGGCTCTCCCAGGAGAGTGTCGGGGAGATGGTGATTGGGCCCTGTTTCGGGTCGTCTTCTACGGTTTCGGGGTCGTCCATTACCAGCGGTAGGAGCTGGCGTTGACCGTCCAATTCGACAATAAGTGTCGAAAGACCAGCCTGCGCGGAGGCGGTTCCTATGGCCGCGGTTAGTACCGTCTTACCAACCCCACCCTTTCCCGCGATGATTAGGAGCGGATATGGGTAATGAAAATCGCTCACTTCGAGTTCCAACGGTCACCATGCGACGGGTCGTAGCTGGCCTGCTGCTGCTTGCCGGTCTCATTCTGTCGGCTGCGCCAGCAAACGCGCAGTTCGGTGGCACTTTCGATGTCATCGAGGTCAACGGACTCATCGATCCTGTCCAGGCTGATTTCATCGAACGGTCCCTCGACGAGAGCGAGGCCAATGGTGCCGCGGGTGTAATTCTGCAGATGGAAAGCGAGGGCGCTGCGATCAGCGACGCCGAGCTGGCAGCGCTTGCCACGCGCATCGCGGAACTCGACGTTCCGGTCTCGGTATGGCTCGGCCCATCGGGTAACGGGCGCGCACTCGGGGGTGCAGGTCAGCTGGCGTTGGCATCGAGTCGCATCGGCATCTCGCCCGGGTCCGAGATTGGCGACTTCGGAGAATCGGTGCTTGAGGGTGCGGCGCTTAACGGACCGTTCGTCAGCATCCTCGAAGGCGGATTCTCCGGTGAGGTCGTTGGCTACGACGAGCTGCTCGATATCGGTCTGAACGACTTATCTCTTCCCATCCAGGACGCTCCGGTGATCCTGAACCATCTGCTCGAACTGCCCGGTTTCGAGTCCGACATCTTCCAAGCTGGCGAGACCCTTCCCACCGGGGCGGTTCTCGCTGACGATGCGGATGCAACCCGTGTGCCCGTGTCACCCACTCGGTTTGTGACCCTCCCACTTATCGAGCAACAGTTCCACACCTTCGCGTCGCCGCCTGTGGCCTATTTGATCTTCATCATCGGGCTCGGCCTCTTGGTGTTCGAACTGTTCACGGCCGGTATCGGAATCGCTGGCGTGCTCGGTGCAGGCAGCGTCCTCGCGGGTTCGTACGGACTTGCCGTGCTCGATGCCCGTTGGTGGGCCATTGCACTTTTGGTCATCGCGTTCATCGGTTTCGCGATCGATGTCCAATCGGGGATCCAGGCGTTTTGGAGTGGAGTCGGTGTGGTCTTTTTGATCCTGGGCTCCATTTTGGTGCTGCCAGATCACAACATTGGATGGTTGCCGTTCGTCGTCGGCATTGTCGGCACGATCATGGCCATGCTCTCCGGCATGCCCGCCATGGTTCGCACACGCTTCTCCACACCGACGATTGGTCGCGAATGGATGATTGGCGAAATCGGTGACGTCGTCGAGGCTGTTGACCCCGACGGCGTCGTCACTCTTCGCGGCGCTCCATGGCGCGCTCGCACGAACCGAGCCACCCCATTGGCTGTCGGTGAGCGGGCTCGAGTCATCGAGGTCGACGGCTTGTTGCTCGAAGTCGAGCCTGAGGCTGGAGGCGCGATCGACTACCGCGAGAAGCGCCGATCAGCAGATCCTGAAGATGGGGAAGCTGAGGAAGTTGCGACTGAAGTTGCTGGCGAGGCTCGTGGGTAATCCATCGCGCTAATCACAGCGTGAACGAGCGATGAAATCGCGGGTTTGTCCCAAATTAACCCTTGTTTAGCCGCGCTGTTCGCGCCTAGGTTCGCCTGTAAGGAGGCGCGACGCCATGGCGGCACAGCAAACCGAAACAGTTATAGGCGGACTGCTCTGGCAAGAAAACGCGGCATGCCGCGGTCCGTTGGGGAACGTGTTCTTTCCACCAACGACGACCGAGCGCAAGCGAGAAAAGATTGCGCGCGAAGCGCGCGCAAAGGAAATCTGCTCCGCGTGCCCGGTCATGCTTTCTTGTCGTGAGTACGCACTCGAGATTCGTGAACCACACGGTGTGTGGGGAGGCTTGAGTGAACAGGAGCGTCGAGTTCTGATTTAGGCTCACCGCTCGTGTCAGAGGAGGCTCGGGCCACAAAGATCTTCTTTCAAACCGGACTCGTTCGACGGGCGCTGATCGGTGCGTACGTACAAATCTCAGTTGCGTTTCGGTAGTCGGGGGCCGGCTATGCGGAGGTTCTCTCGGCGGCGGGTGATACCGGTTCCGTCGAGTCGGGTGAGCAGGGGCATCGCGTGTTTGCGGGTGTTGCCCATGCGTTGACGGAGCTCCGAGACGGTGAATCCTTCGGGCTGCTCGGCGAGCATGTCGGCCACTAGCTCTGCGGCTTGGTCGATCGCTTCGGGCACGAAGTAAATCCCGTCTTCCACGATGAGTTGCCCTCGGCGAACCAATTCGCGGAGTTCATCTCGGTCGATGCCTTCGGGGCCGGGGGGAGCGAAGGGGGTGCCGCGGACGGCTGCAACATAGGGGTGTTCGGCGAGCGGGTCGGCGGCTTCTCGAAGCGTCGCTCGCCCCCCGCTGACGTTGACGTCGGTTAGTAGCTCAAGGGTGGCTCGTTCCTGTGGGGAGAGCCCTGCGGTCTCCAAGCCGAGAGCGCCTGCCTCTTCGACCCGAGTACGTATCTCCTCAACTGCGGTCGTAAGAGCGGCGGGGTCGACGACCCAGTCGCCGACGTCGGGCTCGCGGACTTCGCCGGTGAGCAGCTTCAGCTCGTCGACATTCACCCAGCCGCGCTCGGCGATAACTCGATCGACGGAACGATCGGGGGACGCTTCGGACGCCTTGGTTTGGGGATCGATGTCGAGAACTTCGCCCCCACCGATGGTCTCGGAACGTCCGGCCTCGCGAAGAATGAATCGGTCGCCGGGCAGCAATGGAAGTTCGTGCGGGAGGTAGACACGAATATTGCCCTTGCCCCCAGGCGCGATCGCCGGGCCGAGGATACGAATGCGGACGGCATGTTCGCCCGCGCCGAGATACAACAGATGCGCTCCTCGTCGAGACACTTCATGATCGAGTGAATCGAGGACGCTCAGGGCGCCGTCGAACACTGAGGTCTGATGCCACTCGTCACCGCGGACGATGACGTCGCCTCGTCCGACCTGATCGTGGCTGACGCCGGTGAGGTTGATAGCAGTTCGATGCCCCGGACCAACCTTCGTGCGCTCGGCGTGCAAACTCTGCAGCGCTCGAACTCGAACGTCTCGGCCGCTGGGGAGCAGCACGAACTCGTCGTCCACCCGCACTCGACCGCCGGTCAAGGTGCCGGTGACTACCGTTCCCGAACCCTTCGCGGAGAACGCGCGGTCGACCCATAGCCGTGGGGTGCCCCGATCTTGCGCATCTGGGGTGGCAGCTAGGAGCTCGTCGAGCGTCGCCTTCAGTTCGTCGATGCCGGTTCCGTCGAGGGAGTCGACAGGGATGACCGGCGCACCTTCGAGGAACGTGCCTTCGACGCGCTCCTCAACATCGAGCATCGCGAGCTCGACGAGATCCTCATCGGCAAGACCGACCTTGGTCAGCGCGACGACACCTTGGCTCACTCCGAGCAGATCGAGGATCCGAAGGTGTTCCTCGGTTTGGGGCTTCCAGCCCTCGTTGGCATCGACGACGAAGAGACATGCGTCGACGGCGCCCACACCAGCCAACATGTTCTTCAGAAAGCGGATGTGGCCGGGGACATCGATGAGCGACAAGACCTTTCCGCTCGGAAGCTTGGTCGACGCGAAACCCAGGTCGATGGTGAGACCGCGCGCCTTCTCCTCGGCGAAGCGGTCGGGATCGGTTCCCGTCAGCACTCGGACCAAGGTCGACTTTCCATGGTCGACGTGACCGGCGGTCGAGACGACGCTCACGACAGCGCGGCGATGATCGCGGCGTCGTCGGCGGGGTCGACCGAGCGCATGTCCAGGATCGTCATGTCTTCGGCCACTCGGGCCATCACCGGTAGGGCGGCGCCTCGAAGCTTGCTTCGATGGTCTCCCTCGAGCGTGACGCCGAACGACGGGATCTCGACGGTAGGAAGCGTGCCGCCGCCGGGAACCGCCTTGGTCTCCACGACGGAACCGACGCCCGCCGCTTTGACGATCGCCTCGGCCCGCTGCTGCAGCTCGTCCTCGGAGGCCGCCACCATCGTCCAGAACGGAATCGCTGTGTGATCACGATTGAGATAGGCGATGGCGAGATCCTGCAATGCGCCCATGACGAGTCCGCCTGGTCGTAGGGCTCGGGCTAACGGATGCTTCTTGCACGCATTCACTAGAGCCGCGTCTCCGGCGATGATGCCTGCCTGAGGACCACCGAGAAGCTTGTCGCCAGAGAAGGCGACGAGCGCCGCGCCATCGGCCAAGGTTTGCTTGGCTGCGGGTTCGTCCGCCAACCAGGTAGGTGGGCCTTGTGGGAGCCACGGGCACGCGGCATCGAGCAGCCCCGAACCAATGTCGGAGACCAGAGGCACGCCGAGCGATGCCAAGCCCTTGGTGCTCGGCATTTCGGTGAAGCCGGTGATCTTGTAGTTCGACTGATGGATCTGCATCACCAACGCAATGTCGTTGGACGGATCGTCGATCCGGGTGCGGAAGTCCGCGACGCGAGTGCGATTCGTCGTTCCAACCTCCACCAACTTCGCGCCGCTTTGCTCCATCACATCAGGGACGCGAAAGCCGCCGCCAATTTCGACCAGTTCGCCTCGAGACACCGCAACGCCGCGGTCGCGGGCGAGTGCGGCCAGGATCAACATCACCGCAGAAGCGCAGTTGTTGACGACCATCGCCGATTCGGCCCCGACCAGCCGAGCGAACAATCCTGGCACTGCAGCTTGTCGAGAACCTCGCTCACCGGTTTCTAGGTCGAGTTCGAGATTGCGAAAGCCAGCGTCCTGATGCACGCCGTTCGGGGCCCGCCCGAGGTTGGTGTGTAGGAGCGTGCCGGTGGCGTTGACGACTCGGGTCAGAAGCCCTCGCTGCGTCTGTTGGGCATAGGAACGTGCCGCATCGGGATCCCCGTCGGCGATCGCACGCCGGGCCGCGTCCACCAGAAGGGGATGAGGCATGTCGACGTCCGCGATCTGACGAGCGAGAGCGTCTACCGAGGGCGGTCGATTCGGATTCGTCGCTTCGGGATCTTCGCTCACCATCCCCAGCTTAGAGCGCACCCGCACCCGCAGAGCCGTCCGAGCGTGGAGCGACTTCGGGAATATCTAGCGCCACCAGGCGTATGGTACGGGTGTGAAGCTCTTCCTAGCCTTCGTCGTCGTAACGCTCCTCGAGTTGTTTCTGATCACCCAAGTAGCGAGCCAGATCAGCCTGCTCCCAACGATCGCGCTCGTGATTCTGGTCAGTCTCGTCGGTGCGTACCTCGTGAAGCGCGAAGGCCTAAGCGTGCTGGCGCGGATTCGCGACAGCTTTGGCCAACTGCGTATGCCCACGAACGAACTCGCAGACGGAGCCATGATCTTCTTCGCCTCTGCCCTGATGCTTACTCCAGGCTTTCTGACCGATGTCCTGGGACTCGCGCTTTTGATCCCCCCAATCCGAGCGGTCATGCGCCCACCAGTCGTCAAGTTCTTCTCTAAGCGCTTGGACGTAAAGGCGCAGAGCTTCGGTGTGCCTCCAGGGGCCACGCAGGGATTCGGCGCGGGTAGTTCATTCGGGGCAGGGAACGGCGGCAGCCCGTTTGGCGCATCGGGCCCATTCGGCCCACGGCCTGGTGCTGGCCGCAACGTCTACGACGTCAACAGTTCGCGCCCTGCAGCCGATGCCGATATCACCGACATCACTCCGGAGCCGCCAGAACTCCCAGAGACCGACCGCTAGGGTTTCGCCCTCAGGATGCGTCGGCCGCTTCGGCGGCATCCATCGCCGCCAAGTTGTCCAACGCCTGGTCGATGATCCGTGTGGAGCAGCCGCTCATATCGATCGGCGGAATGAGCTCGGTACGAATCTCGTGAGCGATCTTGCGCAGCTCGTCGGCTGCGGCTCCGCCACCCAACACTGCAGGAGTGCCGTCGTCGGCGCCATCGACCACTGCGCGATCGAGGGGGATTTTGCCCACGAGCGGAGCATCGATTTGGGCCGCGAGAGTCTCGCCACCGCCGGTGCCGAACACCTCGTGGGTCTTGCCGTCCTCATCGACGAAGGCGCTCATGTTCTCGATTACGCCTGCCACCCGCAGATAGTTGTTGCGTCCCATGTTCGCAACCCGCACGGCCACGGATTGTGCCAGCGTCGACGGCGTCGTAACGACCAACATCTCCGCGTGGGGGAGCATCTTGGCCAAGCCCATTTGGACGTCGCCGGTGCCGGGCGGCATGTCGATCAACAGGTAATCGAGGGCACCCCACTCGACATCTTGGAGAAAGTGCTGGACCGCTCGGTTGAGCATCAGCCCACGCCACATGAGGGCGGTGTCTTCGGAGTCGACGAGGAAGCCCATCGACACCACTTCGAGTTCGCCTGCGCCCATGGAGATGACGTTCGGGGTGATCTTCCCCGAATCGACCGAGCCCTCGAGGCGTCCTTCTACACCGAGAAGGCGTGGAATCGAGTAGCCCCAAATGTCGGCATCGAGAACGCCGACACGAAGTCCTTGGATCGCGAGCGCCGCAGCGAGGTTGGCGGTAACGGAACTCTTGCCGACGCCGCCCTTCCCGCTGGCGATCAGCACGCAGCGGGCTGTGGAGGGCACCGCGGTATCGGGCGCGTTCTGGCTGACGTTGAATCGCGCCACCTTCATTACTTCGGACTTCTCATCTTGGGTGAGTTCGGTCCAGTTGATCTTGACCCGTTCGACACCGGGCAAGCTCAGCACGCGGGCTCGCACGTCTTTTTGGATCTGGGCGCGCAGCGGGCATCCCGACGTGGTGAGCGCAATGGTGATGCGGGCGATTCCCTCATCGTCGACCTTGGCCGTCTTCGCCATTCCGAGCTCGACGATGTTCGAACCGAGCTCAGGATCGATCACGCCGCGAAGCACACCGAACAGGTCCTCGGAGGTGGGGCGATCGCTCATAATGTAATCCTACGGAAGGTTCGGCTCGACTTTGAGGCAAAAGAGGCCGATACACTGTGTATAACTCGATTTGAGTGGCACTGGCCGATACGAAGGCTGTGCACGCCGGAAGGACGTTCGACATGATTACTTTGACCGACACCGCAACAACCAAGGTCGCCGAACTCATCACTGCAGAGGGCGAAGAAGGACTTGCACTGCGAGTCGCTGTGCGCCCTGGCGGATGCTCAGGATTCAGCTACGAGATGTTCTTCGACTCCGAGGTCGCCTCCGACGACAAGGTCGAACAATACGGCGACGACGTTCGTCTCGTCGTTGACGAAGCATCCGCTGGCATGCTCGTCGGTGCAACCCTTGACTACACCGAGTCGATCCAAGAAACCGGGTTCAAGATCAACAACCCCAACGCCCAGCGCACCTGCGGCTGCGGAAGCAGCTTCAGCTAAAGGCTTACCCGCCATGCGGCTCCGCCGCTGATTATGGCGGGACGCGTTTAGCTCGCTTACTCGCCGCAAGGCGAAATCCGGCCCTAGCGGGCCTCGATTCGCGCTGCGGATGGCCGGGGGCCGCGTCTGCTTCGCAGCTGCGAGCTACCTCGGCGTTCTCGCAAGTTGTGAGCCCCTGGGCGAGCAACTTGGTTAGTGAGCGGAGCGAACGGCGGCCTCGATTCGCGCTGCGGATGGCCGGAGGCCGCGTCCGCTTCGCAGCTGCGAGCTACCTCGGCGTTTTCGCAAGTTGTGAGCCCCTGGGCGAGCAACTTGGTTAGTGAGCGGAGCGAACGCGACGCAGTCGCTGCCCCGTAGGGACCAGAGCTACCAGCTTCGGTTGCCGAGGTGCCATTGTCCGCACTGTTGGCATTCGTAGTGCTGGATGTCGCGATGGCCTTTCGCCCGCATGGCCTCGGCGGAGGATTTCGCTGACTTGGCGTTGCCGTAGGCCTGTTTGCCGTCGCAGGACTTGGCGTGGCGCTTGCGTGCGCCCTTCTGCTTGCGGGTCGACTTCGCCATCTACGCAGCCTAAACGACGTGGGTCTGACCCTCTGTTACTGATGTGCTTACCGGCGTAGCGGTGCTCGAGAGCGCACGGTCCGGAAAATCAACAATTTGCCGGTCGCAACCGTACAAGAGGGTCTGACCCCAAAAGACGGAACTTTTGGTTTGTGCTCGGATTGTGATCGCTGGAGGCCGAAGGCCGGGGGGACGACGGAGTCGCTGCCCCGTAGAGATCAGATCAGGTCGAGCAGTTCGGCTACTTCGTCGCTGTCGAAGGCGAAGTGCTTGCCGCCGACGATGGTGCCGTTTGCGTCCATGACGTACATGGTTGGCTCGAAGGCCCAGTCCCACTCTCGAAGAAGTGGTGCGAGTTCGGGGAAGTCACCCGCATCGCTGTCGCGTTGGAAGTTCTCGAACACCTCTTGATGGATGATGTCGATGTCGTCGCGTCCCGCGCCGTGTTCGATGAGGAACTCAAGGGAAGGTCCGCACACGTCGGTTCGGCAGAACTCGGGGGTTGCGATCAGAAGGGCCGTGGGTCGACCGTTCGAGAGTGCCTCGGTGAGGGTTATCTCGTGGAACGGACTCGCTCCGCCGGGGCGAGTGCTGATCGGTTCGACGCCCCGAGGGTCATCGAAGGTCGGAGTGTCGAAAGCCGGAAGTTGTTCGCCAACTTGGAAGACCCCGGAGTCTTCGCGCTCGACGACGAGGAACTCGAAATCGAACTCACTGAACTCGGTCCGAGCGATATAGCTGCCAGCTTCGGGTGGTTCGAACTCGAGTGGATAGAACGGCGTGAACTGCCCGAGGCCTCGAACATCGACGGATTCGGTGGTGATGGTTTCGCCGTTCAAAATCACTTCGATGTCGACCGAAAGCGGTGCAGTTTCGGAGAGCATGGGCAACTGGTCTTGTGCGACCACAATAAACGGGAAGCGTTGCAGGCCATGGCCTACGACCGCAGCCGACGGTGCTCGAAAGCCGTCGGGGAAACGCGGGGCAAGGCGGTCGGGAGTGGTTGCGACTTCGCTATCCACGCGATCCGCAACACCAGATCCTGTTGTCACTTCGTTTCCACCGCACGCAGCGAGCAGACCCGAAGCGCCCGCGCCGATCAGAAACGTCCTGCGATCAATACCTCTCCACATCCGACCCACGGTATCCACGGATTCGCGAGGGCCTGATTTCCAACTCGCGAGAATTACGAAAGATACCGTGGGGGCGTGCTCGAACGTCTCTACGTGTCCAACTACCGATCGTTGGTAGATACGTGGATCCAGTTCGG
>CAZTDG010000035.1:6363-19262 GCA_964612655.1 uncultured Acidimicrobiales bacterium | reverse complement strand
GAACGACCGTGACATGTTGATCGCGGAGCAAGTGGTCAAAGAGATCAACGCTCGAATGGGATTCTTGCTCGATGTCGGGCTCGATTATCTGTCGCTTTCACGAAACGCCTCCACGCTGGCTGGTGGCGAGGCGCAACGCATTCGCCTAGCGAGTCAGATCGGTAGCGGTCTTGTCGGTGTGCTCTACGTCCTCGATGAGCCTTCGATCGGGCTCCATCAGCGCGACAATCAGCGTCTCATCGAGACACTGATTCGACTGCGCGAACTGGGTAACACGGTCTTGGTCGTTGAACACGATGAGGAAACCATCGCCATCGCCGACCATGTCGTGGACATCGGGCCGGGGGCGGGGGAGCACGGTGGGCAGATCGTTCACTCCGGCACCTATAAACAGCTCCTCAAGAACAAGGAATCGTTGACTGGCCAGTACCTAGCCGGAAAGCGTTCGATCCCGGTGCCCGAGAAGCGCCGGGAACTGAAGGGCGAGTCGATCTGGGTTCGAGGCGCTCGAGAAAATAACCTGCAGAACATCGATGTCGAGATCCCCCTCGGGGTCTTTGTCGGCGTCACGGGAGTGTCGGGATCGGGCAAGTCCTCGCTGGTCAACCAGATCCTGCTGCCGAGCTTGATGCAGAAGATCTACGGGTCGAAGATGCCGCCCGGGTTGCACAAGAAGGTCGAAGGAACCGAGCACATCGACAAGGTCATCGCGATCGACCAAAGCCCGATCGGTCGAACCCCTCGCTCTAACCCCGCCACCTACACCGGCGTGTTCGATCACGTGCGGAAACTGTTCGCCCAGACCAATGAAGCCAAGGTCCGCGGCTACTTGCCGGGCCGGTTCTCCTTCAACGTCAAGGGCGGTCGTTGTGAGGCTTGCTCGGGCGACGGCACGATCAAGATCGAGATGCACTTCCTCCCCGACGTGTACGTGCCGTGCGAGCTATGCAAGGGCAAGCGGTACAACCGGGACACACTCGACATCTTGTTCAAGGGCAAGAACATCGCTGATGTCCTAGCGATGCCAATCGAGGAGGCGCTGGAGTTCTTCGCGAACCAGCCACCAATTGCTCGACACCTTCAAACACTCGTCGATGTCGGCTTGGGCTACGTGCGGCTAGGCCAGCCAGCGCCGACGCTTTCCGGTGGCGAAGCTCAGCGAGTGAAACTGGCCTCGGAACTCGCCAAGCGATCGACCGGCCACACGATGTACATTCTGGATGAGCCAACAACCGGGCTTCACTTCGAAGACATCCGCCGGCTGCTCACGGTCCTGAGCCGCTTGGTTGACCAAGGAAACTCGGTGCTGGTCATCGAGCACAACCTCGATGTGGTCAAGACAGCCGACTACCTCATCGACATGGGTCCGGAGGGTGGTTCTGGTGGCGGCAAGGTGCTGTCGTATGGAACCCCAGAACATTTGGCTGGGGTCGGCGAATCTCACACGGGCCGCTACTTAGCGAAACTGTTGCCCAACTAGGCCCGAATCTCGACGCTGCCAATGCAGCCGACGTTATTCCCCGCGGTACTGGCGAATTCGGGAGCCGTCGATAGTCAGAGCGAGCACCTGGTCATCGTCGAGGAGTCGTCGATCGACCGCCTGCAACGTTTCTTGGGCTAGCGATGGACTGAGGTCGGCGGCGAAGTGCCCGGCGAGAGTTCCCCAGCCGTTCTGGACCGAGACGGTGATTGCCCCAACGAGTTCTTCTTCTGACCAAACGCCCCAGGAGCGACGGCTAGCGTCGCCGAGTGGGAAGGGCTCGGGTGGATGGCCGATTGGATCGGTGAGGCCAGCGAGGGCGGTCGCGACATTGTCGCGAGCCACACGCAGGCGGACTGTTGCATCGGAGGTGACTGGCTTATCGAAGGGGAGGTAGTCGCTCCACGGCCTGGTCAGGTCTCCGCCGCTCGCGTTGAGCAAGTCGGTCAAACGGCCGATCGATGCGGCGTCGGTCGAGCGCCAGTCGTGGTCTTCGTAGTCGCCAGCGGCCAGAACGGCACTTAGCGCATAGGTCGCTGGTCGCCGGGTGACGAACGTCGTGACGCCGGCGCGTTCCTCAGCGTTGGCTTGCTCCGCAGCATCGAGTAGCGCATCGGAACGAACCGCCTCTACTTCGAGGCCCCGGGGAAATGTTCGCAACAGCGTGTTCGAGGTGTAGTCAGCGCCCGACTCCAGGTGATGTCGCGCGATCTCGCTGACGAGATGACGATCCACAAACGGTGAGTCAGCGGGGATTCGAATCAGATGCTCCGCTGGGTAGTCGGCAATCACCTCAACAAAGCGCGCCAGAAGGTCGTCGGACGGGCCCTTGACGACGGCTGCGCCGTGTTGGGCAGCGACCGCTTCGACTTCCTCATCCATAGGTAGATCAGAAACCGACACGATCAGTGGGCCATCGCTGTAGCCCGAGAGCCGACGTAACGCATGATCGAGAACACTTGCGTCGGCGAACCGACGCAACTGCGAATCGCGGCGGTCGGTACCGTCATGTCCAGCTTGTACGACGAGCAGCATGCTCACAGAAATCCTCCTGAAGCCGCCCGAGGCCAGAACGTTCTATACGGTAGCCGCCAGCGGCACCAGAGTGGTAATACTCCCGTTAGGTTATGCAGGTGGTCGAGCGCCCGCCTGCCGGAACAATCCCTGATCAACCGGGGAGTTATCAGTTCCGTGACCGTGATGGACGCATCATTTACGTAGGCAAGGCAAAGAATCTGCGTAGCCGCGTGGGCAGCTATTTCCAGAAGAACCTGCCCTTGCGAACCGCCACGATGGTCCGGACTGCTGAATCGGTGGAATGGATCCAGGTCGAGAACGAACTCGAAGCGCTCATGCTCGAGTACTCGTTGATCAAACAGCACCGTCCGCGTTTCAACATTCGCCTCGTCGACGATAAGAGCTATCCCTTCCTGGCGGTCACCGAGTCCGATGAGTGGCCGCGGGCCATGGTGATGCGGGGTAAGAAACGCAAGGGGGTCCGCTACTACGGTCCGTTTGGGCATGCCTATGCGATCCGAGAGACGTTGGACCTTTTGCTTCGAACCTTTCCGGTGCGGACGTGTTCGGACAACAAGCTGCAACGCCACGCCAAGCTCGGACGTCCCTGCCTGCTGTTTCACATCGAGAAGTGTTCGGGGCCTTGCGTTGGCGAGATCACACCGGAGGACTACCAAACCCTCGTCGACGATCTTCTCGCGTTCCTCGATGGCGACACCGATTTGGTTATCGCCGAACTCGAACAGCGGATGACCGGCGCGGCCGAAGCCTACGAATTCGAGTACGCCGCTCGCCTGCGAGACCAGTTGGGCTCTGTTCGAAAGGCGATCGAGAAGCAACAGATGGTCGGCACTCGTGCCGACGATTACGACGTCATCGGCACCCACGGTGACGAACTCGAAACCGCTGTGCAGGTCTTCTTTGTCCGCCGCGGCCGGGTGGTCGGGCGACGGGGCTTCATCGTCGATCGTGTGGAAGAGGTGGACGAGGCCGAGTTGATCGACCGAATTCTCGAAGGGGTGTATTCCGAAGAACCAGCGGTTGGGTATCCCAAGCAGGTACTCGTTCCCGTCCAAAGCAGCGACCCTGATCTTTACGCCGCCTGGCTCGGGGCGCTGCGAGGATCCCAAGTTTCGTTGCGGATACCTCAGCGTGGCGACAAGCGGGCGCTTCTCGAAACCGTCACTCGAAACGCGAAGGAATCCTTCGCCCGGCATCGGCTGAAGCGGGCATCGGATCACAACAGTCGTTCGAAGGCGCTGAGTGAGCTCCAGAGCTACTTGGATCTACCGGAAGCGCCGCTGCGGATCGAGTGCTACGACATGAGCCATATTCAGGGCACCGACTACGTGGGATCGATGGTGGTGGTCGAGGATGGCCTGCCCAAGAAGTCTGACTATCGACGGTTCAAGATCAAGACCGTTGATGGCAACAACGATTTCGCTGCCATGGCCGAGGTCCTCGACCGGCGTTTGCGTAGCTACCTGCTCGATCGCGAGAAGCCGATCGAGGAACGCGGGAAGTTCGCCTACCCCCCAAACCTGATCGTGGTCGATGGTGGCAAGGGTCAGCTGTCGGCATCGCTCGCTGTGCTCGAGGAATTGGGCCTCGAGGAGGAGATCCCGATCGTTTCGCTCGCCAAGCAGTTCGAAGAAGTGTTCATTCCCGGTCGTAGCGAGGCCATTCGCATCCCTCGCCAATCCGAAGCGCTCTACATGTTGCAGCGATTGCGCGATGAATCTCACCGCTTTGCGATCACGTACCACCGTCAGTTGCGCGGCAAGCGCATGACGAAGTCAGCGCTGGACGACATCGCTGGGCTGGGGCCGGCGCGCAAGGCCCGTCTGATCAAAGAACTCGGTGGCGTTCGCGCGGTCAAGGCGGCCAGCGTCGAGGACTTGCGCGAGTTGAGCTGGCTTCCGGACACGGTTGCAGACAACGTCTGGGAACACCTTCATCGCAGCTGATCGGTGGGTCTTTTCTCGTCGAACTGATCGGTGGGTCTTGCCGAGGGGAAGTTTCGCTGATTCGCGACTACCCTCTAGCCCGATATGTGCCCTCCCGCGCCTAGAACTGGATTTCGACGATGGACCGCGGTTTGCGCGCCTCGTGATCTCGGTGCAAGTGGGGGTTGGCAATGAGTGACCAGTGGGGTGGTCCAGGTTGGTGGATCGGCGGCGACGGTAAGTGGCATCCGCCAAAAGAATCCGCCGGCCCGGTGCGCAGGCTGAATCCCTATGGTCCGCTCGACGCGGCTGCCATCGACGGCGACGATGTCGAGGGCCTGAAACACCAGACCGCGCCTCCGCGAGCGCTCGAAGCTCATGACGGAGAATTCGACGTACGACTCCGACCCGAAGCAAACGTTGAAGAGTCCATGCCCGAGACGGTCGTCGACGGCGAGCTGGAGCTTGCTGAGCCAGAGGGTTCAGCTCACGTTGCCGAGGAGACCGTGGAGCCGGAGCTCGACGAGTCGCCACCTGAGGTGGAGCGAGCCGACGCTGTTCGCTCGATCGAAGCGGGCGACGCTGCTGGTCAACAGGTCGCTACGAGTGTCCCGGCCCTCGATTGGCCGAAGATCGACCTTCGCGACGAGGTCGAAGCCAATCGCCAACTGACCCGACAACGCGCAGTGTCGAGGGTTCCGGTTCCGGAGGCGGCGATGACCATCTCTACGTCGGAGACCTCCACGTCTGAAGCGGAATCGCTGACCATCGATTCCCGTCCAACAGAGACGACCGGGGGCGCTGACCGAAGCCGAGATCCATTTGCCAGCCAGCCGAGCGCGAAACCCGATATAGGTTTCGCGCCAACGCCTTCTGACCCAGCTGGGCCGACGTCACTGCCCGTTGTGCACGAAGACGAAGGGGTGCCTTATAGCGACTTGGTCGATGACAGCTTTCGGCGCCGAACGGGTCCGATCTTGCTCGCGCTAGCAACGGCCTTGGCTGTGCTGTGCGGATTACTTGGGGCTCTCTGGCTGCGCGAACGGTCGATGGTTAGCGAGTTGCGGGCGGAACTTGGCGAAGTCGTGGATACTCCCGCTGCGGGAGACGAGGTATTTGAGCAACCCGAAAATACTGAAGCGCAGCTTCAAGATGAGATCGACGACTTGCAGCGCGAGAACGACGATCTGGAGCAACAGTTGGCGAACATGAGCGCGTTGGTCCTGGAGTTGCCACCGGGTTCGGTGACCGAAATCGATGCTCCGTTTGTCCCGACGTTCGCTGACGAACAGGACGGGCGCTTGGTGGCGGTAGGCGAATCCGGAAGTTACGCCGTCTGGGGAGCAGGCTCAGATGGTCCGATCACCGAGACCGGTGAGTTGGCGGCGAACCCGACCGGACTGTTCATCTCCCGGAATCGGGCATGGATCAGCACCGAAGCCACAGGCATTGGTGTCCTGACCTTGGCCAATGACGCCGATCCAACCTTCGTCGATTACAGCCCGGCGCGGTTCCTAGCTGAGGAAGAGCGCGGGTACTGGACCTACAACGAGGACCGAAGCCAGGTCGCTCGAATTAACAAAGCCGATGGTTCGGTAACCAACAGCGTCTCGGTCCCCACTGTTGTGGTCGACATCACGATCGGTGCTGGATCGGTATGGGCGCTTGGTGAAGACGGACTGGTGTATCGCATCAACACTGCGGACTTCACCGTGCAGGCCCTCGATCTCGGCGACGCGATCATCAGCGTCACCGCAGGCCCCGACACGCTGTGGGCGTTGTCGGCGTCGGAAGGTGCGTTGCTTCGAGTCGATCCGGTCAGCGGCGAGGTTCTCGTTACCGTGCCGGTTGGGCGCGATCCCGTCGATGCGGGTTTTGCTGGGAATTCTGTATGGGTTGGTTTGCGTGCGGGGCAGGCCCTTATCGAGGTCGACACGCGCACGAGCGCGGTCGTCAGCAGAACCGTTCTGGATGCTCAACCGCTTGCACTGCATCAAGGCGACGTTGGCGTCTTCGTGACCATGGAAGACGGTCCCTTGATCCTCGTATCGTCACCGGTGAGCGCCGACGACGAAGGTTGATCGGTGGTCGACGTAGATGGGTTGTGGGAATCTCACGCTGATTGGTGGGATCATGGCTTCACCCAAGGCGTTGACCCTGAGTATGAGGAGCAGATTCTTCCGCTTGCCCATCAGCTGTTGGACGGCTTCGACCGGGTCCTCGACATCGGGACCGGAGAAGGCCAGGTCGCACGTCGGGTCGCTGGCGAGGTCGGGACCGTTGTCGGCTTTGACCCGACCGCAGAGCTGATCACGCGAGCCTCCGAGCGCGGCGGCGGCCCCAAGTTCGTACTCGCTGACGCCGCGGCGATCCCGGCCGCTACGGCGAGCTTCGATGCGGCTGTGGCGTGCTTAGTGTTCGAACACATCGATCCCCTTGAGCCAGCTATCGCCGAGGTAGCGCGAGTCCTCAAACCGGGCGGTCGGTTCGTGTTCTTCCTCAATCATCCGTTGTTGCAGGCCCCAGGTTCGGGCTGGATCGACGACCACATGGTCGACCCGCCAGAGCAGTATTGGCGGTTGGGCCCGTATTTGACCGAGTCGTCACAAGTAGAAGAGGTCCACAAGGACGTCTTCATTCCATTCGTGCATCGCCCGTTGAGTCGATACGTAAACGCGATGTCAGCCGAGGGTTTGTTTCTCACCGAGATGCATGAGCCAGCGCCGCCGCAAGGCTTTCTCGACAAGTCGCCCTACTACGCCGCCGCCGCTGCCATTCCACGTTTGCTCGTGCTCGTCAGCGAGCGTCGCTAAAGGACTAAGGTTGCACTGTGAGTGAGTTCCTCGTCGTTACCGGAAACTCAGGGGCCGGACGGTCACACGCTGCGAACGTGCTGGAAGACCTTGGGTGGTTTGTCATCGACAACCTTCCACCGTCGCTGATCGCCAAGGTCGGCGAACTCGCCGATGCGCCTGGTTCAACCACCGGCAACGTTGCGCTCGCTGTTCCGGGTGGAGCGAACGTCGACGACCTGCTCGGAGCGATCGCTGAGCTGCGAGCGAGTGGCGCTCGAGTGCGGATCCTCTATCTCGAGGCGTCGACGGCGACTCTGGTTCGACGCTATGAGTCCACCCGCCGGCGCCATCCATTTGGCGACACCGGGCTGACCGAGGCCATCGAGGGCGAACGGGTCGCGCTCGAAGCCGTCAAAGCAGAGGCCGACGTCGCTATCGATACGTCGGACCTCAACGTGCATGAGCTGCGTGACCGGTTGGTCGACCTCTTCGGCACCGAGTCGCCAACAGGAGCCATGACCACCCAGGTGGTGTCGTTCGGATACAAACACGGCCTGCCGATCGATGTCGACGTTGTGCTCGATTGCCGATTCTTGCCGAACCCGCATTGGGTGGAGGAGTTGCGACCACTCACCGGGCTCGATTCACCGGTGAGCGATTATGTGCTCGCCCAGCCGTTGACGGGAGCCTTTCTCGAACGGCTCGAGCGGATGTTGGGACTGTTGCTTCCCGCCTATGTGCAGGAGGGCAAGAGCTATCTCACGATCGCCTTTGGTTGCACCGGCGGTCAGCATCGTTCCGTGGCGATTGCCGAGGCTACGGCAGGGATCCTTGGCCGCTTAGGTCATCCTCCAAACGTCACCCATCGCGATGTAGGGAAAGCCTCGACGTCGGGGTGAAGTTCACTGATTGTGAGGCCACCTATCTCCATTAGTGATAGGTCGGCCATCTCTCCTTTGTTCCTTTCATCAAAACAAAGCGGGAATACACGCCACTTCGGACCCGCGGCGCGCTAGAACGATCTGTGGACATCCCCGAAAGGATCACCTACATATGACCGTGCGAGTAGCAATTAACGGTTTTGGGCGCATCGGCCGAAACTACTTCCGTGCCGCAAAGGCAACCGGCGCCGACATCGACTTCGTGGCAGTGAACGATCTCGGATCGATCGACATGATGGCGGCGCTTCTCCAGAACGACTCTGTACATGGACGCTTCCCCGGCAAGATTTCAGCTGGAAAGTCCGAGCTTCGTGTCGATGGCGACCGCATCAAAGTGCTCTCCGAGCGCAACCCCGAAGACCTCCCATGGGAGGAACTCGGTATCGACGTCGTAATCGAGTCGACCGGTGTCTTCAACTCCAAAGAAGCTGCGAGCGCACACCTCCGTGCTGGTGCCAAGAAGGTACTGATCTCCGCTCCAGCGTCCTGCGACGCGACGTTCGTGCTCGGCGTAAATGACGACACCTACGATCCTGCGAAGCATCACGTCATCTCGAACGCTTCGTGCACCACGAACTGCTTCGTGCCGTTGGTGAAGGTGCTCGACGATAAGTTCGGCATCGTTGAAGGTCTCATGACCACCGCTCACGGCTACACCGGCGACCAGAACATCGTCGATGCGCCGCACAAGGATTTCCGTCGTGCTCGCGCCGCTGCGGTCAACATCGTGCCCACCACCACGGGCGCTGCTCGTGCAACCGGCCTCGTGCTCAAGAAGATGGCCGGCAAGCTCGATGGCATGGCATTGCGTGTGCCAATTCCAGACGGTTCGCTCACCGACTTCACCTGTGTGCTCAAGAAGCCTGCGACCGTTGAGCAGATCAATGCTGCGTTCAAAGAGGCCGCTACCAAGGGCCCGATGAAGAACGTCTTGGAGTACACCGAGGAGCCACTGGTGTCGGCCGACATTGTTGGCCGAACCGCATCATGCATCTACGACTCTGGTCTCACGATGAGCATGGGCACCCTCGTGAAGGTCGCTGGTTGGTACGACAACGAGATGGGTTACTCGACCCGCCTTGTTGAGCTGACCGAGATCGTTGCCAAGCGCAAGAAGAAGCTTGGCGCCAAGAAGAAGACGGCAGTCAAGAAGCCAGCGGCTAAGAAGAAGCCTGCGGCCAAGAAAAAGAAGAAGTAGTAGTCCTAGCGACTAACGCAAAATGACGTGACCGGTACGCAAGCCCCCTGTGGGCTTGCGTACCTGTTTCCAGCTAGCGCTGTTTGACCTAGCCATACGGAGAAGGATTCCGACACTGTGACCGTTCCAATGCTTGAAGACCTGGGAGATCTCACCGGGAAGCGAGTGCTCGTTCGAGCCGACTTCAACGTGCCAATTCACAATGGCGAAATTACCGATGACCTTCGCATTCGTTCGGCCCTCCCGACGCTGAAATGGCTTCTCGACCAAGGTGCTGAAGTCACCGCGATGAGCCACCTCGGTCGCCCGAAGGGCGAACCGAACCCCAAGTATTCAATCGAACCGGTTCGCGCACACCTCGAATCGTTGCTTCCGGGGGTGACGTTGCTCGAGAACCTTCGGTTCGATCCGGGCGAGACATCCAATGATCCGGCCTTCGTGCAGAAGCTGATCGAGGGTCAGGACGCCTACGTCAACGACGCCTTTGGAGCCTCGCACCGAGAGCACGCTTCCATTGTTGGCCCTCCGGCACATTTGCCTTCGGCCGCCGGACGCCTCCTGGAAAAGGAAGTCAAGATCCTCGGCGGGGTACGTGACAACGCTCGCAAGCCTTTCGTGGCAATCATGGGCGGCTCGAAGGTCAGCGACAAGGTCGCGGTCATCGAGTGCCTGTTGCCTCGTGTCGATCGCTTGCTGATCGGTGGAGGCATGGCGTACACGTTCCTTTCTGCCATGGGTCACTCAGTTGGTGAGTCGTTGCTCGAGGAATCGATGGTCGACTTCTGCAAGGTGCTCCAAGGCACCGACAAGATCGTGCTTCCAACTGATATCACCGCACTCGGCCCGGGTGGAGAACTGTTCAACCCCGAAGCTGGGGGAGAGGTTCGACAAGTCGGTCGGAGCATCCCCGATGGCTGGAACGGCGTCGATATCGGCCCCGGCACAGCAGCGGAGTTCAGCGAGATCATCGCGGATGCCCAAACCGTTCTGTGGAACGGCCCCGTCGGTGTGTTCGAGGATCCGCGCTTTGAAGCCGGAACTCGCCACGTCGCCCAAGCACTCGCCGATTCCAGCGCCTTCACCGTCATCGGTGGCGGCGACAGCGCTGCTGCGGCAAAGCAATTTGGTCTCGATGACCAGATCGACCACGTATCAACCGGCGGTGGCGCCTCCCTCGAACTACTCGAGAAGGGCGACCTGCCCGGCCTCGCTGCATTGCGGAGCTAAACGGGGCTGTCCCCATAGAGAAAGCGACCAACCATGACTCGTAAACCGTTGATGAGCGGCAACTGGAAGATGCACCTCAATCACTTTGAGGCGATCCAACACGTCCAGAAGCTGTCTTATGCGCTGACCAAGGACGACATTAAGGCGGTCGACATTTCGATCCACCCACCGTTCACCAGTCTTCGTTCGGTGCAGACCTTGCTCGAGAGCGACAAGATTCCGATCGCGCTTGGCGCTCAGAACTGTCACGAAGAAATTACTGGCGCCTTCACCGGTGAGGTTTCGGCGGCGATGTTGGAAAAGCTGTACGTGTCGTTTGTGATCTGTGGTCATAGCGAACGCCGCCAGCACTTCGGCGAGACCGACGAGCAAGTCAACCTGAAGGTCAGGACGGTCTTCAAGCACAACATGACGCCGATCATGGCCGTGGGCGAAACCCTCGAGCAGCGCGAAGCTGGCGAGATGAAGAATCACATCGTCACCCAGGTGACCGAAGGGTTGGCCGGGGTGAAGGCCGAGCAGGTCGGCGAGATGGTTATCGCGTACGAGCCGATCTGGGCGATCGGTACGGGCGCAACCGCCACACCAGATGACGCTCAGGAGGGATGCAAGCTTATTCGGGACACGGTGGGCGATTTGTACAAGTCCGAGACCGCCGAAACGGTTCGAATTCAGTACGGCGGTTCGGTCAAACCGGGTACCGTTTCTGAGTTGATGGCCGAGCCCGATATCGATGGCGCGCTCATCGGTGGGGCCTCTTTGTCCCCAGACGACTTCGCGGGCTGTATTCAGTACCGTCTGCGTTAAACTGGGGATCGGTCTTTAGGAGTAATTGATGTTTTGGTTCGTCCTTATCATCCACATCATCTTGAGTTTGGCGCTGGTTTTCCTCGTGCTGCTTCACAGTGGTCGTGGAGGCGGTCTTTCCGACATGTTCGGTGGTGGCTTGGGTGCTACCTCAGCTGGTTCGACCGTTGTTGAGCAAAACCTGAATCGGATCACCATCCTGGTGGCAACCGCATTTAGCTTCACGACGGTTGCCCTCGCGCTTTTGTTCGACTTCGCCTAGTCACCAAAAAAGTCGGGGGATGTAGGCCCTATGACTCACATATCTCCTTAGATATCCGACGGGGAGGGTGTGTGCAGCACCGCTCTACGCAGCTTTCCTCGGCCAGTTCGTCTGGTCTCCTTGGTTTTCGCCTTGGTTTTTGTGGTGTCTGCTTGCTCCGGTTCGAGTGAAAACGCGGGCCCAGACGCTGATTCAGGGCTAAATGACCGCACCGATGCGGAGAACACGACGACGACCACTGAATCGTCGACCTCCACGGTGCCCGACGCCATTGCCTTTATCGATGAAGCGGTCACGTTGCGCGTTGGGGTTCCGAACCTTGAGTTTGTTGAGCCACACGACATCGATGAAACCGACCCGATCGCGGTGCTCGTCACCGATGTGCTGACCGATGGGTTGACCCAAATCGACTCAACAACCGGTTTGGCCGAACCCGCATTGGCCGACAACTGGCGTGTCAGCGGCGACCGATTGACCTGGACATTCGCGTTGGGCGGGCACGTGTTCAGCAACGGTGAGCAGATCACCGCCGACGATGTGGTTGCCAGCCTTAACCGGATCGCCGGTCAGGGTGTTAGTTCGCTCAGCGGACCGAGTCTGTGGGCTGTCGAGGGATGGCTCGAAGCTGGAGATCCCGAGTCCGCCGTGACCACGGTGTCTGGCATCAGCGCGGTGAGCGAGGACGAGGTGGAGATCACCTTGACCACGCCATTTGCGGACTTGGCCGAAGTTCTTGGCGGCGTCATCTTTGGCGTCGTGCCAGCCGACGACACCCGACCCGATGTTGGGGCGGGCGAGTTCCCACTCACATCGTCTGCGACGTACCAGCCGGTTGCCTTGTGGGAAGACGGCATTCGCATGCAGGGCGAAGAAGTTCCCGGCGAGATTTCTGCAATCGAGTTGTACTGGGACCCTGAGGGTTCGTTGTTGGCCGCTGGCGAGGTCGACCTGGGCGTGGGCCTCGACCCCGAGCAATCGCTGCCGGGCATCGAGCACAGCCAATCCGATCGCGGTGTGCACGTGTTCTTTGCAATGGATGCGAGTGAAGCGCCTCTCGATGACCCGCTGGTTCGTCAAGCGATCCTGCACAGCATTGATCGTGAAGCGATCCGAGATGAGTTCTTCCCCGACCTTGCCGTGATGGACGGTTTCGCTCCGTCTGGCAACGATGGCGCCGAAACAATCGATGCGTGTGCCGGAGCATGCGAGGTCGATCTGGACGAGGC
>CAZTDG010000035.1:0-6263 GCA_964612655.1 uncultured Acidimicrobiales bacterium | reverse complement strand
CGCCGAGGTCTCCGCTGAGGCACAACTTGCCACGGCGATTGCCGAGGCGCTCCAAGAGATCGGGCTGGACGCAACGGCTGTTGGCCACGACCCGCTCGAGTACGGAACCCTGGCCGCCAACGGCGAACTCGGACTGTTCCGCTTTGGAACCGTGTCGACGTCGCCGTCTCGTGAGTCGGACCTGGCCGCCATGTTCGGCTCCGATGGCCCCGACAACATCACCGGGATTTCGATCGATCGCCTCGACGAGGTGCTCGTCGACGCTCGCCAAGAGCTCGATGGCGCTCAACGCCAGTTGGATTACGCCGAAGCCGAGAGCATCGTCTTTGGTGAAGCTGCACTGGCTCCACTGGTGACCTTGCGTCACGACCTGTGGTTCGGCGAGAACTTGAGCAGCGCAGGGTTGGAGCCAGATGGCTCGTTGGACCTTGCGGCGATGACGGTTGTGCTCGACCAGTTCGTCGACGACGAATAGAGCGCTCATTTCCGGGGCCTCTGCGCTGCTTGGCTCCGCCCGCTGCAACGACTCCCGCAGATAGCGTTGCCTAAATGATCATTCAGGCGAACGGGATTGAAGTTGACTTTGGTTCGGTCAAGGCGCTCGATGGAGTGGACCTTTCGGTCGCCGATGGCGAAGTGCGCGGTCTGCTCGGCCCGAACGGCGCCGGGAAGACCACCCTCGTCAACGTCTTGACGACGCTGCTCACCCCAACTGCCGGCACGGCGACCGTCGATGGCCTCGACGTGTGCAAACAGTCTCGAGAGGTTCGCAGCAGGATCGGGCTCGCCGGCCAGTACGCGGCGGTCGACAACCTTCTCACCGGCCGAGAGAACCTCGAGATCGTCGGCAGGTTGTATCAACTTCCGAAAGCTGTCGCGAAACAACGTGCCGATGAGGCGCTCGAGCGGCTGTCGCTGACCGAAGCCGGCGACCGACAAGTTCGCACCTATTCGGGAGGCATGCGACGACGACTGGACCTCGGCGCAAGCCTCGTCGGTCGACCCAAGGTGCTGATCCTCGACGAGCCGACAACGGGCCTAGATCCGCGCACCCGAATCGAGCTGTGGGAGTTCCTGCGTGAACTCGTTGGCGAAGGCACCACCGTGCTGCTGACCACCCAATACCTCGAAGAGGCCGACGAACTGGCCGACCAGATCTCGGTCATCGACTCCGGAAAGCTCATTGCCGAAGGCACCTCCGACGAGCTCAAACAGCAAATGGGCGGCGACGTGCTCGTCGTGACGCCGGTAGATCGCGATGCCGTGGCCAAAGCCGCCGAAATCATCACCTCGATCACCGGTAGCGAGGCTCGTGTGAACACCGTGGGCGAAATATCGGCTCCGGTCTCAAACAAGGTGGAGACACTCGTCAACGTCGCTGCCGCGCTCGATGACGCTGCGCTCGAATTGGCAGAAATCGCCGTCCAACGCCCATCGCTCGACGATGTGTTCTTATCTCTCACCGGCAACGAAAGCGAGTAGTCACCAATGACCACAATCAACGCCCCCAGCGCATCGCCTTCACCAAATATCTTCCGTGATGCGGCCACGATGACCCGACGCAACCTGCTGCGACTCAGCCGCACACCACAGGTGATCGTCTTTTCCACGATCCAGCCATTGATGTTCGTCCTGCTGTTCAACTTCGTATTCGGCGGGTCCATTGACACCGGAATCAATTACATCGACTTCCTCGTGCCAGGCGTGCTCGTCCAGACCTCGATGTTCGCCGGCAGCAACACCGCTATTGGCCTGGCCCAAGATCTCGAGTCGGGAGCGATCGACCGATTCCGCTCGCTGCCGATGGCACGCGCCGCGGTGTTGATCGGCCGAACACTCGCCGACGCGACGAGAACGCTGATCACGTCGATCGTGATTGTGATCGTTGGATTGATTCTCGGCTTCCGTCCTCCGGGCGGGGTCTTGGCAGTGATTGCAGCCATCTTGCTAGGAATCTTGTTCGCCCAAGCCTTCACCTGGGTATTCACGCTGATGGCGCTCAAGGTCAAAGACGTCGAGGCCGTGCAAGCTGCAGCATTCCTGCCTGTCTTCCCACTCGTCTTTGCCGCGTCGACCTTCGCCCCGGTGGAGAACATGCCCGAATGGCTTCAGGCCTTCGCCTCACGGCAACCAGTGACGCTCACCATCGATGCAATGCGAGCCATCCTCGCTGGCAACAACCCTGGCAGCTCGCTGTTCTGGTCACTCGTCTGGATCTTCGGGATCCTCGGTGTGGCCTCCGCGCTGGCAATCCGCACGTTCAACCAGAACTAGGGCTGGCAAGGACGTCGTCCAGCGGTCACGGGGAGAAGGCTCGAAGCGAGCTGTCCACCGATACGAGTGGACGAGTGGAAAGGGTGGACCTTGAGCGGTGATCGGCTACGATTATTCACCGGTTCCGGGAGACCAGAACCACAACATCAAAGTCACGTCGGAGTGGCGGAATTGGCAGACGCGCAGGCTTAAGGTGCCTGTGTCCTTAGGGACGTGGGGGTTCAAGTCCCCCCTCCGACACCATTGTGATGTCTCAGGACATCGGAAACCCTCGAACCCCCGGGTTCGAGGGTTTCTACGTTTTGAAGCGGGGCTGGTAGCCGACATCGGGGTTGAGGGTGAGGTGTCGGATGAGCTCGCCCGTGGTCTTGTTCACGACTCGGATTTCGAGGTCGTCGATGATGAGCACGACGGGTGTGCCTTTGAGCGGCCGACCCAGGCTGATGTGGTGCATCCGACCAGCTCGGCGGAGTGACACGGTGCCGGTTTTGTCGATTCGGTCGTGACGTATCCGATAGTGATTTCCGGCGCCGTGGTTGCCGGGGGCGTCTTTGGGGAGCCGGCGATAGGCGACGGCTGGTGGGACCTTGCCAACCGCGGTGTGAGCACGTCGATGGTTGTAGATGTCGACGAACTCATCGACCAGGCGTTGAAGACCGGCGAGTGTTTCGGCGGGTGGTCTGGCGGCCATCCATTTCTTGAGGGTCTGTTGGAACCGTTCGACTTTGCCAGTGGCGGTCGGGTGGTTGGGTCGAGTGTGTTTGTGGTTGATGCCCAACTCGGCGAGTCGGGTCTCGATCTGATTCCGGCCGCCCCGGAACCCGGCGAACCGAACGGTGTAAACGGGAACCCTTCGGGTTCCTGACCGTTGTCGGTGAGTACCGACGCCGGGAACCCGTGTGTTTGGGCGGTTTCGTCAAAGGTGTCACGAACGATGTTCCCGGTGACACGGCGATGGGCCGAGACGTGGAGGGCGTATCGGGAGTGGTCATCGAGCCAGGTGATGGTCTCGGTGTCGGTGCCGTCGGCCAGGTAGATGTGGGTGAAGTCCGACTGCCAGGTTTCGTTCGGTAGTGCGGCTTCGAACCGGATGTAGCTGCTCTTTGGCCGTTTCTTCGGGGCGGGTTCGACCAGCCCGGCCGCGACGAGCCGCCGACGGATTGTGGACACCGACACGTCGATGCCGTGGTCGGCTTGGAGGTGCCATTGGATCGTGTGAGGGCCGGCATCCAGCCCATCTGCGGTGAGTTGTTCGCGCAGGTTCACAATCAGATCGTTCACGACATCTGCAACCCGGTTCGGTGACGAGCGCGGCCGCCTCGAACGCGGTTCGAACGCCGCCTCGCCCTCTGTCCGATAGCGGGCCATCAGTTTCGAGACCCAACTCCGAGAAACACCGAATCGCCTCGCAGCCTCGGACTGCGAGATCCCCTCCACCGTGACCGCCGTGATGATCGCTCGAGCCTTCGACATCAACCACGATGCCAACCCGACTGTTTCCTATGTCCTGAACAACATGTTTCCTATGTCCTGAACCAGCACACCCCCTCCGACACACTCGTTAGTACACGCATCATGTCCGGCGGAGACCTGCATACGTCCATCGTCGTGATAGACGACTGCGAGGTTCAGTTCGCTGTAGACGGCTTTGCGATCCTCTGGGTCGGCGTTGGCCAGGATGGCGACGATTCCCTTGAGCTGGCGGACGAGATTCTTGATCTCGGTTGACGTGAGCCGACCGTCGCCGCCCTTGGGGCGGAGCGCAATTTCGGCTGCTTTGCGGGCCAGCTTCACTTCCTCGATCCACTCGCCGACGATGGCGGGATCGGTGCCAGCCTCGAGCGCTTCGCGATACTTGGCGAGCTTGTCGTCGCAGTCCTTGAGCTTCTTGCGAGCGCTGGCCAACCGGTTCTGTTCTGCGAGGTCGGGGCCGCTCGCTGCTTCGAGAGCTGCGCATGTCTCGTCGATGTGCTCGTCGTCAAAGAGTTGAGCGAGCCATTGGTCGATGGCGGGAGTGAGGAAATCCTCGCGGACGTAGATGGTCTTCGGGTGCTTGTCCTTGGCCACGGCGTACTCAGCAGGGAACTTGCAGCGGTAGTAGGCCCTCTTGTGGTTCCACGAGCCCTGCATTCGTCGACCGCACTCTGCGCAGTAGACATGGCCACTGAGCAAATAGGTGTGTTTGGTTCGCTCTCGACGGACCTTGGCCCTCTTCGCTCCGGTGAAGACGGCCTGGGCGGCGGTGAACTGTTCGAGGGTCACGAGGGCATCGTGGGTTGGTTGCTCGGACCAGATCCAGTCGGATCGGTCGTTCCATCGCATCTTGGATTGGTGGCCGAGCGCGACGTCCTCGACATCGAGGAGCTCTTCGTGACGTTGCTGGCGATTCCAGACCTGGAAGCCGGTGTAGCGGGATTCTGGAGGATGGCACGCACGGCGATTTTGCTCCAGACACCCTGGCTGGAAGCACGGTGACGATTTCTATGGTGGTCGAGCCGGTGGTGAAGGTCTTCGTGACCTGCTCGAGGGAGAGAACGGGGCTCATCAGCGGAAGACCTCGGCTGGGTCGATGCGGCTGACTCGGAGCAGGGGAAGGGTGGCGGCGCCGAGGGCCATGACTGTGGTGGCCAGAGCGACCCAAGCCAGGTCGCCGCGTTGCAGTTCGGTGATGAACTGGGGAACCCAGCGTTGGGAGGCCCAGCGGGCGGCGTAGGCGAGCCCTATGCCGAGGGCGTAGCCCAACCCGGCGGCGAGCAGGGATTGGATCGTGATGACGGTGAAGAGGTGGTGGGTGCGGGCTCCGAGGGCTTTTAGTACGCCGTATTCGCGGCGGCGTTCAATGACGCTGGAGTAGATGGTGAGCCCGACGACGGCAACGCCAACGACGAAGCCGATGGCCAGCACCACCTTGATGACGGGCAGGAATCCGTCGTTAATCACCCGCTGATTCACTTTGACGACTTCCGACGGACTGCGGACTTGGAGGTTGGGGTCCGATTCGATGAAGGCCTGCACTTCGCCGGTGTCGGCGCCCCGTGCGAGGTGTAGAAGTATGGCGTTGTCGATGTTCCCGAAGTCCAGGATGTTGCGAGCAGTGTCGAGGCGGACGAACGCGTACTGGAACATGACGAGATCCCCGCCAGTTGATATGCCCGCCACGGTGAGCTGGGCGCCTTCGAGCGTGAGAGTGTCGCCGATGTCGACGTTATGTTGCGCCGCGAAGACCTCGTCGATGACGATCTCGTTCCCACCCACCCCTGCGGTCCCCTCGGTGATGTGTTGAGGTCCGGTGATTGGGTCGGCGGGGTCGTACCCGACGAGATAGAGCACGGTGTCGGTGCCGTCGACCTCGAGGGCAACCAGGCGGGCGACGTATGGCGTTGTGTGATCGACGCCGGGGATGTCGGCGAGGTCGGCGCGCAACTCGGCGGGGAGGAGCGAGAAGGAGTGGAAGAAATCAGCGGTACCCGATTGCATGACCCATGCATTTGTGTCGACGCCGTCGAAGTAGTCGGCCACCCGTGTTTGGTATGCGACGAAGAGGCCTCGGACCAGCACGATGAGCGTCACAGCGAATGCGATCCCACCCACCGAGATCGCCAGACGGGTGCGCTCCCGCAAGAGGTTGCGCAGAGCCAGTGTGACCACGGCTCAAGTCGCCGGTACTTGCTGTGGCGAAGTCGCAGGCTCGGGGTTGGGGAGTGGTTCTGGGCGGAGATCGAGGCGACGAAGAAGCTGGGCGTTGGCGGCGACGATCATGGTGGAGGCGCTCATTGCTACTGCTGCTGCGGCTGGTGGGAGGGTGATGCCGGCGAAGGCGAACACACCGGCGGCTATGGGGATGGCCAAAAGGTTGTAGGCGGTGGCCCACACGAGGTTCTGGATCATCTTTGTGTAGGTCGCCTTGGAGAGGTCGATGATGCCGGTGACGCCGCGGGGGTCGCTGGAGGCCAGAACCACGCCGGCGGATTCGATGGCGACGTCGGTGC
>CAZTDG010000034.1:18233-19598 GCA_964612655.1 uncultured Acidimicrobiales bacterium | reverse complement strand
AGGCATCGGCGGCCATCACGTTGATCACGTCGAGATTGTGGCGCAGGCCGATCTCCCAGTCGTTGGGGTCGTGGGCCGGCGTGACCTTCAGCGAGCCGCTCGACATCCTGGCCTTGGCGTCGCTCGACTCGGGGTCGGGCAACACGACGTAGTCGTCCTCGATGATCGGGATCTCGCGGCCGACGATTGGCAACCGAACCATCTTGCCCGCCAGATCTGCCGCACGAGGGTCGTTCGGGTTGATGGCAACGGCGGTGTCGCCGAGCATTGTCTCGGGGCGTGTGGTGGCAACGGTGACGTGGCCAGAGCCGTCGGCCAATGGGTATCGGAGATACCACATGTGGCCCTCGATATCTTCCATCTCGACCTCGTCGTCGGCGAGTGCGGTACCCGTAGCCGGGTCCCAATTGACGAGTCGCTTCCCCCGATAAATCAGGCCGTCTTTGAACAACACGAAGAAGGCGTGACGCACTGCGGTGGCGCACATGTCGTCCATCGTGAAGCGAACGCGGTCATAGTCGCAGCTCGCGCCCATTTCCTGTAGCTGGCCGAGAATGGTGGCTTCGTACTCGTCCTTCCATTCCTGGGTCTTCTCGATGAACGCATCTCGACCCATGTCGAGTCGGCGAATGCCCTGCGACAGCAAGCGCTTTTCGACGACGGTCTGCGTAGCGATGCCTGCGTGGTCGGTGCCGGGCATCCACATCGTGTTGCGGCCTTGCATCCGGTTAAATCGGACGAGCACGTCCTGCAGCGTGTTGTTGAGCGCATGCCCGAGATGCAGCGCCGCGGTCACGTTCGGGGGAGGGATGACGACCGAGTAGTGTTCAGGACCATCGGTTGCGGGCTCGGCATGAAACACGCCGGCGTCAGCCCACTTCTGGGAAATTTCCGACTCGACGTCGGCGGGTGAATAGACCTTGGCTAGCTCGTTGCTCACCCCGTGAAGGCTATCCAACCCGCACCCAAGCAGTGGGTTCCTAGGATTCGGTATGACCGCCCTTGAGGGCTTGAGCAATGAGTTTCACGCCGTTGATGACAAAGAACACCGGAATGATGAGGAAGGCAAGGAGCACGAGGCGCTGAGTGGAGTCGCTCTCTGCAACAACCTGGAGTATCCCCCAGATGAATACGAGTGGAAGCCCGATGTGTCCCAACCCCACGATGAGGCTCATTACGCGAACCGGTGCGCCGTTTGGGTCGCGGACGACTTCTTCAATGACAGGCGGCGGAGCGGTTGGGGTGATTCGGCGTGTCGATGCTGCATCCTGAAGCCCGATTGAGGGAGCCGGGTCGACGCCGTCCTGGGGCGCCGTGGCGGAGTTCTCGGTTAGGGCAAAGCCGATGGGCCACTCCATCGATTGG
>CAZTDG010000034.1:0-18133 GCA_964612655.1 uncultured Acidimicrobiales bacterium | reverse complement strand
GAGTTCAGCGCCTGCCGATTGTGAGACGAAGTCCTCTGGCACCACGCGTGGGGCAGCCGCAGGGGCGGGCCCACTCGGAGCTGTGCCATCGCCGAATTGTCGAGCCGAACCGTCGTACACGCCCATCGCCATACCGGGGCATCGGCAGCCTCTTTGCCTTGCTTGAGTGCGATCGAAACTAGGTGGGAGAACCGGCGTGTAAGCGATTCCTAGGCTGCTTCGGGATACACGTGGTCCTGAGGTACTTCGGCGATGCGATCTTGGGGTGCAGTCTCGTTGCCTTCGGCCAAAATGAATCCGGCTGGCCATTCCATCGACTGGGTGAAGTCGTTGGGATCGGTGAGTACCCAGATCGGGTCACCGGGACGAAGGCTTTCCACGCGCTCGGAGGCGACGTTGGTCGATCCCGAGAACTCGGCTCCACCGACATCAAAGGCCCACTTCACTTCGTTCAAGACATCGATCATGATCGGATTCCTTTTCGTGCCACGGCTGTCCTGCATAATCGTTCGGTTCGATGTCACCGTTGCCGTGGTGATGAGGCCATCCCGATAGATCTGCATGCGTTGTTGGTTGCCGGTGCGGATCGCTCGGACAGCAGGCCACATGAGTCCCAGGAACAAGAGGCTGAACGCGACGGTTACGAAGCCGCCGCCTACCGACCCAGAAGCGATGGCGAAGAGGCCGATCAGAATGAAGAAGGAGATGACCGCGCAACCAAGCGCAAGCCGTTTGATCTCGGTGCCCTTGGACTGCATGAGCAAGTCTTCCGGGACGGCGCGTGGGGCAGCGGGCGGGACAGGTCCAGACGGAGCAAGGCCGTCACCGAGTTTGCTAATTCGTCCACCGAAAGGCCCCATGCTCATGTTCAGGGTTTCGACGACTTCTAGGCCAGCCTTAAGGCCTACCCGGTGGGGTTAGGCGGACCGCAGCTGCGCTTCGTCCTCGACGAGCTTCTTCAGGCGAGGGCACAAGTTCATCAACGAATGGAACTCGCGGCGATTAAGTACTGCGAGGGTCACGGAGGTCTCGGTGACCAACGTGGCGTTTCGGGGGGTATTGAACAACAACGACAGCTCGCCGAGGAAGTCGCCCTTGCCTGCTACGGCGATCTGCTCGCCGCCACGCATGACCGAAGCGAGGCCTTCGACGATAACGACGGCTTCCTGGCCGACGGAGCCTTCGGTCGCGAAGCGCTTGCCTTCGGGCAATTCGACAACCGTGCTGAACTGGCTCAAGACACTGAGTTCGTATTCGTTCAACGTGCCCCCGAGCCTGGATCCAAGTGTTTGGTCGATGGTGTTGCCGATGTTGCGTACGGACATGGTGGTCGCCTTTGGTGCGTTCTGATGAAGTTGCTTGCTATGTATGCAACCCGGCGTGCGCTGCCTTTGTATGATTTTCGGCCGTGGCGCGCGCCACGTTGAGGTGTGCAGTGGTCACACCGGCTCGCCTAGGCGGCCACCGCCGGCATTTCGAAGGGGCCTCGCTGCAGCGGGATGGGCTGGGGCGTCACGAGGTCGATTACCTCGAGTTCAGCCGGGGCACCTTGGGGAGGGTTCACGGAGGCCATTGCATGTAGGAGCGTTTCGACGTCTTGGGCAGAGATGCCGAGTACGAATACTTCGTGAGTGGGCTTTGGTCCTTTTGCGCTCATGGTTCAACCTTTTGTTATTGCCTCGTTGGGGTAGGGGCGTGGATTGTTGAGTCGGAAACGTGGTCCAGATGGCCCATGCTTCCGACGGGCCAAAGCGTTTCGTTCGGCTTCACACCAATGAAATTCGGGCTCGGGCGAAATTTCTTGGTGGGCGCGGTACATTCATAGTCAATAGTTACCGATAGGTAATAAATAGCATTTCGCACGCCTGCGCCTTCGGCAGGCACAACGCAAAGACGATGTAATGACAGACTTTTCTCTCGAGCTCAACGAAGACAACCTCCAATTGCAGAAGTGGGTGCACGGTTTTGCCGAGGATGTCGTCCGGCCAGCGGCCGAAGAGTGGGACGAGCGCGAAGAGTTCCCGTATCCCATCGTTCAAGAGGCCGCGAAGATCGGTCTCTACAGCTGGGAGTTCCTGGCCCAAGTCATGCTCGAAGACCCGACCGGGCTCGCTGCCACCGTCGCCACCGAAGAGTTGTTTTGGGGTGACGCCGGCATCGGTCTCGCAATCATGGGATCGGGCCTCGCAGCTGCGGGCATCGCGGCATCGGGAACCCAAGAGCAGATCTTTGAATGGGTTCCCCAGTGCTACGGCGACGACAAAGACCTCAAGCTCGGCGCGTTCTGCGCGTCGGAGCCCGACGCCGGATCCGATGTCGGCGGCTATCGCCTCAGCGCTAAGTACGACGAAGCCAAAGACGAATGGGTGCTCAACGGCACCAAGGCATGGATCACCAACGGTGGCATCGCCGACGTGCACGTCGTGGTTGCCGTCGTTGACCCCGAACTCGGTTCCAAAGGCCACGCCAGTTTCATCGTTCCACCGGAGACCCCCGGGTTGTCGATGGGGCAGAAGTATAAGAAGCACGGCATCAAGGCCAGCCACACCGCAGAAGTGGTTCTCGAAGACGTCCGAGTTCCCGGACGCTGCCTGCTCGGCGGCAAGGACAAGCTCGACGAGCGCCTCGCCCGAGTGCGTGAGGGGAAGTCCGGCAACGCTCAGGCCGCAATGCAGACCTTCGAAGCCACACGCCCGGCAGTGGCCGCCCAGGCCATCGGCGTCGCCCGAGCGGCCTATGAATACTCCGTCGAGTACGCAAAGGAACGCCACGCATTCGGCCGCCCCATCATCAAGAACCAGTCGATTGCCTTCACCCTCGCCGACATGGCAACCGAAATCGACGCCGCCCGCATGCTCACCTGGCGAGCAGCATGGCTGGCCAAGCACGGCGAGTTCAAAAACGCTGAAGGCTCCATGGCCAAACTCAAAGCCGGCCGAGTCGCCGTCTGGTCAACCGAGCGGGCAATCCAAATCCTCGGCGGCTACGGCTACACCCGCGAGTACCCGGTCGAGCGTTGGCATCGAGACGCGAAGATCTACGACATCTTCGAGGGAACCGAGCAGATCCAACAGCTGGTAATCAGTCGTGCGATCTCCGGCCTACGCATCGAGTAGATCCACCTAGCCTCGACGCGAGATCGTAGGAGTTCCGCTCTGCAATCGGCTAGTTTCGCACGGTGTGAAGCTTGTATTTCTCCACGGTCGGTCACAAGAGGATAAAGATCCGCTCGTGCTTCGTCAGCGGTGGGTTGCCGCGTTGGAGCTCGGCCTCGAAAAGGCGGGCCTTGAGCTCCCGATCGATGAATGGGACATCTTGTTCCCGTACTACGGCGATGCCCTCCGAGACGCCACCAGCGAATCCCCGGACAGCTTGGCGACGGTTCGACTGCCGCTCCAAGAACAAGGTGCGCACTTCTCGTGCGCTGTTCTCCAAGACTGTCTTGACGAAATTGGCATAACGGAGGAAGTCATTGCGACTCAGCCTCCTCCAAACGATCCGCTCGCCGAACGACTCTCGGTTTCGATATCGAACGAGTTCTTCCATCGCGGATTACAGCTACTCGACCGCTACGTCCCGCGGGCCCGGGCCAAGCTGATCGAAGCGACCGCAGCCGACGTATCGCAGTACCTGCACGATCCCGAGGTCCAGGGTTACATCGACAATGGCGTCGCCCAGGCTTTTCGCGACTGCGGCAGCGAAGAGACCGTGATCGTCGGACATTCCATGGGATCGATTGTTGCCTATCACGTCCTCAGTCGGGCGGGCTTTGTCAACTGTCCCGTGAAGGCGCTGATCACTATCGGATCACCTCTCGGGATGCAGGTGGTTCGCGCGACCCTCGAACCAATCGCGCATCCACCAAACGTTGACTACTGGTTCAACGCCTACGACGAACGCGACGTCGTGGCCCTCAACCCCCTTGACGCCAGCAACTTTCCGGTAACCCCGGGCATCAAGAACTACAGCGGCGTAAACAACGAGTCGGACAACCACCACAAGGTCCGCGGGTACCTCAGCGACCGGGTGGTCGCCACCGCCATAGCGAAAGCCCTTCGGGACTAACCGAGATCGCCGCGCCATCATGTGCTGGGATGGTTCGGTGAGCAACTTCGTCGAGGCCGTCCTTGAACGGCTCTCTAGCGCACCACCGTCTTCTCGACAGATCGTTGCGATCGCTGGACCTCCCGCGGCGGGAAAGTCCACCCTCGCCGCGGAACTCGCTGATCGTCTCGGTCCCAGCGCGGGGATCGTCGGGCTCGATGCGTTTCACTTCGACGATGCCGTGTTGGAACAACGCGGCGATCGATCGCGAAAGGGCGCACCGCATACCTTCGACTGGGCCGGGTATCGAGCGCTGATCGAACGCATCCGCAACGATGCCGATCGAGACATCGCGATCCCGGTCTTTGATCGGTCGCTCGAACTTACGCGAAACGCCGCGGATATTCTCCCGCCGGAAGTAACGACGGTGATCACCGAGGGCAACTGGCTCCTGTTGGATCGGCCCGGTTGGAGAGACCTGGGCGACCTCTTTGACCTGACGGTCATGTTGCAGGTCGCCGAATCGGTGGTCGAGTCACGGATCCTGGATCGATGGACCGGATTGGGCTTTGATGCGGCAACCGCCCAGAAGCGGGCGTGGAGCAACGACATTCCAAACGCTCGGATGGTGGCTCGCGAATCGCTCGCCGCAGACCTAACCCTCAGTTGACCTCAAAGGCCCAGTAATCGCCGTTGCTGTCCATGGTGTACGGCGCGTCTTCTTCGCGTAACAACAAGCGCAACGCTCCGCCGTCGACGAGCCCCTGCAGCACGTCACAGAAGTCGGTGTCTTCGAGGTAGGCAGCGCGAGTGCTTATGACCAATAGGCCGCCGGCGACCGGCAGTTGAGCCATAGCGGTCAGTGCGCTCGGTGGGATATGGCCAACCGTGAACACCCCACCGACGGTCACGATGTCGGCACTTCGGCGCAGGTGCTCGGGGCATTCACTAGACAGGTCGATGCCGCTTTGGATCGTCACATAGGCGCTCCGTCGGGCCGCTTGCTCTGCCATCTCATGGGAAAGGTCGACCCCGTGGATGTCGTCAAAGCCAGCATCGCACAGCGCAGACCCGATCAAGCCCGTTCCACATCCTGCGTCAAGAACCCTCACCGATCGGTCGATGCGCCCGTCGTCGCCCGCCAAGGCGGTCAACGCCGCCTCGACGGTGTGGACCATCATCGAGGGCAACCCGTAGCCGTGGCTAGCAACGTCGTCGTCGTAGGTCTTGGCCCAGTCCTTGTAGTAGGCGCGTAACTTCTGGACGTCGCCTCCGAGGCTCATCACCTCACTCATTGACTCGGTGATGTCCGAGAGATCATCGTTGGCCATGGTTCCCCCATTCATGCCCCAGCGCATCTCGCCCACGTTTTAGCCCAGAACCGAAGTTCTCGGGAATCTGGAGCCGTTGTAGTCTTAGAGCACCGTGGCAGGAGCAGTGGGCACAAGCCAACAACTCGAAACGAACCAGGTCACCGCCGTAGAAGCGGGACCGAGTTCCCACTCGCCCTTACGGCGGGCACTTGTATGGGGCCTTCCCGCCGCCTTCACGCTCGGATGGCTTGCCTTTGTTGTCTTCGGCGGCCACGTCGATCGAATAGCCGACAACTGGCGGGCTGCGCTCACCATGGTGTTCGGTAGTTTCGTGGCCGGATCGACGCCCCAAGGTGGCGGCGCGGTGGCCTTTCCCGTATTTACAAAGGTGCTGTCCATCCCCGCTTCGGTGGCGCGTTCCTTCTCGCTCGTCATCCAGGCCACTGGAATGGTTATGGCATCGGTTTCGATTCTGCTGTCTGGCAGAAAGATCGACTGGAAGGCCTACGAACTCGGTGTTGGCGGCGGAATCGTTGGCTTCTACGTCGGCCTATTCGCACTTGGCGACCCATCAACACCGTTCTGGGATTCTCGAGTCGACTCTGCGTACGTGAAGGTGTCGTTCACACTCATCATCTTCGCCGTGGCGCTCATCGTGCGGCTCTGCGCAACACAAAAATCAAAGTACGAGTTTGTCCCGGACTGGGGAGTGCGTTCGAAGTTCGTCATGTTGAGCTTCGCCTTTGTCGGCGGAGTCTTCTCGTCGCTCGCAGGCTCTGGTACCGACGTGATGTTGTTCGTCTTCATCGTGCTCATCGCCGGAGTAACGCCAAAGGTTGCTATTCCAACCTCGATCGTCGCGATGGCAACCGTCAGCACCCTCGGTCTCGCGATCCTCGGTCTCTTGCACGGGCAACTCAACATCGGCCTCGACGCAGGCAACGTCGTGTCGGTCGACGACATCGCCTTCGGCCCCGAGGCCGCGTCGCGTTTCGATCTATTCGGCATCTGGCTGGCCGCTGCGCCAATCGTGGTGTGGGGCGCCCCTCTCGGAGCCTGGGTAGCCGCACGGGTGTCGGAGCGGCTCGTAATTCGCTTCGTCGGGGCGATGGCTTTGTTGGAGGTGCTGACCACAGCAATCTTCCTCGACCAGTTTCGGACCGACTTCGTACTCTTGAGTTACGCCCTCATCGGATTGGTGTTCGTCTGGTGGGCGGTCAACCGACTCGATCGGGTCTCCAGCTGGATCATGGCCGCCGCTCCTCCGTCCTAGCGGACGTCGTCGCTGACCGAGTTTTCTCACTTCGCTCGAAAACATCGACCCGCCGGTGTTTCACTTCGGCCTTAGTTGCCGGTGTCGCTGAAGTGCATCCAGTCATCGACGGAGCGCCAGTTACCACCCCAACCCCAACCGATGTCGCGAAACAGCGCAACGACTTCGGGAGTGACCATGCCTGGCCGCTCGTTCGTGCGATCGATATAGGCGGAGGCAAGCTCCGGAAGCACCAGATCACCACGCCGGAATGGGTTGTGGAATGGGTTGATGTCAATCGCGCCGCCATGGGCATGACGAGACCACCGCGACGAGTTCACGGCGTTGCGGCACACGAAACTCGCCGTGTTGTTGGAGTCGCCGGTCGGATGGGCATCGAGTTCGCTTAGCGTCGTCACGCGCATCTCCTCGATGGGGAAACGAGCCTCGTGAAGGGCGCTGAAGATACCGACCACCGCTTCGCCGAAGTCTCGGTGGACGATGAACTCGCCGGTATGGAACAAACCGTCGAAGCCATAGAAACTCACCTGGCCATAGGCCAAAGCGTCGATGGGGACCGGGCAGCCCTCACGCCACGTTGAGCGCACCAGAACGTCGGGCGGAGGTGGGCTGATCAGCGACGATTCGAAGGTCGAGTCGGCCGGAGGGGGAAGGTGGTCGATGGTCCAGAACTGCCGGTCGACCAAATCCGGTGGCGTAGGCAGCGCCACACCGAGGTCGTCCCCAGGGCGCAGCGCGAGCAATTGGGTGCCGATCCACTCCGGTCTCGGCTGACCGAAGGGGCGAGTTTCCACAACCGGGAGTGCCTCGGTGGTCGAGGTGACCGGAGTAGTGGTGGTCGAGGGCGGCAACGTTTCAGGGCGTGTTGTCGTGGTGCTGACACTGTCGGTGCTGGCAGGTGCGATCGTGGAACTCGTCGTTTCGAGCGCGGGGAGTGCAGCGGGAGCATCACCGTTGGCTGGCTCGGCACCACCACAGGCTCCGGCGACGAGAGCGACCACTGCGAGGCCGCCCGCCATGACCAAAACGGACTGTCGCATGCGCGAGCACAACATAGGTCCACAATGACAGGTTCAACCGTCACCACCGTGCACCCTCTGGGTGCGCGACCTTGCCCTCACCGCATCTACAAGGAGAGAAGCGATGAGGGCGTAGTTTCCCCCAAGAAACTGTGTCGAGCGTCATAGCGTCGACAAGAGCCAAGGTAGAACGGCTCGGCTGGCTACGCCTGAGCCGTGCGACCTATTTGGGAGCGACCCGGCACAACGGACCAGGTATCGCTGATCCCACTGGCCCTAGCTAGTGCCCATTGATGGCTGGCAGCGTGGAGCCATGCGCCTACTTCGACTCGCCATCGCAACCGCCCTGTTGCCAGTAGCGGCCTTCATCTCCCTGCAAGTGGCGATTCGATTCAACGGTGACAGCAGCATCATCGACACCACCGGCAACATCGTCGCAATCGTGGTTCTGATTACCTTCTTGCTCGCCATATCCTGCCTGGCTGCGGAGGGCCCATGGGTCGACCGGGCAGGGACCGCACTCGGGCTTGGTCTGGCCTACTTCACCCTCACATGGGTCCTCTACGGAGATCCGGGCCGAAGCATCGATGAAGCGCCCCACCTGGTGTGGCTCGGCACCTCGATCGTGGCGTTTTCGCCCGCGGTAGTGATCATGCCCGCCGTTCGCTGGGCATGGAACAGTTATTTCGAAGCTCGGGCTTCAGCTAGCCCGGTATAACGATTGAGAAGCGACTAGCTCGCTCGTCGACCGAGGATTGCGATGCTCGCCATACCGATCGCCGCAGCGGAACCCGTCAATGAACCCCACGAAGAGATCGAGTGACCGGCGAAGCCGCAGCTGGTTCCGATGACGACCATCGAGAGTGCGCACATCGTTGAAACTCGTGCGGTTGCTCGGTGATTCATCAATGCAAGACCGATAGTGGACAGCACCGCAACGATCGTTCCGAGAAGCGCGAACATGAGAAGTTCTTCGACGACGGAGAAGACCGGCGCAGCAGCGTTGGGATCCGGGCTTGAGAAAAGGCCGATGCTCCATAGGAACCAAAGCCATGCCGCGGCCAGCCCACCATGGAGCACACGCGACGGTGCGGCGGCCTCCCATTCGCGGCGAGGAATTTCCCGCAGTGTGGTGCGATCGATCGTTACATCGTTGAGATGACGAGCATCCATGGCATGTCCTTTCGAACGTAGCTTCAGTTCCATCCTTACAGATACTTCGGCGAAAAGCCGCTCGGAGTTGAATGTGGGCCAATTTCACCACGCAGATCGGTAAAGGCACGGCGGTGGGACGCCGAACCCCTGAGTGATGATCTTGCTCCACGAAGCCATCGAGCGTTTCAACGAATCAGCACACCCCTACGGAATCCGGGTTTCGCCTTGGCGTCGCCGGGCGCGGGCAGCGCGTCTGGTCAGTGACGTAGAAGAAGCGATTGCGCCACTCGAACTGCCCACTGAACTACGGGTGTTCTGGTCAACCTACGATCCGAGCACGGTTGTTCGCCCCGCCCTCCACGGTTTCATTCCTTTGCAGGAAGCCAAGGAGCGGCGTGTGTTGGACTGCCCGCCCGCTCCGCGGGCGCTGTTCCCCTTCGCCGACTGGACCCACTCTCGGATCTGGGTAGAACTCGCGACCGAGGATCATCCTGGTGGTCGAATCTTCCACAGCTACCACGATGAGAGTGACGTCAGTCTTTGGGCGTTTGGCGTCTCGGAGCTCTTCGACCTGCTCAGCGCTGCCTTTGAGCGCGACATCATCGATGATCGTCAGGGAGGCTTGCACTCCCGAAACTTTGAGGCGCTAGTTCGCCGTCATCTCAACCAGGTGCTCGACAAGGGAGCACCTCGACGTCTTGAGGCTGTCGACCGCAGCCGGTTCCCCGCCCACTGGCAACGCGCTGAGGGCCTCGGTCAGGACCATTTCGAACTACGAGGGCCGACCCACACCGTGGCTGTACTTCAACGTGAACGAAAGAGCAGCGAATCGGTGTCGGCCACGATGCAGGGCCGGTTCACCCTCGATGTCGGCGGCGGCCCACTAGACGGTTGTGTCGGAACGTTTACGGACGAATCCGGCAGCATGCAGATCTTTGTCCCACACGAAGCGGCCGTCACCGGTTCACTCGGTGAAGGCGGCCGGGTGGAGATCGATGTTGTGGCGATGCAGCCAAATGGCTCACACACCGAATCGCTCTCGGTCCGAAAGGACCTCGAGCATGCGCTGACCTCCGGATTGACGCCGGACGATCAGGACCTCTTCTTGCGGTTGATGCAAGAGATGCGAAAACTCGACACGTCGGTCGTCGCAACCGCACTACGCCCGATCTGGTAGCGCTACTCGAGCGGTGGGAGACCACCGAAGTCGAGTCCATCATCTAAGGGCTCGCGGTCGGGGGCCTCGGCGACGATCTCCACGTCAGGGCGAGCACGTTCAGGTTCGATGACTTCGGCGATCCCCGTCATGGCAGCGGTAATGATGCCGCCAGCGAGTGTCGCTCCAGCGCGCTGCACCAGGCTGGGGTCCGCCGGGTCTTGCGGGACAGCCGGGGCTAGTGCCGTCCCGGCGATCTCCATCGTAACGAACCGGTCGGCGTCGGTATCGGCAGACTCGAGGCGCCACAGCGCACGGCTATCCCACAGCACGACGGTGCCAGGTTCCCATGCCACGGTGGACACGCACTCGGGATTTTGACCGTGTTCGAACAGCTGGTTCAGGAGCGGAAGCGAGGCGTCCTCGGTCATTCCTTCAATCCCTACCGTGGTGGCGGGGTTGACGAATAGTGCTTTTCGCCCCGACAGCGGATGTCGGATTACGACGGGGTGTCGGATGGCTTCGGCTCCATCGCCGTTCACGTGCTGGGCAAACAGGCCCTCGAGAGCCTTTCGGGTAGCGGACGCGAGATAGTCGTAGGCGACGTAGGTCGACGCGAAGCGAATGTCGGGAGCCTCAGCGCGGCCGCGCAGAGCAGTGACGGTACCGGTCATCGGTTGTTCGCGGCCTGTCTCGCCCGCATGCCATTGCCCGAGTCGACCAGGTCCCGTGGGCGCCTGGGCGGTGCCAAAGCTCGAAGCCAACCGGACGAGGTCTTGCTCATCGAGTACCTGATCTCGAAATACGAGAAGGCCAAAGGAAGCAAAAGCGGCTTTGATTTGGTCGCCTTCATCGCCGATTGGGTTCGACAGATCAGCGCCAAATACTTCTGCGCCCGCAATATCGAGCGCGACGATTTCCAACGACGACATAGTTCAGACTGGCACGTGAACGCGCCTTCTGCACACCGCGGCTATGCGGCTTGTGTCATGGAGCGTGAGGCCCGGCTGTTCGGGTCATCCCCCGATGGCTGCGAGCGTGACCAACGGCGGCGTTCTACCGGATCAGAAACGATGACCCAACGCTCGCCATCTTCGCTGCGGACACCTTCAACAATCGATCCTGGGCGCAGGCGTGGGTGGCGTGCTTCGAAGTCACTGCAGCCTCCGAGACTGACCGGGAGATACGACTCGCCCAATGCGTCTGCGGGGCCAGCGGTCATGCCATCGACGCCGAGCAACAGCAAGCGACGTTGGGATTCTCGACGCCACTTGATGGCATCTTCACGGATCGTTTCGGGGTTGCCGACGAGTGTGAGTGCCGCACGCTGCTCTTGGGGAACCTGGGGAACCACGCTCTGATCGAAGAGGAGTTCGCTCTGGGACTTCTCCAACACCATTCGACATGCCGAAAGGTCATTGGCATAGACCGATTCGTCGAAGGTGATCTCACGATGCAAGACGCACAGACGCAAGAAACGTCGCGGGTTGGGCATCGAGTGTGCCAGAAGGTCAGACGTGGCAGCGATGAGTGTCTCTCGCGCCGAGGCGACGATGATCGCCAACTCGGGATAGTCCGCTGCGTATCGGTACAGGGTCGCAACCGACGAGGTGTCGATGTGGGGATCCCTAGCGTCGATGGTCTCGATGTGCACGAGTTCGCCTAGGCCAAGGCGTTCGATGGTGGTGGCCAGGGCTTCGGGGGAGGGGGCCGTCCCGGCTGCCGTTGCGTTGGTCGCGCCGAGCGTGAAGGCGCCGGGGTCGAACAGTGCGATCGATTTCGCAAACCCTGACACGGACCAGTCCGTAGACACGCGGCCCTCGAGGCCGCCATAGGGGGTCGAGATCGCTTCGTTGTCGCACCACGGGCGTCCGGCTCGTAGTTCGACATTCCCGAGCTCCATAGAGGAGTGGCGGGCATTGAGCGTTCCCAACCATTCGCGATCGAGACGAATATGGGCGAGTGCAGGGTCGGCGATTGTCGTGCCGGCGATCATCACTGGGACGCCACGGGCGTGGGTTACCGCGGGGGCGACACCAGGGTGGTTCGACATAACGATGACCATTCGGTCGACCTGTGCGTCGGCGAGAGCGTCGGATCGGGCGAGTGCGGTGGTCACGACCAACGCGTCGCTTGCCCCGCCCCCAACCCGCGGCGGGTAATGCTGCAGCGAGACCTTCGGTGCGGAGTGATCTAGGAAAACCTGCTCGGATTTCCACCATGCACTCGTATGCAGCGCCTCGAAGTTCGCGGTGTCGCCATTGCGTGGGCTGAAGTCCGGAGCCACAAGATGGATCGCGGTTACATCAATCCCGAGTCGCTTCCACATTCGGCTGAGGCTGGGGAGCTTCGGCAAGATGGAGATAGAGCGCCCAGAGGCATGACCGATCGAAGTACCAAGATCCGATAGATCCACAACTAGTTCGGCCAACATTTGGACTTCCTCGTACGACTCGTGGGAACGCGAGTGGCGTTCTGGTGAAAAGATCGGCCAAAGGACGCTCTGATTGAGTTCTAGGCAGCGCGGAATGCGCCGGTAGTGTCCAGAGATGCGCCGCGCCGACAAAGCCGACCGAATCGGCGAGCTCCTCGATGACCTCTACCCGGAAACGCCCGTTCCCCTCGATCACAAGGATCCGTACACGCTGGTAGTGGCTGTCGCACTGTCTGCTCAGACCACCGACAAGAAGGTCAACGAGGTCACTCCTGGGCTGTTTGCGGCCGCAGATACGCCCGAGAAAATGGCGGAGTTGAGTCCTGAGGAGATCCATTCGCTAATCAAGGAGATCGGGCTCGCTCCGACGAAGGCGAAGAACCTTTCGAAGATGGCGCACCAGATCCTCGACGATGGCGGCGATATCCGGCCCGACTGGGAGTTCCTCGAGTCGCTCGCTGGTGTCGGTCACAAAACCGCCAGCGTGGTGATGGCCGGGGCGTTTGGCGTCCCTGCGTTCCCCGTGGACACCCACATTCACCGTTTAGCTCACCGCTGGGGTCTTTCGAACGGAACCACGGTGGAGAAGACCGAACGCGACCTCAAAGCGGTATTTCCCGAGGACACGTGGAACAGCAGGCATCTCCAGATCATCTTCTTCGGGCGCGAGTACTGTCCGGCGAGGTATCACGACCTGCTCGACTGTCCGATCTGCAGCTGGGCCGCGACGAAGAAGCAGGTCTCGGCAGAGGCGAAGATGAATTCGGGAACGAAACGTCGATCCGCTAAGCCCTAGCTGGACCAGAGGTTCTCAAGGCTGAATCGATCGTCGTTGGGTGACGTTGTGTAGCGCTGCACGGCATCGGCGAAGCCGGGGCTTGGTCCGATGAAGACCAGGCGCAGTGTGGTTGAGTCTCCGTTCGAGTCGACCTCCAACACCTCCGCCTCGCAGAATTCGGTGCCTAGCTTGAATCGGCCTATGGCGCCGTCTTCGAATGTCCAGTCGCCGGCGATGGTTATCTTTGCGCCTTTCACGGCCAGATTCTCCGTAGTGACGAACTCGCGGAACGTCTTGGAGCGGCCGAGGCGTGACGTGGTGGACCAGACGAACTCGGCGCTCTTCTTGACTTCGATCCGTCGAAAGTGACGACGCTCTCGTTCGTCGGTCTTTGCGTAGGTCAATAACGGGTCGCTCATGACGAAACCGATCCTTTCGGTGTTTGAGCCTCTGGTAGGAGAACGGCGGTGTCGGCGTACACCCGAAGGGCCGTACTGAGACCGAAACGTGGGGCAACGACGCGGACCTGCAGTCCGGCACGCCGCGCGGCATGCGCGATCTCGGCGAAGGCGTGATCCCCGGACACGATGCAGAGCTCGTCGAAACGATCGGCTGCGTGGTCGAGGTCAAGTGTTTCGATCAGTACCCGGTCAGCGCCATCTTTCCCGTGGCCCGTAACGATCCGGGCTTGTGGGAAGTGGTCCTTGGCAGAGAATGCGAGTCGAGGGTTGCAGCCGACGATGACCATGTCGGTCGGGCGGCGTGCCTGGGCAAGCTCAAGAATCTCTACGGAGCGGTCTTGGGAAGGATCGACATGGTTGCCGAACATCATGTTTTCGAGGTCGACGATCACGATCTTGCGCGGCGCGCTATCGGTTCGCCGGTCTTCCAGGGTCGAAACGCCTGGAGATGAGCCTTCGCCCATCAGAATGTGATACTCGCGCCCCGGCCCATACAGGTCATTTCGGCGGCCAGATACCGTCACTTTAGGTGTCGGTTACTGCGAGAGATCTTCGATCGCTGCCCAAAGGTCCTTCGTCTGATCCAACAGGGTCGGGTCATGAAACCAGGTCGTTGCCTGTTGTCCGAGGCCGATGTCCAACACAACGTCGGGATCGGGCGTCAACCCAAGGTCTGTGATCGCCTCTCCGATTGCGGTGTCGGTGCCCTCAATCCCGTATTCGATAAAGGTCGTTGAGGGGTGTGAGCGAAGGGCCGGTAGCGCCTGTTCGTGATAGTGGCACCACAGTTTGAGTCCAAGGTCTGGGTCTTTCCAGAAGTCGAGGTCGCCAGGATCGATTCCCGAGGTGTCGACGAATCGTCGGATGTGGCGGCGATGAAGGGATGCGATCGCCGGACCCGGTGCGCGCATGACGAAGATGATCGAAGCGTCAGGGTTGACGGTGAGCCATTCGGGCAAGAACAGGCACAGCCGAGGGTCCTTGACGCCCCAAGGCAAACTCGATTGGGCTTGGCGTGATGCCACGTAGTCCGAGACTTTCGCTGCGGCTTGAGCCCGATTCGAAATGGTCTCGGTGCTTTTCCACGTGAGGTCTTCGGCGTTGAGGGCGGCGTCATGGGCCGCAATTGCGGCTTCGTCTTCGAAATGTCCGTAGGGATTCGCGGGCTCGGCGCCCAAGAGTGTCGCTCCAAGATGGAGCCCGGCAGCGTGAAAGGCGCGTGCGACCGCGGAGGTGCCGCTGCGGTGAAACCCGGTGATCAGCACGGGGGAATTCACTGGTCGCTGCTTTCCTCGTCGAGGCGATAGGCGATGACCGCCCCAGCCAGCGGCGCACCGGGGGAGTCTCGAATGCCCCATACCTCGGTGACCGAACCAGGTCCGTGGGCAGCGAGGTGGTCGCGTACCGTTTCCGCGAACGACCCGCCATGGGTTGGCGACACGATCGCCTCTAGCGGAATCGTCTCGATACGCATCCGGTCCGTTTCGTTGCGCCTGTGGATCTGCGCGGTCATTCGGGCGACGGCATCGGCGAAACCGCGTTCGATGGACTTCACGCGCTCGCGCTCAGCCAGCGGGGTCTCGGGGCCGGCCGTTCCAAACCGCGTGGTTAGGTGCTTCGTGACCGCCGGATCGTCACAGACGATCCGGTCGCCTTCACCGAGGGTTTTGAGCCAGGGTGCAAGCGCGGCCAGGTCGAGCAGGGAACGCCCCACATTGACCGTGACCGGCGCGTGGATCGGCTCGCCAAACGTGTCCCACGGAAACGCCAAGGGATCGTCGATCCAAATCTGCGTCGCGTCGGCGATCAGCGGGGCGAGATCAACGAATGCCGTGGTCGTCGGAACGTGGTTCCACTCCGATGAGGGCGCCGGGTTATCACCGAACCACACCGGACTCACGTGGGCGGTTCTCCCCAGGTGTCGATCATTCGTTGAAAGCCATCGCTACGTCTTAACACGGGGCCCGCAGGCGAGGAGCTGAGTTTGTCGAGGGTCCAGCGAAAGTCTTGGGACATCAGGTTTCGTTCGTGGCGAATGGTGTCCCGCTCAATCTCGACTCCACGTACTTCTTCTTCGAGTTCGTGCACCCGTCGTTGCAGGTAGCTCGCCTCGTAGCGAAGGAAATCGAGTTCGGCTCGTTCGGAGGGGCTGAGCGGGGCAGCTGGCTGCAACCCCAGTCGGTCATCTGTCATGGCGTTCCTTTGGTTGATGACTCGCCGGTCACGACCGCATCATCGTAGTTTCCGAGCGGATCCCGCATGATCTGTTGGGCCAGCTGTCGTTCTCGCTCCAGGCGGTGTTCCTGCGCGGTGGCATAGCCCGCAGACGAAAGCGACTGGCGGAGCTCTGGCTGACGCGCGAGCCGTCGAATCGCCATTGTGTGGCTGAGGGCATCGTCGTATGGGCAGGCCACCATGTTGATGCCGTCGTGGGCGTACGCTTCGTTGCCGCCGACGAGCGACATGACGACGGCGCAACCCGCAGCCATCGCCTCCAGCCCCGGCAGGTAGAACCCTTCCTCGGGGCCTGGGCAGCCGAGGAAGATGTCTGTTGACCGGTAGTGATTGGCCAACGCTGGCCAACTCTTCGGGGTTCGCATCGCGGTGAACGCAATGTCATCGCCTCCACACAACTCGCGAACGCGGTCGCCGAGATCGGATTTCCAGGTGCTGTACAGAACACGAACCCGACCAGCGTCCGCTGGGGGCCGATCGACGGTGAAGTAGTCAACGTCGTGGCCTTCGGGCACAAGATGGAGTGGAAGCGCAGGGTGAACGTGTGGCGCGACTGCATCGCGAACCTGTGCACTGACGGCGATGCGAACGAAGCGACGATGTAAGAGTCGGTAGTGCAGTCCGCCGTTCCACGTGGGGGTGGCGTGGCGCGTTCCTTGCACGAGATGAATGACCCGCTCCGCTCGAACGCCCAGTCGGTCGATGAGCGCACCATGGGCCGGCTCGGTGAACAACACGAGGTCGTCGTCTGCGATATCGCCGGGCGAAAGAGCGTCCAGTCTTCGGCGGGCGACGTTGGCGGCAACCAAACGCTCGAGCACCGGAAGTGTTTCGAGCAACGGATCAGCGGGCGTCTCCTCCGGCGCCCACAACGTCACATCGAACCCGCCTCGTTGGCCATGGTCGGCGTAATCGAGAACCTTGATGACACCGCCAGCTAGCCCCCAGAAAGGCACCAGCACATGGAGTCGGGTCACGACACTCTCCGCAGGTAATCGGCCGCCTCGGCCAATGCTGCGTGTGGACCAAACCGGGCGCGGCTCGCAGCCAGCGCACCGGCGCGCTTTGCCGCTCGAATTTCCGGATCGGCCGCTTCCTCGGCAACAGCTCGCCACCGGTTCGGGTCCTCGGAGGTCTCCACCCATCCAGCATCAAACTCGCGAATGATGTCGGCCACCTCGGAATCGACGCCGTGGATCACGGGTACACCCCAACCGAGTGCGACGGCACTTCGAGTGATCATGGCCAGGCGGCGCTCGGCGGTCTTCGGAAATACGTCGACCATGAGGTCCATGGAACGAACCCAACCGTGGAAGGCATCCAACGTGAGCGGCCCGTTTGTCATCACGGTGGCCTCTGGCAGCGCGGACGCGGGTGCGGGGGTATCTCCGGCTGCCCAATGCTGGGGGAGGAGCGCGTGCAGTTCGTGGCCCGCGTTGCTGAGTGCACGATGAGCTGGATGGATCTGCGGCAAGGTGCTCCACAGTTGTGCGTAGCCGCCGATTCCAATTCGGCACTGTCGGGAGTCTGTGTCTCTGGATGCGACATCAGTAGCGACACCGTCCATGGGGAGCACGGGCATCTCGACCAGTTGAACGCGGCTAGCCGGATCCGACGCGAACATCGAAGCCTTGCCCATCGCGTTCCGGTGGGCTTCAACTCCCGGGCGCATCATCCAGGCCAGTGCGTAGCCGAGCTTGCGGCGACCGTTCACCCAGACCGCGTCAGCAAGGGCCAACGCTCGCTCCTTTTGTTCTGCGAGTCCGTCCCAGGAGACCTCGGGGGTAGGGCTCGCGAGACGCTCCAACATTTTGGGCGCGAAGAGGTCGTAGACGAATGAGACGTTTCCTTGGGGTCGAAGATGGGGGGTCAGATTCGCGTTCGTGAACACCACGGTTTCGACGCCGGTGGACCCGATGTGATCCATCAACTCGGGAAGTTCTACGACCGCCGTGCCCTCGGGCGCTGGGCTTCCCTCGATTCCAGCGAGACGGGCGACATCGGCGGGCACCACCAACTCGACATCGAAACCATGGCTTCGCAAGCCCGCGGCAATCCCTGCAGACCGTAACCCCGGAGCGGCGACGGGAACCCCAAACCCGGGGACGACATCGTTTGAGAGCACCAACACGGTCACATCGGTGAGGTTAGGCGGAACTTGCGATACCCGGGTAGACCGCCCTTCGGCTGCGCCTCACTAACCGAGTTGCTCGCTGGCGCTCACAACATCGCACCGGTAGTTCCAGCTGCGAAGCCGGTGGGAAC
>CAZTDG010000033.1:13515-19780 GCA_964612655.1 uncultured Acidimicrobiales bacterium | reverse complement strand
TCGCGGTCTATCAACGGCACCTCAAATGCAAGCGGAACACGATCGTGGAGATGCCTGCTCTATGGGGCTACCTTCGAGACTTGTTCCAGTCCTCGGGCTTTGGTGACACCGTCGAATTCGACCAGGTCAAGGAGCACTACTACGCCGTGCACACGGGCATCAATCCGACCCGTGTTACTCCCGTCGGGCCGGACCTTCGACCGCTACTCACCGCACATGGGCGCGACGCGTTGGGCGGTACGCCCTTCGGAGACGGAACCCCACCTGGGCCGCCGTTGCCAGAGGAAGCCTTCGGACTGGCCTCTGATGGAACAACTCGACCGAAGCTAACGGCCGCCGATATCCCGTAGAGGTTATTGGGGAACGCTGATGTCTCGGACCGAGATGACCTGAGGAAGCTCGTTCAACTTCGCGACGATGACCTCCGGGATTTCGACGGTGGTTGCGAGCGCCATGAGCGCAACCTCACCGGTCGACGATTGTCCGAGGTGCATGTCGTCGATGTTGATGTCGGCTTCACCGAAGATGGTGCCGACCTTGCCGATCATGCCCGGCTGGTCCTCGTTGAGGACGAGCAACAGATGCTCCGACGATGGCAGCTCGATCGTGATGTCGTCGACCGAGATGATGCGGGCGCCGCCGGTGAGCAAGTCGATCGTTCCAGCGATGGAGTGTCCTTCGCCCTCGACCTTGATGCCGTTCACCAACCCCGACGGGGTCTTGGTGGTAGCTCGAGTGTTGATCTTCACGCCGTGTTGTTCAGCGAGGTCCTCGGCGTTGACGTAGCTCACGGGCACATCAGCTCGCTGGCTCATAAGACCCTTGGTCACGGCGAGCTCGGCCATGCGACAATCCATGCCACCGATCTCGCCAGCGAACACCACGTCGATCGAAGTCGGCGCCTCGACGAGACGGGAGAATTGGGCTCCCAACAGTTCTGCGAGCGGAAGGAACGGTCGGACGACTTCGGGAACACCGCGCGCCGCGACGTTGACGGCGAATGGCACGAAGTCGCCTGCGAGTGCAAGGCGCACCTGCTCGGCGATCGTCTCGCCAGCACGGGTCTGGGCTTCAGCGGTGCTCGCTCCGAGATGCGGGGTGACCACGACCTGTGGGAGGTCGAAGAGGGGAGATTCGGTCTTTGGCTCGCTGTCGAAGACGTCGAGTGCTGCGCCGGCAATAGCGCCCGCTTCAACCGCTGCCGCGAGGTCCGCCTCGTTAACGATGCCGCCTCGGGCGACGTTCACGATCCGTAGGTTTGGCTTGGCGAGCTTCAAGCGGTCGGCGTTGATCAAGTCGATGGTCTCGGGAGTGCGAGCGAGATGCAAGGTCAAGAAGTCGGCTTCAGCAACGAGTTCATCGATGCCCATCAATTCAACTCCGAGCTCGGCTGCTCGTTCGGGACTAACGAAGGGGTCGTGGCCGATTAGGCGCATGCCAAAGGCCTTGGCGCGAACGGCAACGATGCCACCGATGTTTCCGAGGCCGACGATACCGAGGGTCTTGTCCATCAATTCGACGCCGCTCCAGTTGGAGCGTTCCCAGCGGCCCTCGACTAGGGCGGCGTGTGCCTGTGGGACGTTGCGCGCTACGGCGAGCAACATCGCGAGCGTGTGCTCGGCAGCGGAGACTGAGTTGGAAGTGGGGGCGTTGGAAACAATGACGCCTGCTGCGGTTGCGGCCTCGGTATCGACGTTGTCGAGTCCGACACCGGCACGTCCGACGACTTGGAGCACGTCGCTGGCTTCGATCACTTCGGCGGTGATCTGGGTGGCGGATCGAATGATGACGCCGTGTGCGCCGACGATCGCTTCGAGAAGTTCCTCGGGGGAGAGCCCGAGTTGTACATCGACGTCGTGGCCGGCTTCTCGGAGAAGGTCCAGTCCAGATTCGGCAAGCTTTTCAGTTACGAGGATCCGCATACATTCCAACTTAGGCACTCGGGGGCGCAGACGTACTTTTGGGGCATCGGTCTTGATGTGATTTATGGCTCTATGTCCGGACCAGAGGTCTTTACTGGTCGTCCTCGCCGATGGTCTTCTCCGCGACCAGTTCCTCGCGGCGTACACCCAACATGAACAGCACCGCGTCGAGATGCGGGATGCTCAGCGTGGTATCGGCCGCCTCGCGGACGACTTGTTTTGCGCAGAAGGCGACACCGAGGCCCGCTGCGTTCAACATGTCGAGGTCGTTGGCGCCGTCACCGACGGCCACGACCTGTTCGAGGGCGATTCCTTCGATCGTGGCGATCTCGCGCAAGAACTCGGCTTTGGCGGCTCGGTCGACCACCGGTCCGTCGATCTTGCCGGTCAAGACCCCGCGCCGAATCTCGAGGTTGTTGGCCTTGGCGTAGTCGAGGTCGAGTCGGTCGCTAAGGAGGCGGGTGAAACTCGTAAAGCCGCCGCTAACGATGGCCACCTTGTAACCCAGATGCTTGAGCGTTCCGATGAAGGTCGTGGCCCCCCGGGTCAGTTCGAGGCGTTCGTAGGCCCGATCGATGATCTCTGCTGGTTGGCCTGCCAGCAGGGCGACCCGCTCACGTAGCGATTCTTCGAAATCGAGTTCGCCTTGCATGGCGGACTCGGTAATGGCCGCGCACTGCTCGCCGACGCCAGCTTGGTCGGCAAGAAGGTCGATCATCTCGTTCTGGATCAACGTGGAGTCGACATCAAGGACGATCAACCGTTGTGCTCGGCGGCGGAGTCCGCTGCGTTGGACTGCAACATCGAATCGTGGGTTGTCTGCCGCGGTGTCGACTAAGAGCGACCGGATCTCATCGAGATGGCCGCCGTGGACTTCGAACTCATAACACCACACCGGGGTACGGGCGAGTCGTTTAATGCGTTCGATGTTGCCATTGGCTTTGGCGATAGCGCCCGTCACCTGCGCCAGGTCTTGAGGGCCAAGCTCGGGGCCTATCACCGAGACCACGAGCGATGGCAGCGAAGGGACCGGAATTGACTCGACAACCTCAAAGTCGATGTCGAGGTTGCGTTCCCAACCGATGAGAAGCACGTCTTTGAGCACGTCCTGGCCAGGGGGCACGTCGACGACGACTTCGAGGGTCAGGCGACCACGCACAACGATTTGTTCAACGTCTTGAATGCTGGCCTCCGCTCGAGCGAGAACGGCCATCACACTGGAGGTGATTCCTGTCTGGTCCGGTCCAGAAATCCGGATCAGGATCGTTTCGCGTTCGTCTAGGCGCATAGATAAACGCTAGCTACCGAGAATACCGTCGGTACCTGTCTCGATAGATTTCACAGTCCGTTTACTGAGGACGCGAGCCGCAACAACGCCCGCAATGAACCCGAAGAGGTGACCTTCCCAGGAGATTCCGTCGCGGGGAATGACCCCGAACAAGATCGTTCCCCCGTACAGGAACAAGGTGATGAGCCCGAGTCCGATGGAGACCGGTTTGCGTTCGAAGAACGCGGACAAGACGAGAAAGCCGAAGAGTCCAAACACCCAACCGGAGGCGCCGATGTGGTTCTCGTTCGATCCGATAGCAAATGCCCAAACGAGTAGTCCGCCGAGGCCAATGATGATGGCGCTAGCGGAGAGCCATCGCTTAGCCCCACGCACCAAGACGAGCCCGCTGAGGATGGCAAAGGGAATCGTGTTGGAGATCAAATGCGGAAATCCGCTGTGCAGGAACGGCGACCACAAGATGCCGTCGAGGCCATCGAGCATCCGAGGCAGGATGCCGTTGTTGTCGATGCTGTCGATCCCGACGCTGAGGATTTCGACGACCCACATGATCCCCAGTGCGCCCGCTACGAGACCGAGACGGCCGGTGAGCCACTCGGGGATCCCCGCGCGTCCAGAAGATTCCGATGGTGAAAGAGCAGCGTCCGCCATAGCTCTAGTTTACCGCATCGACTATTCGTCGTTGGTCGGCTCCGGGTTGAGCGTGTCCATCAACAAGTTGAGATGGTCGAGATCCTTCAGGTCGAGGACCTGGAAATACATTCGAGTGCAGCCCGCTTCTTCAAAGGCAGCGATTCGCTCAGCGGCCTCATCGATCAGGCCGGCGACGCCGTTCTGGCGCAGTTCGTTCTTCTCTCGGCCAATCGCCTCGGCACGTCGAGCGAACTCCGCTTCGCTCTCACCGAGCGCAACAACTTGCACCGCGGACCACACCAGGCTTTCCGGGTCGCGTTCGCGAGATTCGCAGGCCTCAACCACGGGGCCCGAGATTTCGGTCCATTCCTCGGGGCTAGCGAAGGGAATGTTGAACTCGCTCGCATAGGCGGCGGCCAACGCTGGTGTTCGGCGCTTCCCTCGGCCACCGATGATGATCGGCGGTGCAGGCCGTTGCCACGGTCGGGGCAGGGCCGGGGAGTCGACGAGCGTGTAGTGGGATCCTTCGTAGGAGAAGTTCTCGCCTTCGGCGGTGCTCCACAGCCCAGAGATGATGGCGAGCGCTTCGCTGAACTGATCGAAGCGTTCTCCTACGGGCGGAAACGGTACCCCGATCGCTTTGTGTTCTTCCTCGTACCAACCCGCGCCGAGGCCGAGCTCGACCCGGCCTGCGCTCATCTCGTCTACCTGGGCGACGGAGATCGCGAGCTTGCCTGGGTGGTGAAAGGTCACCGGTGAGACCAGCGTGCCGATCCGCATGCGTTCGGTGTCTCGGGCCAGGCCAGCGATTGTTGTCCACGCCGAAAGAGGGCCGGGCAAGCCGCTGACCGAGTCACCCATCTTGAGGTAGTGGTCGGAGCTGAAGAAACCGTTGAAGCCGAGTTCTTCGGCGCGCTGCGCGAGCGTGACCACCTCGGAGTACGTGGTGCCTTGCTGTGGTTCGATGAAAATACGGGCGTCCATCAGGCGCACACGCTAGCGCCCTAAGACGCCTGGAGTTGCGACTCGATGCGATGTGCTGTTGCCGCGACCCGTTCACCGAGTTCCGTTGGGTCGAGTTCTCCCGGGAATCGGAACGCAGGTCCATGGATGTGCACGGCCAGGGTTACCCGGCCTGTGTGATCGGCGATCGGGGCCGCGACGGAGTTGATGTCGTCGGTGAACTCTTGGTAGACCCACGCGAATCCGTCGTCGCGAATCTGTTGGAATCGTGTCTGTAGCGCCGTGGGGCTGGTCATGGTTCGCGGCGTCAGCGATTCGAGTTCTCGGTTGAGGAAGGCGTGTTGGATCGCCTTCGAGGAGAACGCGAGGGCGCAGAGACCCGCCGGTACCGCGTGGGCGGGGGTTGGTTCGTCGGTCCAATCGCGCACGACCACCGACGAGTCTGGATCGTCGATTTGGAGCAGCGTCCACACCGTGTTGCCGTCGAAACGATTCAGGCCGACCGCCTCGCCGGTTAGTTCCATGAGTTCGGTGAGGTGGGGGCGGGCGATGTCGAGTGCGCTTTGTCCGTTGTCTAATGCCCGACCGAGTTCGGCGATGCCGTCGCCGAGTTGATAGAGGCCTTCGCTGTTTTGTTCTACGGCTTGTTCGAGGTCCAAGCTCGACAGCAGTCGGGATACGGTGCTCTTGGGAAGCCCTGTTCGTTCGCTGAGGTCGGTAACCCCAGCTGGTCCAAGCGATAGCGCTCGCAAAATGCTGAATGCTCGCTCGATTGATTGCACACCGGCCATAGATCGATCGTACCACGATGCGGAACGGGCTGTCCCACGATGTGGAACACGTCACCTGTTGAAGATCTGGTGGGCGGGCGAAGAGTCCTCAGCCAATATTGCGCCTACGATTTGTGCATATGATTCGACGAATTGCTGCTGGACTCGCATTGGTTTTGGCCCTGAGCGCATGCGCAGGGTCATCGGGCTCAGACACCGTGGTGCAGGTTGGTGATCGAATCATCGATGAGGACACCTTCTTTGGTGCGTTCGTGGCACGGGAGGGTCCTGATTTCGTGTTCGAAGGGTCGCTCCCCGAAGACGATGCGATTCGCTGGGCGGAGTTCGTGGTGAATGGGTTGGCCGTGCAACAGTCGCTCGAACAGAACAACCTGAATTCCCAATTCGCCCGTGACCAGACGGCGGACATCCTCATCCGAGCAATGGACGACGGCCGGATGAACGTGCTCGAAGAAGATTCTGCGGAGTTCCAGTTGATCATCGACGTTCTCAGCCCGGCACAGCTGGTTCTGACCGATCAACAACAGGCCGCATTGGATGAGAATTTCTCGGTGATATTTGCCGACGCCGAAATCGCGGACTGGCTGGGGACACTCGACCCCGAGACCGGCGAGATCACCCCACCGAGCTAACCCCGAGTGTCCTAACCCAGTTCGTCCTAACCCAGT
>CAZTDG010000033.1:7048-13415 GCA_964612655.1 uncultured Acidimicrobiales bacterium | reverse complement strand
GTCCTAACCCAGTTCGTCCTAACCCAGTGCGTCCTGGACCTTGGCAGCAATGGCGTCGAGGGCTACCTCTTCGGTCTCCATGGTGGTGCGGGTCGTGAATTCGACCATGCCCTCTTTGACGCCTCGTGGGCCCATGGTGACGCGGTACGGGATGCCGATGAGTTCGCTGTCCGCGAACTTCACGCCAGCACGAGCATCACGGTCATCGAGCAGCACGTCGACACCAGCGGCCAGCAACTCTTCGTAGAGCGCGTTCGCGGCGTTGACGGTGTCTTCGTCCTTCAAGTTCATCAAGGTGATGACCACCTCGAATGGCGCGACTTCGATTGGCCAGATGAGGCCCTTGTCGTCGTTGTGGGTTTCGGCGATGGTGGCCATGTTGCGGCCAATGCCGATGCCGTAGCTGCCCATCACGATCGGGCGCTGCACACCGTCGGCATCGAGCACGTTGGCGCCCATTGCCTCGGAGTACTTCGTGCCGAGTTTGAAGATGTGGCCCGCTTCGATGCAGCGGACGATCTCGATGGCGGTCCCGCACTTCGGGCACGGCTCGCCTTTACTCACCTCACGCAGATCGATGTACTCGGCCACGTTGACGTCTCGGGCGACGTCGACGCCTCGGTAATGCCAGTCATCTTCGTTGGCGCCGGTGGTGAGGTTGGTGCGGTCCTTGAGAGCAATGTCGACATAGATCGCAATGTCGTCGCTGACGCCCACCGCACCGAGCGAACCAGGACGGGCACCCAAGTGCTCGACGGTTTCGTCGGGGGTGGCGGGGCGCATTTCGATCGCGCCGGTCGAGTCCTGGAGCTTTTGCATGTTGAGCTGATGGTCACCTCGTACAACGGCGATGGTGATCTGATCGTCGAGGACCATGATCATCGACTTCATCTGGCTCTCGGCGGGGGCACCAGCTTCTTCGAGTGCCTTGATGGTTCGAATGCCTGGCGTCGCGAACTTCTCGGGCTCGGCTGGGCCGGCGTCATCGCTGATCGGGTCGATTCCAGAGGTCGCCCGCTCGACGTTGGCTTGATAGTCGCAGTTCGGGCAAACAACGACGTCATCCTCGCCGCTCGACGCGGCGACCATGAACTCGATTGACCCGGCACCACCCATTGCCCCACTCGATGCTTCGACGGGCATGGCGTCGAGGCCGAGCCGTTCGAAGATGCGCACATAGGCGTCGTGGTGCTTGTCGAAGTTGGCGTCGAGGCCCGCGGCGTCGAGGTCGAGGCTGTAGCTGTCCTTCATCGCGAACTCTCGTACGCGGAGCAGTCCGGCCTTTGGGCGTGGTTCGTCTCGGAACTTCCACTGGATCTGATACCAGATCTGGGGGAGCGTCTTGTAGCTGTTGATCTCGGTTGCGGCCTGCGCGAAGGCTTCTTCGTGGGTCATCGCCAAACCCACCTCGGTACCAGAGCGATCCTCGAGGCGGAACATTTCTTGGCCCATTGTCTCCCAACGGCCCGATGCCTCCCACAGGGCCTTTGGGTGCATGCCGGGGAAGAGGAACTCTTGGCCGCCGATGGCGTTCATCTCTTCGCGGACGATGTTGGCCACCTTCTCATGCACCCGCCAACCCAGCGGCAACATGTTGTAGTGGCCTGCGTGCAGCTGACGGATAAAGCCGCCGCGCACCAACAACTTGTGGCTAATGGCCTCGGCGTCACCGGGTGCATCTCGAAGGGTGGGAACAAACAGGTTCGACCAGCGCATAGCCCGAACTGTAACCGGTCCCTCCAACGAATCTGTGGTCCAAATCCGGGCGATAGTCATGGCGGTGTCCGTTCCTGCTCGACAGCAGGCTTTACACTTCCTGTACTACTGTGATGTGACCGGTTCCACATCGTGGAACTGTTCCATTTTCGGGATTCCGAAGAACGAAGGAGAGCAGGCATGCCTCGCACACGATTGACGACACCACTCGTTCGCAAAGACGGCGAGCTCGTCGAAGCCACTTGGGATGAAGCCCTCGACCGCATCGCTGCAGGGTTTGGCGAGGTCCAAGGGAACGGCGAACAGCGCTTTGGCATGTTCAGCTGCTCGAAGTCGACCAACGAGATGAACTACGCCGCACAGAAGTTCATCCGGAAAGTCATGGGGTCGAACAACATCGACTCCTGCAATCGAACTTGACACGCTCCCTCGGTCGTCGGTCTGGCGACAGTGTTTGGTGCGGGCGGCGGAACGTCGTCCTATGAAGAGATCGAGACCACCGATCTTGTCGTCATGTGGGGAACCAACGCGCGTGAAGCGCACCCCATCTTCTTCCATCACATCCTCAAGGGCATTCGCAACGGCGCAAAGATGTACGCCGTCGATCCTCGTCGTTCCCAAACCGCGAAGTTCGCTGACCTGTGGCTCGGGCTGAACGTCGGTAGCGACATTGCGCTCGCCAACGGCATTGGCAAGTTCATCGTCGATAAGGGCCTGCAGAACAAAGATTTCATCTCGCATTCGACGACCGGCTTCGAGGAATACGTCGAGTCGATCCAGGAATGGACCCTCGAGCGCACGTCGGCGGTAACCGGGCTCCCCGAGGAAGCGATTGTCGAACTGGCCGAGGTGTACGCCACGGCGAAGTCCGCACAGCTGTGCTGGACGCTCGGAATCACCGAGCACCACACCGGGTCAGAAAACGTCATGGCGTTGTGCAACCTGGCGCTACTCACCGGTCACGTGGGTCGCTACGGCTCCGGTCTTGTTCCGATTCGTGGACAAAACAACGTTCAGGGCGGCGGCGACATGGGTGCACTGCCCAACAAGCTGACCGGCTTTCAAGATGTGGCCAACGACGAGATCAGAGCCAAGTTCGAAACCGCATGGGAATGCGAGATTCCGGCAACGCCGGGCAAGCACCTCACGCTGATGATGGAAGCAATGGCCGACAAGGAGCTCACCCATCTCTATGTGATTGGCGAGAACCCAGCCGACTCCGACGCCGACATCAACCATGTACGTGAAACGTTGCAAGGCCTTGAGTTCCTGGTGGTGCAAGACATCTTCTTGACCCGCACGGCCGAATACGCAGACGTTGTGCTGCCAGCGTCGGCTGGTTGGGCAGAGAGCGACGGCACCGTCACTAACTCCGAGCGTCGCGTGCAACTCGGTCGCAAGGCGTTGGATCCGCCGGGCGAGGCCAAAGACGATCTCGAGATCATCAATATGATCGGCGAGCGAATCATGCCGGGCTGGGGCAACCCTTCGCCACAAGAGGTGTGGGATGAGCTGCGCACCGTGTCGCCTATGCATGCGGGCATGAGTTACGAACGCCTCGAAGATCTGGGCGGCCTGCAATGGCCGTGCCCGACCGAAGACCACCCGGGCAGCCTGTTCCTTCACGGTTGGCTATGGGCCGACGATCTCGACGGCCGCGATCCTGCGCCGTTCACGGTCAACGCGTGGCGTCCGCCGATGGACGAGGTCAACGAGGACTATCCGCTGCTCATGACGACCGGTCGTGTGCTCGATAGCTACAACACGGGCGTGCAATCCGACGGATTCAACTCACCGATCCGCTCGGGCGAAGATCTCGACATGAACCCAGCCGACGCCGAAGCTCTCGGACTCGAAACCGGGTCACGGGTCGAGGTGTCGTCACGACGGGCAACCATCGATATGACGATCCGCGTGCAGCCCGACCTGCCACAAGGCTTGTGCTTCACCACGTATCACTTCGCCGACACCACCGACGTCAACCAGCTCACCATTGAAGCCTGGGACAAAAAGTCCGGTACCGCAGAGTTCAAGGCGACCGCGATCAAGGTCGTGCCCAAGATTGGCGCCGAAGCCGAAGCCGGAGCCTGACCCGTGCCTGAAATTGCAGTAACCGAGGCCGAGGCGACCGACGCCGAACGCAACGCGATCGCCGATGCGGTCGCACTCGTGAGTCCAGGCCAAGTCACCTTCGACGCTGCGGGCCCGGCTCTCGTATTCGAAGACGAACGCGTCGCACGCGCTGGGCAAGATCGCATCTTCGAAAGACGCCACCTCCTGCTACCGGTCCTCCACGCGTTGCGTGACGCCGTGGGCTGGATCAGCGAGGGCGGCGCAAACGAGATCGCCCGAGTGCTGCAGGTGCCGCCAGCCGAGGTGTTCGGCGTGGCCAGCTTCTACGAGCTGTTCACCTTCGAAGACCCAGGCGCTCCGGACGTCCTGCACGTATGTGATGACACGGCATGTCGCATCAAGGGCGGCCTCGAACTCAAGGACGCTCTCTCCGCGGACGGGGCTGTCGTGCACGGCAGTCCGTGTCTCGGCCTTTGCGAACAAGCTCCAGCGGTGTTCGTGCAACGCACCGGCCAACAACACGTCAGCGTGCGCTCGGCCACGAAGGAGTCCGTCGAGGCGGCAGTGGCGGGAACCCCGACCGTGCCGGTGGCTCCTGTGCCCCAAGCTGCAGAAGAACTAACCCTGCTACGCCGTGTGCACGACGCATCGGCACACAGCTACGACGGCTACGTGGCGACGGGCGGTTACGAGGCTCTCGCGAAAGCGGTATCGATGACACCGGCTGAAGTGGTTGACCACGTTGGCGATGCTGGGTTGACCGGACGCGGCGGCGCCGCGTTCCCGACCGGGTTCAAGTGGTCGGCGGTTGCTGGCGAAGCGGGCCCACGCCACCTCGTGGTGAACGCCGATGAGTCCGAGCCAGGCACGTTCAAAGATCGAGTGATCATGGAGCACGATCCGTTCGCGCTGATCGAGTCGATGACCATCGGCGGTTACGCCATGGGGGCCGAGCAGGGCTGGATCTACATTCGGGGCGAATACCCCGAAGCCACCAAGGCGCTGCGCTCGGCGATCGCCGAAGCCCGCTCACGCAACATGTTGGGCAACGACGTCGGTGGGCACGGGTTCAGCTTCGACATCGAGTTGCGCCTCGGAGCGGGCGCCTACATCTGCGGCGAAGAGACTGCGCTACTGAACTCGATCGAGGGCTACCGCGGCGAGCCACGCAACAAACCGCCGTTCCCGACCACCCACGGTCTGTTCGGCCAGCCGACGGCGATCAACAACGTCGAAACCATGGTCAACGTCAACGAGATCATGCTGCTCGGCGGCTCTGGGTATGCCGCCACCGGCACCGAGCGATCGACCGGCACAAAGCTGTTCTGTCTCTCTGGCCACGTGCAACAACCGGGCGTTTACGAGGTCACCTACGGTGCGACCTTGCGAGAGGTCATCGACCTTGCCGGGGGAGTCGAGGGCAACATGCGCTCCATCCTGATGGGCGGCGCGGCTGGTTCATTTATCGATGACTCGATGCTCGACGTTCCGCTCACCATCGAAGACAGCCGCGAGAACGGCTTCTCGCTCGGCTCGGGTGTGATCATGGTGCTCAACGACACGGTCGACTTCGACGGCTTCGTCGGCCGCATCGCCAAGTTCTTCCGAGACGAAAGCTGCGGCCAATGCGTGCCGTGCCGAGTCGGCACTGTGCGCCAGGGCGAATCGCTGCTCCGAATTCGGGAGAAGGGGTCGACGGTCGCCGACGAACGACAACTGCTCGACGACTTCGCCATGGTGATGAAGGACTCCTCGATCTGCGGCCTCGGCCACACGGCGTCGGGTGCAATTCTCTCGGCCATCGACCTCGGCTTGATTGGAAGTAACTGATGTCTGCGACAACATCCTGGAACAAGTCCAGTGAACGTCCAGTCGAGATTCGGGCCAAGGTGTCGGTCACCATCGACGGCGCCCCAATCGACGTCTTCGAAGGCGACACGATCCTCGATGCCTGCAACAAGGCCGGTAAAGACACGCCCACGGTCTGCTACGGCCCGACCGTCACCCCGGTGAACGCGTGCCGGGCGTGTGTCGTCGAGGTCGAGGGCAACCGCACGCTGGTGCCCTCATGTTCTCGGCCAGCCGAAGACGGCATGGTCGTCACCACGGACTCCGAGCGCGTCGATCAGAACCGCAAGATGGTGCTCGAGTTCTTGGCGACCTCTTCTGATGTGTCTCAGTCCGAGGAGATTATGGGATGGGTCGGCGACTACGGCGCCGACCTCGACCGCTACGATCCGGACACCACCGAACGAATGACCGACGAGGTCAAGATCGAAGACGATCTCTACATTCGGGCCTATGACCGCTGCGTGCTCTGCTACAAGTGCGTCGAAGCATGTGGTGAAGACGCCCAGTGGACCTTCGCAATCGCCATGAGCGGGCGTGGGTTCAACAACCGCATCGCCACCGAGTTCAACGTCGAGCTGCCCGACTCGGCGTGTGTGTACTGCGGCAACTGTGTGGCCGTGTGCCCGACCAACGCGCTCCAGTTCAAGACCGAATTCGACCTACGCAAGATGGGCGACTGGAAACCCGAAGAGCAAACCGTGAGCCGCACGGTGTGTTCCTACTGCGG
>CAZTDG010000033.1:0-6948 GCA_964612655.1 uncultured Acidimicrobiales bacterium | reverse complement strand
CCAATAACTTCGACGCAGTAATTATCGGGGCGGGGGTGTTTGGATCGGGGATTGCCTTTGAGCTGTCCCGACGGGGTCTGAAGACCTGCAACGTCGATATGAACGCTGCGCCCGGCTACGGCTCGACGTCGAGCTCGGGAGCCATTCTGCGGTTCAACTACTCGACGGTGCCCGGCATCGATCTCGCATGGGAAGGCAATCGGTACTGGGAGAACTTCGACGAGTACCTCGAAACCACCGACGAGCGCGGCCACGCACGCAAGATCGTCACCGGGCATTTGTTCCTCCGCAACGATGAGACGCTGTACGAGCTGTACCTCGACCGGCTCGCCCAGACCGACGTGGCCTTCGAAGAGTGGGACCCGGCCACGGTCGCCGAACGCATGCCGTTCGTGTCGTTGGACTCCTACGGCGAACCGTGCACGATCGACGACGACCGCTTCTGGGCCGACCCCGAGGGCACCCTTCCCGGAGGGCTATACATGCCCGAGGCCGGATACATCTCGGACCCGCAGCTCGCAGCGCACAACCTGCACACCGCAGCAATCGCCAAAGGCGGCGAGTTCCGCTTCAAGAAGACCGTGGCGGAGATCCTCACCACCGGCGACGGGTCAGCCGTGACCGGCGTGAAGCTCGCCGATGGCGACGAGATACACGCACCCGTCGTGGTCAATGCTGGCGGACCCTTCTCGACCGCAGTCAATGACCTCGCTGGTCTCGGTGGCCGCGATGCCATTCAGACCCGTCCCATGCGTCACGAAGTGCATGTGGCACCAGCGCCCGAGGGCGTCAACTTTGAGGCCGACGGCACGCTGATCAACGACCAAGAGCAGGGCTTCTATTGCCGCCCCGAGGCGGGCAACCAGATCTTCATCGGGTCAGCTGACCCCGAGTGTGACGGCGAGGATTGGGTAGACGACATGTCGACGCTCAACCGAGAGATCACCGAACCGCGCTGGAACATCCAGATGATGCGCCTCGCCAAGCGGCTGCCTGAATTCGGCGTGCCACACCAGCGCAAGGGCCTCGCCGACGCGTACGACGTGAGCTCGGACTGGGGTCCGATCTATGACCGCACCGACCTCGACGGCTTCTTTGCCGCTCGTGGCACCAGCGGCAACCAGTTCAAGAACGCCTGCGTCGGTTCACACATGATGGCCGAGCTCATCACTGCGGTCTCCAACGGCCACGACCATGACAACGATCCACTCGTCGTCACCGGACGTTGGACCGGGGTCGAGCTCGACATGGGCAACTTCAGCCGCAACCGCGGCATCAACCCTGACTCCACCGGCACCGTCCTCGGCTGAATCGTTCCTCGGACGTGCGCCGAGACCCGCGGAAACCAGCTCGTGGCTACGGCTTGATCAGCTTGGGCACGAAGCCCGCCTTAGAGGAGCCCATCCTCGAAAGGGAAGTCTGAGAGCAACTCGATACCGGTCTCGGTTACGAGGATCTGTTGCTCGAGCTTTACGCCTTCGTCTTCGCCGGGTGCGCCTATGTAGCTCTCGATACATAGGGTCATACCCGGCTCGATAATGCCGTCGTAGCCCCACTCGACGTAGTCGCGGTGGTGATACAGGTACGGGTACTCGCCAGTCATGCCTACGCCATGGGCGCTGAGGTAGTAACGGTTGCCGGCGAACTGTTCGGGCAGGTCCCACGCCTTCTTGGAGTACTCCTCGAAGGTCATGCCTGGTTCGACGATCGCCATGTTGTGATGGACCTGTTCGTGGGCGATTGTGTACAGCTCACGTTGGCGAGCTGTGGGTGCATCGGGGCCTACATGGAACGTGCGGCTGAAGTCGCTGTAGTAGCCGTGTACGCCAACGACGTCGGTATCGAAGGCGATCAGCACGTTGGGTTCGATGACGTGATCTGACGTCTCTTGGAACCACGGGTTCGTGTGGGTGCCCGCGGTCATCAGCCGGGTCTCGATGTAGTCGGCGCCCGAAGCGATGACGTGTTGATGGAAGATCGACCACAGCTCGTTCTCAGTGAGGCCTGGCTCGATAGCGTTGCGCAGCTTGTACATGGCCGCCTCGGTCGCTCGCAACGACGCCCGAATACAGTCCAACTCGCCGAGGGACTTGATCGCACGTGCGCGCTCCACCGGCTCCTGAGCGTCGACGATTTCGAATCCAGCGTTCTGTAGAGCGATTGCAGCACCAGCGTTGACCCGCTCGATACCGACCTTGGCTCCGGCGCCGACGGTTTCGGTGAGTAGCTCGGTCATGTCCTGCGCCCATGCCTTCTCTACTGCGCCGATATCGCTGCCTGCAGCCACGAAGCTGGCCGTTCGGGCATGGCGAACTTCCTGCACGGTGGGCAGCCCCTCGGAGAGGTGGCTCGTGCCGGTGAACTCGAACATGATCACGGGGCCCTCGACAGGCACATACGCGTAGCGGGAGGCAGGGTTGCGCGACGTGAAGACCTGCATGTTGCGTGTGCCGGTGGCATATCGAATGTTGACAGCGTCGGTAAGGATCACCGCGTCGATCGAGCGCTTCGCCATCTCTTGGCGGAGTTGGGATTGCCGGTATCGGTAAAGCGCATGCAGGTCGACCGCTGGGGCGTCTGAGGCCGTCATGGGCAGAGCGTAGAGCGTGGACAGTTGTTTGGCCTAGCTTGCGGGAGTCACCCCGAGCTTGCTTCACCGGCGATCTGTTGGCACTGGTCGAGAGCGTGGTAGACGGAGATGTGTCTGGCGATCGCTGCAGATATTTGGGCGGTGCAACGGTTGGCGATGTCGGGGTATTCGGGAATCCCGACGTGGCTTACGGCGGGGAAGCCTGGACGGGAGGTAGTGCCCGGATTGGTCGGGTCGGCCCCAAATATCGCGTCTCGCGCAGGATCGCCGTAGCCTTCGGTCGCCTCGCGGTACTCGGGGATCTCATAGGTAGACACCCGGGTACCAGGTACATCAGCCCACCCGTCGATGCCGTAAACGGACGCTATTTGCACGAAGTCGTCTGACGTGAGCCAGCTCAGGTATTCCAAGGTGTTTACGTGTGGAGTTTCGGCACTCGGAACGGCGAGCCCCCACCCTTGGAGCCATGCTCCGTTAGCTGTGAGGTTGGTTGGAGCACTGACGTAACCAACGTTGCCGGCGATGGGACTATCGGCTGATTCGAGCAGCGGGCCAGCTCGGGTGGAGCCGTACCACATCGCGACTTGGCCTTGTTCGAAGAGGTCGCGGCATTCCTCGAATCCCATTTGCTCAGCGCCGTCAGGGCCTGCGTCAATGAGCAACTTCACGTAGAACTCCGTTGCGGCCCAAAAGCCTGAGTCGGGTTGATTAATTTGTGGCTGGCGCGCCGTTCCGTCGGAGTTCGCCTCCCACCACGTACCTCCAAAGGTGTTAACGACGGAGGTAAGTGATGTGCCGAGCTCCTGCCAACCTTCGCGCCCTCGCATGCAGATACCTGCGACCTCGTTGGAGTGCACCTGGCGTGCGATGTCGGCTACCTCCTCCCAAGTCGGCTCGTCGGGGACCTCGATGCCTGCATCAGTGAGGATCGACTGGTTGTACATCAGCAATGAGGATTCGACATGAACCGGAGCGGTGTAGATAGCGTCGTCGATCGATACGGATTCGCGTAGTGAAGGCACCACTTCGTCGGTTTCGTACTCCAACTCTTCGGTCGCGATTCGAGGCCCGAGGTCTTGAACGACGCCTGCGTCCCCAAGTTGTGTGGGGGAAAACAAGTCGACCATCCAGAGGTCGTACTGGTCGCCCGGCGGTGGCAATTCGGCAACGGCCTCTGGGCCCGCGAACGTGAAGTGCACGATAACCCCGGAGTAGGCCGTGAAGTGTTCTGGGGTCAGCTCCACGATGTCAACGAGCCAATTCGGATCGGTTGCGCGCCGACCGAATCCACCGAAGGGGTCCTCGAAGGGGAGCAGCACTTGGACGGGGGTTACTTCAAAAGTGCCTCCCTGGATATCGCGTCGAGCTGGCGGCAAGTCGCCAGCTTGGGTGCTGGAGCCTGGAACAGACTCGGCTAGGTCTTCCTCAGAGTCATCTTCGATGACCGGCTCCTCAACGGAATCATCGGTTACACCCTGGTCAGGAGCCGGTTGGCTGTTGGCGGCAACGGGCTCGGGCGTTTCGAAGAGCTGTCCGCTAGCCGGGTCGGCGCGGTCGTCCGAGGTGCACGCGGCGCTAAAGATCGCCACGACAGCTAGCGATGCCAGCATTTTGCGCATGCTTTCACCTTCCCCTTATCTAGTTGTAGCACCAGATACTGGACAATGGAGAGCGCGAGAACCTGCGGGTGAACGTGAGCTACGCGTGGTGCTACAACACCCAGATCAATAGCCAGAGAGTGCCCATGCCGGTGAGCAGACTGAGCGGCAGGTTGCGGCTCTTCCATACGACGAAGCAGGCAAGGCTTGCTGCGATGATTCGGGGGATGTCGTTGCCGAAATCGGCGAAGGCGTCTCCGCCGAGCACGATCGGAATTGAGATAGCGGCAAACGCAGCCGGCCCCACGTAGCGCAGCGCCGACTCGACGACGGGTGGGAGTGAGATCCGGTCGCCGAGGGCGATGAACGAGACTCGGGAGAGATAGGTGGCGAGCCCGGCGATGAAGACGGCGATCCAATTCATGACGCCACCTCGCTGGCGTGGTCGCCGGTGCGTTGGTCGATGAAGGCGCCGACTGCCATGCCCGCGATGATTGCGATGAGCAGCCCCGAGCCCGACGGTAGGTCACGCCCGAGCAGCGCAAGTGTTCCACCGACGAAGGCCGACGCGACACCAGCACGGTTCTTGATCGACAAGATCATCAGGCCGAGGAACAAGATCGGCACGCTAAAGATCAGCTGCCACTCGTCGCGCACGAGATCGCCGACGAGAAGGCCAGCGATAACAGCGAGCTGCCAAACGCTCCACATGAAGACGCCAGCGCCCAGGAAGTGCCAGAGGCGATAACGCGGTGTTGGGTCGACGAGCTCCGGTGCGGTCTCGCTCACGGCAAACTGCTGGTCGATGAGCAGATACGGCGCCAGTACCCGGATCCATAACGGGTAGACGGAGAAACGTTCTCGCAGCGCTGCCGAATAGATGATGTGGCGGGCGTTAATGAAGAACACCGTCAGAATGATCACGAGCGCGCTAGCGCTGTCACCAATCAGCTCAACTGCCGCGAGCTGCGATGACCCGGCGAAGATAATCCACGAGGTGGAGTACCCCAGAAACGCGGGCACCCCGCGTTCCGCGATGACGAGACCGACTACGAGCCCAACGGGGATTCCCGGAACCATCAGTGGCCAGATGGTCTTGATGCCGTCCAAGGCAGCGCGACGATCGAATCCCAAATCCATCGGGACAGACTAAGGCCATCGCGTCAATAGTCATAAGATCGGCAGAGCTGGATCGTTGGTAGCGTCGTCTGCTTGGGCAGGCCCCACATGTAGTGCTCACGGTTGGAGCGAGAGTGGGAATGTGTCGAATCGTGGACAATGAACTGCGCAGATGGCTGGGTAAGGATGACCGTTATGCAAGATCGAGAACTCAACACACCAAGGCCGCCGTGGCTCGCCCTCGGGCTGATCGCATTCGCCCTGCTGCTGAGTGCGTGTTCGTCATCGGGCGACGCCACCGAATTTGTCCCGGCGGACAGCATCGAGCAAGCACCGCCGGTGGTTGACGAATCCGGTGCTGTGCTTCCTGACGAGACGGAGCCAGACGAGGTTGCGCCAGACGAGGCCGAGCCAGACGAGGTTGAGCCAGACGAGGTTGAGCCCGATGAGGTTGAACCTGATGAGGTTGAGCCCGATGAGGTTGAACCTGATGAGGTTGAGCCTGATGACGCTGAACCCGATGACGCTGAACCTGATGAGGTTGAGCCTGATGACGCGGAACCCGATGAACAGGCAGCGCCCGGTGATCTCGTCGCGGTCGATGAAGTGGCCCTCAGCGGTACCCGATGGATCTTTGTGACAGGTGTTGGCCCGGAGGGTGAAATCCTCGACACGAGAACGATCGATCCGGAGGCCACAATCTCGCTGAACTTCTTCGTTGGCGAACTTGCTGGTCAAGCCGTATGCAACCGATATGCCGGAGCAGCCGACATTGGTCCAGATGCTGGGGTGGTCTCGTTGGCAGACATCGCGACCGCCGAAGAGGATTGCGGAGATGACCTGGACGCAATTATCGATACCTACATCTCGACACTTGCAGAGATGACCGAAGGTAATTTCAGCAGCGATGGGCTCGTGCTCAACGGCAACGGCTTCGAGTTGTTGTTTGAACCGGCGGCCGTGAACTAGCCGAGTGCAATCAGCGCGGTTCCTGCGATTGCGCCGCCAACACCAATTGCCTGCCACCAGCGAACAATGTCGTCGTCGAAGGTTGAGGCGAGCACCACGATGACCGCCGGATAGGTGGCGGCGATCACCGAAACGGTTCCGAGGTTGCCGCGTTGGCTGCCGATGACGAGGGCGACCATGCCGATGGCGCCAGCGAGGCCGCCGAACAGGCCGAACTGACGAACGTCAGGTGGCAGCACAAAGGGCACGCGGCTACGCGCGATAAGAGGAATTAGCGCGAGGAACCCGATGCCCCGATTGAACACCACCGGCCACACGCCGCTCGCCTCAGAGGTGCCGCCAGCGAAGGCGATCGACAGGCCGAAGAACACGCCTCCGATGATCGCCAGGACCACGCCATTACGACGCGTGCCGCTCTCCATGCCTGGGCTGAACGTAACGAGCGCCATTGACGTGATCGCTACTGCACAGCCAGCGAGTGTAAGGCCTGAGAAACTTGCGCCGCCGACGATGTCCCAGATGAGGGGGATGAGCGCTGCGAGGACTCCTGCGAGTGGAGCGGCGATCACCGACGAGGAATCAGCCATAGCTCGGTAGACGATCGTGAGGCCGAGTGCGACAAGAATGCCCGAGATCCCGCCGGCGACAACGTCTCGCCAGATCCACTCGCTG
>CAZTDG010000032.1:10594-19812 GCA_964612655.1 uncultured Acidimicrobiales bacterium | reverse complement strand
AGGCTGCAGCTCGGAGGCGGAGAATGTCGGCGGAGCCGCCCGCCGTAGAGATCAGTGGTCCGCAGAGCGCACCGAGCCGGAGGCGAATGTGTGATTGCGGCGAGTAGTTGTTCAGGCTGCAGCTCGGAGGCGGAGAATGTCGGCGGAGCCGCCCGCCGTAGAGATCAGCCTGTCACACCCCATCTCTACTGTTTCGTGCATGGATCAACTTGCACTTCTCCTCATCTTGTTCTTCGCCATTGCTATCGGGTTTGTGGCCCTCTATCTGCTGCTTCGGCGAGCGTCGGCTCAACACGCCAGTCAAAGCTCAGAGCAAGCGGTAGCGGCGGCGGTTAGCGCGGCGCTCGCTGAGCGCGGCGCTACCGCCGAAGCCGTTGGCCGTGAGCGCGAGGCCACGGTGGCCACCGCCGTGGCTCGTGCGGTCGAGGTCGCGGATCAGAAGCTCAACGCTCGCATGCGTGAAGGCTCCGAGCAGCTCGACGCCCGGATGCGCGCTGGAACCGAACAGCTCGACGCTCGAATGCGCGCTGGCACCGAACAGCTCGACGCACGCTTCCAAAAGGGTGCCGAGAAGCTCGACGCCAACATGAAGCTCGGCCATCAGAAGTACGACTCCAGCGCGTCGACCATTGAGAAAGCGCACCTTGAGATGCGCCGGGAGCTCAAGCGCATGGAGAAGATGATGACCGATCTCCAAGAGAAGAACGCTGGCCAGCACGGTGCCGTCGAACAACGACTCGCCGAAGCAGCGAAGGTCACCGCGCAACTGCAGCAAACCACCGGCAGCCTGCGAGATGCGCTCGGGTCATCCCAGAAGCGAGGGCACTGGGGTGAACGCATGGCCGAAGACGTGCTTCGGGCAGCGGGTATGAAGAAAGGCGTCAACTACCGGGTGCAAAGCGGTATCGAATCCGGTGGCCGTCCCGACATCAGCTTCCATATGCCCAAGGACATGTTGTTGCACATGGACGTGAAGTTCCCTGCAGACAACTTCTTGGTCTTCCTCGAGGCCGAGCCGGGCTCCACCGACGCCGAAACAGCTCGCAAGCAATTCATCAAGGATTCCCGCAACCGGGTCAAGGAACTCGCTGACCGCAAGTACCACGAGGAGCAAGACTCGGTCGACACCGTGGTCTTGTTCATCCCGAACGAGAACATCTTCACGTTCATTCAGGAGAACGCTCCAGAACTCATGGATGAGGCGATGCACAAAAAGATCGTGCTCTGCGGTCCAAGTACGGTGATCGCCGTGCTCCAGGTAGTGCGCCAAGCCATCGATAGCTTCATGCTCGAACGTCGAAGCAACGAGATCATGGAATGCCTGGTGGGCTTCAAGAAAGAATGGGAGAAGTTCTCCGACCAGATCGATAAGCACGGTAAGCAGCTCAACACGGCGTTGAACTCGTTCAACGAACTCGCCGGAGCTCGCACCAACCAGCTCGGCCGTCAGGTTCGCAAGATCGACCAACTGCAAGCATCCCCAGTGACCATGAACGGCGCAATAGGTGTCGGTCCAGGTGCCGGAGTCGCAAAGCCAATTGAGGCAATCGAAGCGGTCGAGGTCGCCGACGCTGAGGTCATCGACCAACCAGAACTCAGCCAGTCGGTCGACCACGAACCTGCTCCAGAGCTTGAGCAAGAGCTATGGCCGCCGCTTCGTGAAGTATCGATCGGCTAAGGCGTCGACCGTTCGGTGGCAGCCGTAAGATTGGCGTGGTGAGCTCGTACTACATCACCACGCCGATCTACTACGTCAACGACGCACCCCACATCGGCCACGCATACACCACTGTCAACGCCGACGCATTCGCTCGATGGCATCGCCTGTTGGGCGACGACACGATGATGCTGACGGGAACCGACGAACACGGTCTCAAGATTCAGCGGTCGGCGGAGGCCAACGGGGTGACGCCCCAAGAACAGGTCGACGCCACGAGCGTGTTGTTCCGAGACGCTGCCGAGCTGCTGCAGGTCGCCAACGACGACTTCATTCGCACCACCGAGCCTCGCCATCACAAGGCGGTCCAAGCGCTCATGCAAAAGGCGTACGACAACGGCTACATCTATAGCGACACGTTCGAAGGCCTGTATTGCGTTGGTTGTGAGGCCTACTACGCCGAGGATGAACTCGACGAGGACGGCAACTGCCGTATTCACGACCGGCCCGCCGAGCACATGTCCGAGGAGAACTACTTCTTCAAGCTGAGCGCCTTCGCCGACCAGCTTCTCGACTACTTCGAGAACACCCCCGACGTGGTGCAACCTTCGGGATACCGCAACGAAGTGCTCGGTCTTCTGCGTCAAGAATTGCGTGATGTGAGCATGTCGCGCTCGTCGATCGACTGGGGTATTCCCGTCCCGTGGGACGACGACCACGTCTTCTACGTTTGGTACGACGCGCTCATCAACTACGCCACCGCAGCTGGATACGGTACGGACGACGAGAAGTTCGCCAAGTACTGGCCCAACGTCGTCCACATCATTGGTAAGGACATCATCCGCTTCCACTGCGTGTTCTGGCCCGCAATGCTGCTTGCTGCGGGCATCACCGACCTGCCCAAGTACTACGTGCACGGCTGGTTGTTGATCGGCGGCGAGAAGATGAGCAAAACCAAGCTCAACGCCATTTCGCCGAAGCAACTCATAGAGGGCGATGAAGAAGCTGGCTTCAGCGCATTTGGGGTAGACGGTTTCCGGTATCACTTCTTGCGAGACCCAGCCTTTGGGCCAGACGGCGACTTCGGCTACGAGCAGATGATCAGCCGCTACAACAATGATCTCGCCAACCAGTTCGGCAACCTCGTGCAGCGCGTGATCACCGTGACGGGCAAGAAGTGCGGCGACACCTCGCCTGCACCGTCGCCCGACTCACCGCTAGCCGCCGAAGCAGCAACAGCACTCGACGAGACCACCGCAGCCTGGGCACGCGCTCAGCCCCCGATCGCACTCGACGCCACGTGGCGCCTCATTCGAGAGACCAACGAGTACCTGGCGGCAAACGAGCCATGGAAGATGGACCCAGGCCCAGAGGTCGACGCGGTCATGGGCGATGCTCTCGAAGCGATCCGCATCGTGTCGATCCTCGCGTCGCCAGCAATCCCAAACGCCGCACAAGCTACGTGGGAACGCATTGGACTCGATGGTCAGATCACCGATCAACGCCTCCCTGCCGCGGCGGGTTGGGGTCAGTATCCCGGCGGGCTTTCGCTCGTCTCCGGTGATCCCCTGTTCCCACGCATGAAGGGGTAGCGCCGTGAGCGATTCTGACGAAGCCGCCAGCGACACCGAAACGAGCGCCGAAGCTCCCACGCTGGCCTGGATCGACAACCACTGCCATATCCCTCCGGGGGAGGACGGCGACGTGTGGGTGACCGCAGCACACGTTGCCGGCGTCCAACAGATGGTCACCGTGGGTGTCACCCTGGAGCGCTCGGCAGAAGCCATTGCGGTGGCCGCCAGACACGATCGCGTCTTCGCCACGGTTGGAGTGCATCCCCACGACGCGAAAGATGGCATGGACGGCATCGCGGACCTGCTCGACGAACCGAAGGTGGTCGCTATCGGCGAGGCCGGACTCGACTACCACTACGACCATTCGCCCCGCGAAATCCAAAAGGACGTCTTCGCTGCCCACATCGCTCTCGCGCACGAACGGAATTTGCCACTCGTTATCCATACCCGCGATGCATGGGACGACACCTTTGAGATCCTCGACGCCGAAGGGGTACCCGAACGAACCGTCTTCCATTGCTTTACCGGGGGAGTGCCAGAGGCCGAGAAGGGCCTGGAACGCAACATCATCATTTCGGTGAGCGGGATCGTGACGTTCAAGAACGCTCAAGATCTCCGAGACGCTGTTCAGCGAACGCCGCTCGATCGCCTCATGGTCGAGACCGATTCGCCCTATCTCGCGCCGGTTCCTCACCGAGGCAAGAAGAACCAGCCCGCAAACGTGGTGCACGTCGGCCACGCAGTTGCGGAATTGCACGATGTCTCCGCTGCTTCGGTCGCTCAGGCGACGGTTAGTCGAGCTCGCGCCTTCTACGATTTGCCCGAGTAGGCCTCAAGAGGGCCGCGCGCAGTTTCGCGCGCAGTGTGACCGATGACTTGCGCTCGGGTTGCAAGGTTGTAACTCGTTGCCTAGCATTTTGACTCGCGCGGAGGGGTCACCCTTTTCTGCGCACGTACATATTGGCCAGTAAGGGGACCGGAGTCCTGAGTACACCCAAGGTGAAAGAGCGTTGGCGAGTCGTATTAGCTTGTCTAGTCGCTGCGTTAGCCGTTCCCTTTTTGGTTCTCAATGCCGCCGATTCTGCTGAAGGCGTCGAAACGACCGCGGCCGATACCGAACAGGTGCAGGACGCTCCAGCCGAAGTGGAACCCGCTGACGCTGACCTATCAGAGGCAGCCGCCGACGCCCCAGTTGAGTTCGTAGTGACCCAACAAGAGATCGCACCCGATGTCGAGCGGTTGTCCGCCCGAGCCTCCACCTGGGCGACCGCACGGTCCGAAGCCGTAGAGCAAGGCCTCGTAACGATCGACTCGTCACCACCACCATCAGAAACCGACCTGTCGCTTTTGCCGCGGGTCAACATTCCGACCACCCAAGCCCCAGAAGAAGAACCCGACGCAACGACGACTTCCACGACGGAAGCACCGCCCGAAGAATCGCCAGCACCTAGTGGCGAAGGCGAAGGCGGAGACAGCGCGGGCGAAGGCACGGGCGGAGACGGAGCGGGCGAAGGCGACGCAGAAGCTCCCGTCGACGCCGAACCGGAAGCAGAAACCCCCGAGGGGCCAGCCGAAGAGCCGACCCCACAAATCGCTCTTGCTCCTCCGCCAGCACCTGCACAGGTCAACGGCCGAGTTCCTCCACCAGCCGGTGGCCCTACCGCCGAGCAGTGGGACGCACTTCGGTTCTGTGAGTCCACACACAACTACGGTGCCATCAGCCCATCAGGGCTCTACCGCGGGGCCTACCAGTTCTCCAACCAGACGTGGGACTGGGTCGCAGGGATTCACTTCGACTTCCTTGTCGGGCTTGACCCCGCCGAAGCTCCTCCGGGCTGGCAAGACGTCATGGCCTACACCCTCTTCGCTATGCGTGGTTGGGACCAGTGGCCGGTGTGCGGCACCAACCTGCTGTAACGCTGGCTGTACCCGTTAGCTCCAGCTGCCTCCTTAGGTCCCGCCCTTCGCGCTGCGGCACTTCGCCGAGACGTCGGGTCTCGGTAATGCCGTGACGCACAGCCGACCCGACATCCACGAACTTCTCGAACGCCACGGCCTCGCAGCGCGCCGAGAGTTCGGGCAGAACTTCGTCGCGGACCCGAACACGGTGCGCCGCATCGCCGCCCTGGCACAGGTCGGTTCGGGAGACCTAGTCATAGAAATCGGACCGGGCCTCGGCTCGCTGACGCTCGCGCTCATCGAAACCGGCGCAGAGGTAATCGCGATCGAAGTCGACTCGGGTATGGCGACCGCCGCACGAGAAGTCGTGGGCGACGGCGCCCGCGTCATCGAAGACGATGCGCTCACCGTCGACTGGGTTGAGGTGATCGGATCTGAGCACACCGAGGCCCACGTAGTTGCCAACCTGCCCTACAACGTCGGGACGACCATCATCCTTGACATCCTCGAACACGTCGAGCAGGTCAAGACGCTTACCGTTCTCGTCCAAGCTGAAGTCGCCGAACGGCTTGCCGCAGGGCCAGGCAACAAGATCTACGGCATCCCCTCGGTGCTCGCTGCCCTCTACGCCGACGTCGAGGTAGTGGCCCAAGTGCCGCCTACCGTCTTCGTGCCGCGGCCAAAGGTGACGTCGGCTGTGGTCCGCTTGGTGCGCCGTGACCGGTCGGTCGACGTAGACCCCGCACGTCTCGCTCAACTCGTCCGTGCCGCATTCGGGCAGCGGCGCAAGATGCTGCGCCGGTCGCTCAATGGCCTGCTCGACGAGTCGCAGATCGCAGCTGCTGACGTCGCGCCCACCGCACGCGCCGAAGAGCTCGACCTCGCGGCATGGGTGCGGCTGGCTTCGGTAGCCTCGACTTCGTCATGAGCAGCCAACAACCAGCGGTTCGCATCCTCGCCCCCGCCAAGCTCACCACCGAACTGCGCGTCACCGGGATCCGCGAAGACGGCATGCACGAGATCGACGCCGAGATGGTCACCCTCGACTTCTACGACGAATTACTCGTCACCCCAGGAACCAGCGGTGTCTCGATCGTCGGCGACGCGAATGCGGTCATCGACCCCAACGACAACCTCATCACTCGAGCAGCGAAACTGGCGGGCGTCGAGATCGGCGTAGAGCTGCACAAACACATCCCCGCTGGCGCCGGCCTCGGCGGCGGCAGCGCGGACGCGGCCGCCGTGCTTCGATGGGCCGGGTTCACCGACGTCGAACGGGCGGCAACGATCGGGGCCGACGTGGCGTTCTGCCTGGTCGGCGGACGAGCCCGCGTTCGTGGCATTGGCGAGATCGTCGAACCGCTGGCGTTCCAGGCCCGAACCTTCACCATCGTGACACCCCCAATCCACTGCTCGACTCCGGCCGTCTACACCCGATGGGACGAGATGGGCGGGCCGACCGGAGACAACGGCAACGACCTCGAACCCGCCGCACTCGCCGTCGCCCCAGCGCTGGCCCAAGCGCGTGACAACCTCGGTGACGCAACCGGGCTGACCCCTCGCCTCGCCGGTAGCGGCAGCTCGTGGTTCGTCGAAGGGGCGTTCCCCGAGGCGGGCTCGGTTTACCACACAATCGTTGCCCAATAACGGGTGTCTTCGGTGGGCTCATGCCCATGTTTCCCAAGAATCTTGGGGTCCGAAGGTCGGGACCATCACCTAGGTCCGCTAACGTAGCTGCGTTATGGGATCACTGGTTAAGAAGCGCCGTAAGCGCATGCGCAAGAAAAAGCACCGCAAGATGCTCAAGCGAACTCGAGCGCAACGTCAACGCGGTCGCTAACAACACAACACTCCTTCGCGCCGCTGGTTAGCCAGCGGCTCGGTGGCCGATAGTTCAGTTGGTAGAACGCCTGATTTTGATTCAGGAGGTCGCAGGTTCGATCCCTGCTCGGCCAGCAACGTCCATCATCGGGACGCGAACACACCCCGTTACAAAGTGGCGAATTGAGCAGCTGTTGTCGCCATCTACCTACCTGATGTTGTAACAATAGGGGCATGGAACGCACGCAATTCGCGGCACTGGTTCTTCCCGATCAGCTCACAGCTGAGACCAAACTCACCGACGATGCTGCACATATGTCGGCGATTGCTGGCAAGACGCCACATCAATGGGTCGTCGACGCAGCGCTCGGCGCGTCCGTGCGACGAGTAGCGGTCGTGTCCCACGGGCTCTCGCAGGCGACTAGCGAGGCCTTCGATCGGCGTCGCGACGACTCGGTTATTCACGTCGTCCCGCCCGCGTCTGATACTTCCGACACCGTTTCGCACGCACTCGACCACATCGGCTCCGAGTTCACATTGCGAGAGGCCGCACATGTTGTGCTGATGACCACCGCATGTCCGCAGGTCACCAGCGCCGACATTCGCCGCGTCCTCGATTACCACCTCGCCACCCAAGCCGCGGCCACCTTGTGCACCGGCGAGATCGACCTAGGGTCCACCGAGCCGGTCGTCTCTCGCGACGAATTCGGTCGAGTGTCCTCAATCGCTGATGTGCCCCGTGGTGGGGGAGCCATCTACTGCTTCCGAGCCGACCTTCTCGTACCGGCATTGCGCCGAAGCGACGGCGGATCCGGCTTTCAAGACATCGGCACCGAAGTGGCCGCCGTATTGCACCAAGCCGGCCACCACGTCGAAACCATGGACTACCCAGGGCGTCTCGAAATGGTTCGCTCCGGCTCGTCCCGAGTTGGTGTCGAAGCACTTCTCCGGCGCCGGGTCATCGAGAGTTGGATCGACCGTGGCGTCAACATGCCCGACCCGAACCAGGTCACCATCGATGCCACCGCCCATCTGGGCAAGGGCGTGACGGTCCTGCCCGGAACCGTCATCGAGGGCCGCACCGTCGTTGCCGACGGTGCTCGCATCGGTCCCAACACCCATCTCATCGACGCCACGATCGGCAGCGAAGCAGAGATACCTCATTGCGTGGTTCAAGGTGTCGAAATACCCCCTCGCGAAACGCTCACACCCTTTACAATTCTTCCCATACCCGGCGGCTGACATACCCCCTGCTCTGGATGGCTCCAGCGCAGAACGAGAGGAAACATGGAGCAGGTCACCGAGAAGAGGCTCTCGCTGTTCGCTGGCCGAAACAGCTATGAGTTGGCCGAAGCAGTCGCATCACAGCTCGATGTCGAGGTTGGGGAAGCCAATATCGCCGAGTTTGCCAACGGGGAGATCCACTGCCGGTTCTCCACGTCGATCCGCGGCTCGGACGTCTTCATCATCAACACCCATTCCTCATGGGAAGACGGATCCATCAACGACTCGCTGATCGAGCACCTCGTGATGGTCGACGCAGCTAACCGAGCCTCCGCCAAGCGGATCACCGTCGTTGCCCCCTTCTATGGCTACAGCCGACAAGATCGAAAGTCCGCAGGGCGCGAACCCATCACCGCCAAGCTGATCGCCAACATGTTCACCGCCGCCGGAGCCGACCGCCTGCTCAGCGTCGACCTGCACTCGGGGCAGATCCAGGGCTTCTTCGACGGTCCCGTCGATCACCTCACCGCCATGCCGGTGCTCATCGACTACCTCAAAATGCTCGGAGGTGACGATCTCGTCGTCGTTTCACCTGACGCCGGTCGAGTGAAGGTCGCAGAACGCTACGCGAACCAGCTGGGCGCATCGCTGGCCATCGTGCACAAGCGACGGGTCGCAGGACAAAAGAACACCGTCGTGGCCAAAGACGTCGTCGGTGATGTCGAAGACAAGGTCTGCGTCCTGATCGACGACATGATCGACACCGGAGGCACCATCGTCGCGGCCGCCGAAATCCTCGCCGAACGCGGTGCCCGATCCGTCATCGCCGCCACAACACACCCCGTACTGTCAGGCCCCGCCGTCGACCGATTGAAGAACTCCATCATCGAACAAGTCGTCGTGACCGACACGTTGCCGATCGGATCCGAAAAGCGTTTCGACAAACTCGTGGTGCTCTCGGTCGCGCCGATCATCGCCAAAGCCATCGAAGCCGTCTTCCGCGACACCACCGTCTCGGAGATCTTCGACGGCAAGAACCTCGC
>CAZTDG010000032.1:0-10494 GCA_964612655.1 uncultured Acidimicrobiales bacterium | reverse complement strand
GCTGACAATTGATCTATTGGACTAGACGAAGGATGGCGCCATGAGCGAGCTACTTCTCACCGCAACTACCGGTCGTTTGACCGGAACCCGATCGAGCCGACGCTTGCGTAGCGAAGGACTGGTACCCGCCGTGTTGTACGGCTTGGGAGAAGACCCGGTATCGATCTCCGTTGACTGGCCAGAGCTGCGTAAGGCACTCACCACCGAAGCCGGAACCAACGCCCTGATCACCATCGACGTAGAGGGCACCAAGCAGCTCTCGATCGTCAAGGACATCCAGCGACACCCAACCCGTCGCGACGTCCTGCACGTCGACTTCATTCGTCTCGATCCCAACGCAGAGGTCGAGGTCGAGGTACCGCTCATCCTCACCGGCGAAGCCCGCAAGGTCAACCAGGTATCGGGCATGGTCGACCAGACCGCCTTCACCCTGGCTGTGTTCTCCAAGCCGGACAACATCCCTACCGAGGTCACCGCAGACGTCAGCGAACTTGAGGTCGGCGAAACGATCACGGTCGGCGACGTGCAACTTCCTGAAGGTGTCCGTGCAGCTGGCGATGCCGAAGAAACGGTCGCATCGGCAGTCGTTACCCGTTCCACCATCGAAGCAATGCGCGAGGAAGAAGCCGCAGAAGCAGCAGCCGAGGCAGGCGAAGGCGGCGAAGGCGGCGAAGGTGGCGAAGGCGGCGACGGCGAAGATGGCGACGAGGACGGCGAGGGCTAAACGTCCCCGGCGACCTGAACCGCTGTGTTCGGACGAAAGCGAAATCGAACTGAACGTACGGGGACCCCGGCCGACCTACTCGTGGTCGGCCTGGGGAACCCGGGCGACAAGTACGAGGGCACCCGTCACAACGTCGGCGCCGAGGCGGTCGAGGTTTTGGTTGAGGAGTTCAATGGCTCCCTATCACCAACCAAGCAAGCCGCCCTGGCAGCCGAGCTACGTATCGGTGAGTTGCGCGTCGTCGCAGCTTTCCCGCAGACGTTCATGAACCACTCAGGACGCAGCGTCCGAGAGTTGATGCATCGCCACGGCATCGAACAACCCGAAGCGGTATTGGTCATCCACGACGAACTCGACATCGAAGCAGGGCGATCCAAGCTCAAGCGCGGGGGAGGGCTAGCCGGACACAACGGCTTGAAGTCGATCAACCGCCACATCCACTCCCAGGACTTCCTTCGGTTGCGCATCGGTATCGGACGTCCGCCCGGCAGACAGTCGGTCTCCGACTACGTGCTCCGCCGACCGGGCAAAGGTGACCGTGAGATCCTCGATGTAGAAATCGCTCGCGCCGCTGACATTGCCAGGCGAGTCGCAACCGAGGATTTCGATGGCCTCATGAACGAGTTCAACCGCTCGTGACCAGCGCCCCAGATGCAATGACAGAACCGACAGCGCCACTACGGTCGCTAACCCGTGCGCTCGTGGATGACCCTGCGATCGTTTCGGTAATCGGCAAACGGGCGGCAGTGCTCGCCGTGCCGGAAGGGGCACGTCCGCTCACGATCGCGTCCATTGCGGTCGAATCCGATCGGTCGCCGGTTGTCGTCGCCGTTCCTACATCGTCCGAAGCCGAGCGGCTTCGTTCGGACCTCGCCCGCTATCTGGGTGATGACGAGGTCCTGCTCTTCCCGGCCTGGGAGACCCTCCCTTTCGAGCGCGTAAGCCCGAACGTGGAAACCATGGGTCGCCGCCTCGAGGTGTTGTGGCGTCTGCGCGACCCAGCGCACCGCCCCCGCGTGGTGGTGGCATCGTCTCGTGCCCTGGTGCAGCGGCTCGGCCCCGAGGTCGAACAGATCGACCCGATTATCGTCGGCGTCGGCGACCAGATCGACATTGCCGACTTGGCCCAGGACCTAGTGGCGTTCGGCTATCGACGAGAACCGCAGGTCGAAGCACGAGGACAGTTCGCCGTTCGCGGGTCGATCGTCGACGTGTATCCAAGCACGGCGACCGCTCCCGTCCGAGTCGACCTATGGGGCGACGAGGTCGACCGGTTGACCGAGTTCGGTATCAACGACCAGCGTTCGACAATCACGCGATCGGAAGTGACGGTCCACCCCGCGCGCGAAGTCGTCGCATCCGAATCGATTCAAGCCCGTGCTGCAGATCTTGTCGCCACCGAGCCTTGGGGTCGTGAACACTGGGAGCGCCTCGCGGATGGGGAGTTCTTCGACGGGATGGAGTCATGGCTGCCCTGGCTCGCAGAGTCCGAATCGGTCCTCGGTGATCACCTCGAAGACGATGCGCTCGTCATATTGCTCGAACCCCGACGGCTCCGTGATCGGGCGAACGACATCCGAGACGAAGAGGCGGATCTCGCAAGCACTCTCGCCAAGACGTGGGGAGCGATCGAGGACGGCCAGGAAGACGAGGAGTTCCCTCGCCTCCACCTGCCGTTCGACCGGATGCTCACCAAGACCGACGCGCCGATTTGGACCATGACCGTGGTCCCCGATTCGCCCGATGTATCTGTCATGTCGGCGAGTGGCTGGGATTCGCCTCTCGGCGACCCTCCGCCGCTCATCGGACAACTACAGCGCTTGCTGCGAGACGACTTCCGCATTGTCGTCGGCGCTGACGGCAGCGGCACAGCGCCGCGCCTGGCGGTGCTACTTGCCGACCACGGCATCGATCTCCCTGTGCTCGATACGCTCGGGGAAGCGTCGGGCATCGTGGTCGCGCCTTTGGAACGCGGGGCGATCTTCGCCAACTCGAAGTTGGCCATACTGACCGAGTCCGACATCACCGGCCGCCGCCGAACTCATCGACGTGCTCGGGCCCGCGCCAACACCTCGCAAGACACCTTCGACGACCTGACGCCTGGCGACTACGTCGTGCACCATCAGCACGGTGTCGCCCGTTTCGGCGGCATGGTCACCCGGGCGCTCGGCGGCGTCGAACGCGACTATCTGCTCCTCGAATACCGCGGCGAAGACAAGCTCTACGTCCCCACCGACCAGATCGGCGTCGTACGCCATTACACCGGCGGCGACAGCCCGAAGCTTTCCAAGATGGGCGGCTCGGACTGGGCCAAGACCAAGGCCAAGGTTCGTTCAGAGGTTAGCGAGATCGCCCAAGAGCTCGTCGTGCTCTACCAACGCCGAATCACCGCGGCCGGTCACGCCTTCGCTGAAGATACGCCGTTCCAACGTGAACTCGAAGATTCGTTCCCCTACGAGGAGACCCCCGACCAGCTCACGGCCATCACTGATGTGAAGGCCGACATGGAGCGGGCCTACCCAATGGACCGGCTCGTCGTAGGCGATGTGGGATTCGGCAAGACCGAGATCGCAGTGCGAGCCGCGTTCAAGGCCGTGCAGGGCGGCAAGCAAGCCGCGATCCTGGTGCCGACAACCCTGCTCGCCCAGCAGCATCATCAAACCTTCTCCGAACGGTTCGCGAGCTTCCCCGTTCGTGTTGAGGTCCTGAGCCGCTTCCTCACCAACGCCCAAGCCAAGGCGGTCATCAAGGACGCAAACGACGGCAAGGTCGACGTGTTGATCGGCACCCACCGAATGCTCAACACCGAGCTGGAGTTCAAAGACTTGGGGCTGCTCATCGTGGACGAAGAGCAGCGCTTCGGTGTGAAGCACAAGGAGACGATCAAGACGCTCAAGACCAACGTCGACGTCTTGACCCTCACCGCAACGCCGGTGCCGCGAACCCTGGAGATGAGTCTCACAGGCATTCGTGACATGACCCTGCTGCAGACCGCGCCATCGGAACGCCAGCCAATCCTGACCTACGTCGGCGAGCAGAGCGATCGTGCCATCACCGAAGCCATTCGCCGCGAGCTGCTGCGCGAAGGCCAGGTCTTCTTCGTGCACAACCGGGTGATGGACATCGAACACACCGCCGCCAAGGTACGCGAGATGGTGCCCGAGGCCCGTGTCGCCATCGCTCACGGGCAGATGGATGAAGCCACCCTCGAACAGGTCGTGTTCGACTTTTGGGACGGCGAGTACGACGTGCTGGTATGCACCACGATCATCGAATCCGGCATCGACATGCCATCGGTCAACACCCTCGTCGTCGACCGGGCAGACCTATTGGGGCTCGGCCAAATGCACCAGCTTCGTGGCCGAGTCGGCCGCTCAGGGCAGCGTGCTTATGCGTACTTGATGGTCCCGCCCGACAAGTCGCTCACCGAGCAGGCCTACGAACGACTCAAGACCATCGGCGCGGCGACCGACCTCGGGTCGGGCTTCAAGATCGCCATGCGAGACCTTGAGATTCGTGGTGCCGGCAACCTTCTCGGAACCGGCCAATCCGGTCACATCGCGGCGGTCGGCTACGACCTGTACTGCCAGATGGTTACCGAAGCTGTGAACGAATTGAAGGGCGAGGAAGTCGAAGAGGTCGAAGAGATCACTATCGAACTTCCAGTGAAGGCGTTCATCCCCGACACCTACATGCAGACCGAGGACGCTCGCCTCGAGGCCTACCGTCGACTGGCGAGCATCTCGTCGGTTGATGAGGTCGAGAACGTCCGCGCTGAATGGGTCGACCGCTACGGCCCCGTTCCGGATCCGGCTGCGGCCCTGCTCGACGTGGCGACGGTTCGCGCTCATTGCAAGCGAATCGGCATCACCGAGCTGACCGTTGCTAAGGGGCCTGGATTCGGTGGACCCGAGTTCATCGTTCGGATGTCGCCGATCGAGCTACCTACGTCGAAACAGATCCGACTCGAGCGACTGTACAAACACTCGACCTACATGGCCGCAGACGGCGGCTTCTTGCAGCTCGGCATGAAAAAGGGCGACCTCGCCGAGAACATCGTCATCGCCCTCACCGACCTCATGCCCGTAGAAGAGGAAGAGTCGACTCCCGCGTAGGTGGGCTAGGTGAACAGCGAACTCAGACGGCTACGCAACCGTCGGCAAAGCTGACGAGAAGCTCGTCGATGACCGATTCGTCCACGAGAGTCGTGGTGTCGCCGAGAGCCTCACCCTCGGCCATGTTGCGAAGTATGCGTCGCATGATCTTGCCGCTACGGGTCTTCGGGAGTTCCTGGACGATGAGGACGTCTCGGGGCCGAGAGATCGCACCAAGTTTGGTCGCGACATGGGCGGCCAAGTCTCGACAAAGATCGTCGTAGTTCACGGCGTCATCAGCGAGGATCACATAGCTGACGATGGCCTCGCCCTTCACGTCGTCGCTTGCGCCGACGACGGCGGCCTCCACCACGAGTGGGTGGTCGACGAGCGCCGATTCGACCTCGGTTGCCGAGATGCGGTGACCAGCGACGTTCATCACGTCGTCGACACGTCCGAGAAGCGTGTAGTAGCCATCTCGATCCAGCTTGGCTCCATCGCCAGCGAAGTAACGGCCAGGGAACCGGTCCCAATACGTGGATCGATAGCGCTCGGGCTCGCCCCACACGCCACGCAACATCGCGGGCCAGGGCTTCGCGATCGTGAGATAGCCACTGCCTTCGGTCACACGCCGGCCAGCATCATCAACGAGCTCAGGAAAGATCCCGGGAATCCCATGACATGCAGATCCGGGCTTCGTTGCTGTTACCCCTGGAAGCGGGGAGATCATGTGGGCACCGGTCTCGGTCTGCCACCACGTGTCCATGATGGGTACCCGTCCCTTGCCGATGTTCTCGTGCAAGAACATCCAGGCCTCGGGGTTGATCGGCTCGCCGACCGACCCAAGAACTCGGAGTGACGAAAGGTCGTATCGCCTGAACGCTTCCTCGCCCCACTTCATGAACGCTCGGATAGCGGTCGGCGCAACATAGAGCTGTGTCACGCCGTACCGGCTGACGTTGTCCCAGCAGCGGCCCTTGTGCCACTTCGACCGGTCGTCGCCGACTCGTTCCTCTTGTCGAGGCGTGTCGGGGGTGCCTTCGTAGATGACACTTGTTACGCCGTTGCTCAGCGGGCCGTACACGATGTAGCTGTGCCCGGTAATCCACGCGGTGTCAGTTGCGCACCAATAGACATCGGTCTCTGGTTTGATGTCGAAGACGTACTTGTGGGTGAAGGCGACCTGGGTGAGAAACCCGCCGGTCGTATGCATGATCCCCTTGGGCTTGGCCGTGGTGCCCGACGTATAGAGCAAGAACAAAAGCTGTTCGGCGTCCATGGGTTCGGCTGGGCAATCGAGCGAGGCGTCAGCCATCAGCTCGTGCCACCACAAATCGCGCCCTTCGGTCATCTCCACATCGGTGCCGCATCGGTTGAACACCACGACGTGCTCAACCGTTGGCGCTCCTTCGGCGAGTGCTTGGTCGACATTTGGTTTCAGGGAGAACGGCACGCCGCGGCGATACCCGGCGTCTGCGGTGATAACCACTTTGCAGTCAGCGTCTTCGCAACGATCTCGGATCGCTTCAGGGCTGAACCCGCCAAAGATCACGGAGTGTGCAACGCCGATCCGAGCACAGGCGAGCATCGCGATTGGCGCTTCGAGAATCATCGGCATGTAGATGGCAGCGCGATCGCCCTTCTCTAGCCCGAGCGACTTCAAGACGTTGGCGAACTTCTTCACCTCGTCGAGCAGTTCGGCATAGGTGAGCGAGCGGGTATCGCCCGGCTCGCCCTCGAAGTAGTAGGCGATCCGGTCGCCATGTCCGGCTTCGACATGACGGTCGAGGCAGTTCTCGCTCACGTTGAGCTGGCCGTCACTGAACCATTTGGCGTTGGGCGGATCCCATTCGAGGACCTTCGAAAACGGCTTTTGCCAGGTCACTAGCTCGCGAGCCTGCCGGGCCCAGAAAGCTTCATAGTCGGCTTCGGCTTCGTCATACAACGACGAATCTGTCGTCAACGCTGTCGACGTGAATGCATCGATCGGCGGAAAAGTGCGATCTGAACCGCCGAGCACTTCGATCGGTGCTTCGCTCGCAGGTGAATCCTTCATTGGTTTCAGTCTACGGGTGGGCCGGTGGCCGAAGTCGGTCGAAGCCCTGTGTCACACATACATTTTCGTCTAAATGTCCGTACAGCCGAACATGGTTGCGTAGCCGGCATTCTCTCGAGGTGAAGGCCCCTACGCTGGGCGGCGATGTTGCCTGTTGTTGTGTGCGTTGGTCTTGGGCCAGCGGGTCCTGAGTTGATCACCGAGCAAACCCGCCGAGAGTTAGATGGCGATTCGCCGGTGTGGCTGCGTACCCGAGTGCATCCGGCGGCCACCGACATTGACGCTGCCGGGGCCTTTGACGACGTGTACGAATCGGCCGAGACATTCGGAGAGGTGTACATCACGATCGTCGATCGCTTGGTAAGGGAGGCGACCGAGCATGGTCGGATCGTCTATGCGGTGCCTGGCTCGCCGGTCGTTGCCGAGCACACCGTGGAGCTCCTGGGAGACGATGAGCGCGTTGAGGTGCAGGTGCTCGCGTCGATGAGTTTCCTCGAATTGTCGTGGACCGCGCTTGGGATCGACCCGATGGCCGAGGCCGTCACGATCGTCGACGCGTTGCAACTTGTCGAGCACGCAGCCTCACGTCGTGGTCCGCTGCTGATCACCCAAGTGCACTCGACCACCGTGCTCGAGGACGTGATTCTTGTCCTCGACGATCTCGACCCTGGGACGGTCACCGTCCTGCAAGGGCTCGGAACCAGCGATCAGGTCGTCATCGAAGTGGAGTGGTCCGAGCTGCGAGAGGCCTTTGTTCCCGACCATCTGACGACCTTGTGGGTTCCGAAACTCGCCGAACCGATCGGTGCTGCGTTTCAACGCTTCGAAGTGCTCGTGCATCGCTTGCGCCAGGACTGCCCGTGGGATCGTGAACAAACCCACAGCTCGCTGCGGCCCTACCTGCTTGAAGAAACCTACGAGGTGCTCGAAGCACTGGACGCCGTCGAGGCGGCCTCCGACGACGATCTGCTGTCGGCCTATGTCGACCTCGAAGAAGAACTCGGCGACCTGTTGTTCCAGGTCTTCATCCATACCGAACTCGCTGGTGAACACGGCGCCTTCACCCTCGCCGACGTCGCCACTGGCGTCCACGACAAGTTGCATGACCGTCACCCCCATGTGTTCGGTGATGCGGACGCGTCGACGACGATCGGCAATTGGGAGCAGTCCAAGCAGCAGGAGAAGGGTCGAGACAGTGCACTCGATGGCATCCCTGTCGCACTTCCTGCGTTGGTCGAGGCTCTCAAAACGCAGCGTCGGGCGGCCTCGGTGGGCTTCAGCGGCCCAGATCTCGAGTGGGCGTTTGCCGACGTTGACGAGGAACTTGCCGAAGTGCGCGAAGACCCCTCCGAGCACGAAGTGGGCGACCTGTTGTTCGCAGCGGTGCAGGTAGCGCGGATGCTCGAAGTCGATGCTGAACAGGCGCTGCGAGGGGCAACCGATCGCTTCGCATCGCGGTTCCGACACGTGGAGTTCCTAGCCAAAACCGACGACCTCGACCTTGCTCAACAACCCCAAGAAGCTCTTCACAAACTCTGGCAACAGGCCAAGATTGTCGAAAAGGGTCCCACTTTCGGTGATGGCTAACTCTGTCAGTATCGCCAACTGATCTCTAAACATCGGTACATACCGGCCTTCCGACGTGTAGTTTTGGCCGACGTGGCAAACATCGAATCAGTAGTAGGCATGGAAGTAATCGACTCTCGCGGTAACCCAACCGTGGAGGTCACCGTAACCACCACGTCGGGTGCGTCGGGCCGGGCACTCGTGCCAAGCGGCGCGTCGACCGGGCAGTTCGAGGCCGTTGAGCTTCGAGACGGTGGGGACCGATACAAGGGTAAAGGCGTTCTCACCGCTGTGGGGTTCGTCAACACCGACCTCGCCGAAGCCGTGATGGGCATGGACGTTACGTCCCAGCGCGCTATCGACGCGGCAATGATCGCCGCCGACGGAACCTCCAACAAGGGTCGCTGTGGCGCAAACGCCATCCTCGGCATCTCGCTCGCAACCGCACACGCCGCGGCTGCCGAGCTCAACATTCCGCTCTACCGCTACGTCGGCGGGCCGAACGCTCACGTGCTCCCCGTTCCGATGATGAACGTGTTGAACGGCGGCGAACACGCTGACAACAACATCGATCTCCAAGAGTTCATGCTGATGCCGATCGGCGCATCGAGCTTCTCCGAGGGCCTTCGATGGGGCGTTGAGACCTACCACACCCTCAAGGGTGTGTTGCACGAACGAGGCCTGGCTACCGCCATCGGCGACGAGGGCGGTTTTGCTCCGAACCTCGGCAGCAACGAAGAAGCGCTGCAACTTCTCGTCGAAGCGATCGAGAAGTCTGGCTTCACCCCGGGCGAGGACATCAGCCTCACCATGGACGCCGCCGCCACCGAGTTCTACAAGGACGGCCAATACGTCCTCGCCGGCGAAGGCCGGACGCTCAGCTCCGAAGAGATGGTCGGCTACTTCGCCGAGATGGCCGACAAGTACCCGATCGTTTCGATCGAAGACGGCATGGACGAAGAAGACTGGGACGGCTGGGCTGCGCTCAACGCGGCCATTGGCGATCGCGTGCAGCTCGTAGGCGATGACCTGTTCGTGACGAACACCGAGCGCCTCCAGCGCGGCATCGACGACGATGTGGCGAACTCGATTCTCGTAAAGGTCAACCAGATCGGCTCGCTCACCGAGACCCTCGACGCGGTGGGCCTCGCTACGGCCAACAGCTTCACCTCGGTCATGTCGCACCGTTCCGGCGAGACCGAAGACGCAACGATCGCCGACCTCGCTGTCGCCGTGAACAGCGGCCAGATCAAGACCGGCGCTCCCGCACGCTCCGATCGTGTAGCGAAGTACAACCAGCTCCTGCGCATTGAGGCTGACCTCGGTGAAGCGGCTGCGTACCCAGGCAAGTCGGCACTCGCCTGTTAATGGCTACCCGGTCCACCAACAAGTCGCGGGCACGTGGCCCTCGAGATACTGCGGCGCCTCGCCGAGCCCGGCCGGGCCCGCGCCATCGTCCAGCGAAGGCCCCTGTCCGCAAGGTTCGGGCCGAGCGTCCGGCTCCTGCCAGGGAGAGTCAAGAGCGGCGTCCGATCTTGCTGGTCCTCGCGGGCGTTGCTGGCAAGGCGATGCTCGGTTTGGTGATTCTGGCCGTGTTCATCTTCGGCGTGTTCCCAACCGGAAGCTACGTCGACCAGCGTCAACAGCTCAATGACGCCGAGGCCGAACTGGCCGAACTTCAAGCGGAGAACCAAGAACTCGAAGCCCAGATCGTGCGCTTGGAAAGCGACGCCGAGATCGAGCGGGTCGCACGCGGAGAGTTCAACCTGGTGCGCCCGGGTGAAGAGAGCTACCTCGTCCTACCCCCAGGCGAATAACCACCAAAGATTTGTACGTAAAAACCGACCGTATAGGTCTGAAATCACGTACAAATCTTCTTGGCTCGGAGTGTCGTTGCCTGTTGGGTTTCGGCTGCGCGCCCTCTTGGCAATACAGTGTGATCGATGGCACGTCCCGAACTTTCTAGCGTCGACGCCGTTCTCGAACAGCTAGGGGAGCGCAAGTACTTCGCCGACCGAGGCCTCGCTACGTCGATCTTTCTCGCCGCCGAGCTG
>CAZTDG010000031.1:2756-21810 GCA_964612655.1 uncultured Acidimicrobiales bacterium | reverse complement strand
ATCTCGAACCCAAGCGGGTAACGGGCATCGTGCTCGGCACTACCCTGATAGCGCTTTTCACAATCCCGATTGCACTCCTGGCCGTCACCTAGTCAAAAACGCCACCACAAATGCAGTCAATGCACTGCCTCATGCTCATAGGTGGCTAGGCTGAAACCTCTCCGAATCAGGAACAGAGGCTGTTGAAACTTCTCAAGTACGAGGCCGACCGTGTGCCCGTCGCAATCTTCCTCACGCTGACCGCGATCGACTTCGCTATCTATTTCTTTGTCGGGTCGCTCTGGTTCGTGATCGCCTACTGGCTCGTGATGATTCCCATCAAAGGCTTCGTCAGCGCGTGGAACCATCACCACCAGCACGTTCCGATGTTTCGAGTGAAGCCGCTCAACCGACTACTTGAGATGTCGTTCGCCCTCCACACCGGCGCCACCACCAATGCGTGGGTACTGCATCATGTGCATGGCCATCACAAGCACTATCTCGATCAAGAGCTCGACGAGAGCCGTTGGCGCCGCCGTAACGGATCGACCTACGGCTACGTCCACTACACCGCCATCACCATGTTGACCGCCTACACCCGGGCCTGGGAGGTCGGCCAAAACCACCCGCGCCTTCGCCGGGCGTTCGTCGGCTACGGACTGGCGACCCTTGTCCTCGTGGCGGCCTTGACGGTAAACAAGCCGCTGCACGGCCTGTTCTTGTTCATCTTCCCGATGATCACGTCGCTCACGATCACCATCGCCGCCACGTACCGACATCACTCGAACCTCGACACCGACGACCACATGGCGGCATCGCGCAACTACGTCGGCGGGCTTCACAACAAGCTGACCGGCAACCTCGGCTACCACACCGCCCATCACTACCGTCAAGGCGTGCACTGGTCGAAGCTGCCAGAGCTCCACGAGTCAATTGCGGACAAGATCCCCGAAGAGTTCGTGACAGAAGCGACCCACCTCGTAGGCCGACCAGGGAAAATTTGGTAGCTACCGTCGCTGTCTATTCCTCCCTTCTCGGAGGCGAGCTTCAAGGAACTTAAGCTCTGCGCGCTGCTCAGCAGATGCTCTCGCTGGTGATGGACAACATCCCCACCGCCATCTTCGCGGCATATAGCCTCGTTTACCGGCTCCTCTTGATACAAGCTCCCCCGATTTCTCCAATCCCACCGAAGGATCAGCATGACCGACTTTTTCACCTCCGTTTCTGAACCTGTCGCCTTCGCTGGCCAACCTGCTGGCGACGGACTCGCGTACCAGGTGTATGACCCGGACCGCATGGTTGCCGGGAAGCGCATGGAGGACCTCCTGCGAATTGGTGTTTGCTACTGGCACAGCTTTGCCTGGCCTGGTTCGGACATCTTCGGCGCGGGAACCTTTGATCGACCGTGGCTCGACCCTGCCATGGACCCGATGGAAGCTGCGTTTATGAAACAAGACGCCGCATTCGAGTTCGTTTCGAAGCTCGGCGTGAAGTTCATGGCGTTTCATGATGTCGACATGGCGCCGCCTGGTGAGACCCTCGCCGAGTCCAAGGCCAACCTGGAGACCCTCGCCGATCGAGCCCTTGGAAAGTTCGACGAGACCGGCACCGAGTTGATCTGGGGAACCGCAAACCTGTTCTCCCATCCTCGTTATGCAGCTGGCGCCGCCACCAACCCCGACCCAGACGTGTTCGCCTACGCCGCTACCCAGGTCCGCCACATGCTCGACGTCACCCAGAAGCTGGGCGGCCACAACTACGTCCTGTGGGGCGGACGTGAAGGCTATGAGACGCTGCACAACACCCGCATGAAACAAGAAGCCGATCAGCTGGCGCGCTTCATGACCATGGTCGCCGAATACAAGCACTCGATTGGCTTCAAGGGTCAGCTATTGATCGAACCCAAGCCTCAGGAACCGACCAAGCACCAGTACGACTACGACTGCGCGACGGTCCACGGCTTCCTCGATCGCTACGACCTCGTCGATGAGTACCGGGTCAACATTGAGGTCAACCATGCGACCCTGTCAGGCCACTCCTTCGAACACGAGGTCGCCTACGCCATGGACAACGGAATCTTCGGATCGGTCGATGCGAACCGTGGAGACATGCAGAACGGTTGGGATACCGACCAGTTCCCGAACTCGGTCGACGAGATGAGCTTGGCCGTTTACGAGATTCTCCGGGGTGGCGGTTTCACCAGCGGCGGATTCATGTTCGACACCAAGCTGCGTCGCCAAAGTATCGACCGGGCAGATCTGTTCCATGCACACATCGGCGGAATCGACACGCTCGCCCGAGCGCTGCTCGTCGCCGAGAAACTGCTCGCCGACAACACGCTCGAGGGAGCCCGCGACGAACGTTACGCCGGCTGGGCATCGGGCGCTGGAGCCGATCTTCTCGCTGGGAACAAGACATTGGCCGAAGTCGCCGATGCCGCCGTTGCAACAGATCTGGAACCAACCCCGGTCTCGGGTCGACAAGAAGTACTCGAGAACGAGGTCAACAAGGCCATCTGGAGCATCTAGTAGCTCGCCTAGACGAGCTACTAGACCGTGGCTGGTGCTTTCGCGCTCAGCGACGGGCCAGAACCGATGCGCAACACTCGTTCGAGTGGCCCCGAACGGAACATTTTCTTCCATAGCCATGCAAGCGGAACGAACGAGAAGTACACCGCGAGCACGAAGATCCATTCGGTTCCAACGCCCGTTTGCATCGTGTCTGGGACCACATTGGTCAGTAGCGCTTGGTACACGTAATAGGTCAACGACATGGTGCCGACGATCGTGATCGGTCCGAACACCTTTTCAAGGCGAGGGGCGACCAGTAGCGACAGACCGAGGATCGCCGCAGAGGTACCGAGTGCACTAATCACCCAGGCGGGCATCGCCGAATGGCCTGTGCTGTCGAGCAGACGGCCGAGGTTGAAGTTGCCGTCGCCGGCCCGGCCACCGAAGTCGATCTGCACATCGAAGGTTGAGACGATCCTGCGCGACCCGATCCATACCCCTGCTCCGACGACGGTGCCGATGCTGAGAAGCATGGCTGCAATTCGTTCGGAACGAAGGTCGATTCGGGCCAGCCACATGCCAAAGATGAAGAACGCACCGACCGGGAACAGTGGGTAGAACCCGTCGAAGACGAGCGACTCGACACCTTGGCCCGAGTTAAAGAACGTCTCGAAGGGGGTTAGTTCACGAGGGCTTCCAATGAGCTGATAGGTGACGGCTCCGATCGCGATGATCGTCGGGACTAAGCCAAGTAGCACAGCCGAAGGAAGCCGCCACAACACGATGGCCAGCACGAAGAACAGCGCATAGGCCTGAAGGACGATGGCGAGGCGATCGACGTACTCGGTCAGGACAAAGCCGAGAGCGAGAAGCATGACCGCCCGAATCAGGAGGTTCCGGGTCGGGGTGGAGGATCGCCGCGTCATGATCGTGACACCTACCCCACCGAGCAACATGAACAGCGGCATGGCCCGACCGCGGGATAACTCCGCGGCGGTGGCGAGCGCGCCGTCGGTTTCCCACCAGGCGACGAAGTGCACGATCGTCATCAAGAACATGGCGATGCCGCGCGCCATGTCGATGCCGTGGATACGTCCGCTCGAACCGGTGGCGGGCACCCCAACCAGCGATCCCGCAGGTGCGGTGTGTTGGGAAGCAGTATGCGCGGTCATCGTGCCCATAGTAAGCCGCAGTCAACGGCTGGAAATTCCTCACCTAGCTCTGTGAAGCTGGGGAAACCGACGATGGTTACTGCTCGGGCTCGACTTCGACCACTTCGCCGAGCACCTCGGCAGGCGGTTCCGCTGGCGCTTCGGGAGCTTGGCCTTCGGACGTGCCAGCGTCATCGGCTGCGGGTGCAGCCTCGGGCGAAGCTTCCTCGGTTGGCGGTGCTGGGGCCTCTGGCTCGGCTGGTTCTGGGGCCACAGTTTCTGATGCCGGAGGTTCAGGTTCGGGCTGAGGCTCCGGTGCTGTTTCGTCCGGCTGAGTGTCAGCGGCTTCTGGGTTTTCTGAGTCCTCGGAGTCCTCGTCGCCATCGGCTTCGCATTCGACGGCTTCTTCTCCCTCGGTGCCCGCAGTCGCATTGGCGTCAGCAGGCGTCGGGTTCTCAGAATCGGATTCGGTGTTCTCGCATTCGGTCTCGTCGTTTTCGCCAAGGTTGGCAGCTGCGAGGGCTTCGGCGGCACCCGAGGCTGCGTACGCGGCGAACGACGGGCTTACCTCAGGAGAGATACGTAGCTCATTGTGATAGCGCCGGCCTGCCACAGTGACGTTTCGCGAGTATGCGAAGTCATGGTTGTAGGCAAAGTAGGCACGCTGTTCGCCCTCGGCCGTGAGCATTGAGCCGGGAGCATCGCAGAGGTACCGAGCTGCGGCAAGCGTGGCGTCGTAGACGTTCTGCGGGTCGACCCGCTCATCGCCATTCCCATCGGAGTCATCGTAGAGGCGCCACGTGGTCGGGATGAATTGCATCGGCCCAACCGCTCGATCGAATTCCGTGTCGCCATCGAGGACGCCGTTGTCGGTATCGCGGATCAGCGCCAGGCGCGAAACGGTGCTGGTGGTTTGGGTGCGGCCGGTTGCGTCAGGAACGTTCGATCCCCCACCTGAGAGAACCCGGCCGTCCAATGCCAGCCCGCGGATCGGGTCGGTGGTCTGTCCGTTGATGTCGAGGGTGGAGTCGCCGAAGTAACCGTGCAAGCTTTCGATTCGACCGATTCCGGCTAGCTGGGACCAGTGGATTCCGCAACCTGGATCCTCTACTGCGAGCGATCGCGAGGCCCGAACATAGGCGTTGAGTGCCACGAGTGGAAGGTCGGTACCGGCTACGAACTCTTCGAGGCGACGGTGGTAGCTCACCTGGAAGCGCAGTGCGGTGACTTCGGTGAACTCGGTCGCATCCTCGATGATGTCGGCGAGTTCAACTTCTCGCTCGCCAAGTTCAGAAATCTGGTCTCGGGAATCGTCAATTCCCGTTCGGAGATCCGAGATCTCCCGTTCGAGCAATGCCACCGATGCTCGGCGCGATCGTGTGGAGGCTTCGGCGGTTTCGAGCTCCCGAGCGAGTGCGGCTCGACGATCGTTGCTCTCCTGGACGAGGCCATCGAGCACGACGATGGCGTCGCGTTGCGACTCTCGTGCCTCGTCGGTGATCACCTTGCGAATAACCGGTTCGAGAGACAGTGGGTCCGCTGCGATCGTCGCTAGGGAGTCATCGGCTCCGATGAAGGCCTGGATCGCAAACTCGGCAATGGCCTCCTCATGGAGATCGATATCGCCATCGAGGCGCACCCGTTCGGCGATCTCCGCGTCGTCTGTCGCATTGATCTCATCGATTTGGTCCAACAGGTCGGCGATCTGGCTCTCCAGGATGTCGACCTCACCACCCGCGGCTTCGATTCGAGCACTAGCTGACCGGATTGACCGTTCTTCGGAGATGATGTCTTCACCAGCAACCTGCAACGCCTGCTCGGCGGTGGCCACAGCCGAGACCGCTCGTAGGTGTTGTTCGGTTTCTACCGACACATCCACTTCGTCGCGCACCGCGAGACTCTCGATGCCCTCTTCGAACACATCGCTCGGATGGAGTTCGGTTAGGTCGAAATCGGTGACCTCGACCAAAGGCTCATCTTCCAACTCGAACTGCTCGATCGGATCAACCCACGGCTCGGCGAGCACGTCCTCGTCAACCTCGAGGCCGAAGACCGGCTCCTCGGGACTCTGACCGACCAGCGCGGCAGGACCCCAGAGCTGACTCATGACCAGAGCAGCTACGACGGCCAACAACCACTTTCGGCCAACTCGGGACCATCGTGTACGCATACTCGGTGCCCGTCGGCAGAGCCTCGGCGCAGTTGAGCTTTTACGCGCCGTGTTACTAGCCGCGTCGAACAACTCGTGGAGCCAGTTCCGGTTCCGCAGAACCACCAGGGCGAGAAAGTACCCACAATCCGCCTGCCAGACCGACGATCAACAGGGTGAGGAAGCTGGCCCACAGCCAATTGGTGTCGACGGGCGTCGCGTCAGCAAATGCGATGGTCTCGGGGATGACCGCACCGTCATAGGTCACGGTTACGAGGGTGGGCTCGATCGCGACGCCGCGAGCGTCGGTGGCGACGTAGGAGACCGAGCGAGGATTGCCTTCAAAGGCCAGACGAGGAACGAACACCACCTCACCGGTTTCAAGGTCGGTCGACCACGTGCCCTCACCAGCTACTTCAAGTTCACCGGTCTCGGGGTTCGCACCCACGATGGCCAAGGTATTCGGGTCGAGGATGTCGAGGGAGGGATCGTTGGCCAGCACGGGGACACGCACTTCTTGACGCAACTGGTTTCCCGCTGACTGGTCTGGCATCGCCACAGGAATCGGCAGATGCCGGATCGTCACCGTCGCTGGTTCGGACAGGTTGCCATCGTCGTCGCCGACGACGTACTGGATAGGCGTTGGCTCATCTCGAAAGCCCCCCTGCGGGGTGAAGGTAATCGCGCCCGACGTGGCGTCGTGGGTCCACGTACCTTCCCCGATGACGAGCAAGCTCCTAGTGCTGGGGTTGTAGTTCGGATGATCGATAGCGAGGGTTTCTGGATCGATGTCGTCCGTCGGGTCGTTGCCCACAAGGTCGAGCGAAATGATCCAGCCCGCAGGATTGTCAGCAGACTCGTCGTCTTCGACGAGTGGCACGTAGTCGATAATGATTTCTGCTGGGGGCGCAAAGTTTCCGTCGAAGTCGGCGAGGGTGTAACGGACCGGCCGTGGATCCCCGGCGAATCCCTGTTCGGGTTCGAACCGAATCAGCGTGGTGTCCTCTTCGATCGTCCATAGGCCTTCGCCACGAACTTGGATGACATTGGCGGTCTCGGCGTCGAGGACGAGTCGCACGGTGTCGGGATCGATATCGGAGGTCAAGTCGTTCTCGAGGACGTCGATCACAACGTCGTCGCCTGGAGTGTTCGCGAGCGATTCATCGTCAACGAGTTCAGGTGCGAAGGACACGATCACCTGTACTGGTGAGAGGGCGTTTCCGCCAACGTCGCGAACGACGTACTGAATAGGCGTCGGGTCGGCTTCGACATCTTCTTCGGGTTCGAAGATGATCGCACCAGAAGATCGGTCGACGGTCCAGGTGCCGCGGCCGAGCTCTTCGAGCGAACCGGTGGCTGGGTCGGCTCCAACGATCGATACCGATCGAGGATCGACGTGTAGATCGTTGTCGACAACGGGAATGGTCACCGTCGAACCGGTCGGGTTCGCGAGTGATTGATCGGGTTCAGCAGCGGGTCGCAGATAGGTGATGGTTACCGTCGTCGGTGCGGTGGGATTCCCGCGTGTGTCCCGTGCGGTATAGCGAATCGGGGACGGGTCGCCGACGAACCCGCTGTCGGGGTTGAAGGTGATCGACCCATTGCTGAGTGCTCGCCAGGTGCCTTGACCTTCGACGACAAGATCGCCGGTGTCCTCGTCGGCGCCAACGATCTCGATCGTGCTGGCCGATACTCGGGTGTCGTTTGCGGCGACATTGACGGTGACCGTCGCACCCGGGAGGTTGTCGGTCGACTGATCCGATGACGACGAGGGGCCACATGCGCCGCTGACGCTGGCGAATTCGCTTCGCCGATTCTCATCGAAGTGAAGGTAGTGGATGTACACCACGCCATCGGCCGGCACTCGAATGCGAACCGACTCGCTCCACGAGTTGTTTCGCGACAGAGCGCCGGCCCGTGATGGGTCCGTGCCTTCGTTTTGTTCCGAAGCGATGTAGTGGGTCCCAGCGCGGACGCTACCGATCCGGGGGAAGCGGTCGAACTGGTTGCCTGAGCTGTCGTAGAACGCAAACGCGTGGGAATCGCCGCGACCGGGGTCGCTGAAGGTGATCGTCTGGTTGGAGCCAGGTGCAAGCACGTAATAGCCAACGCCATAGGACCACTCCGAATCGGTGACACCGGTCGTCTCTTCGGCTGGCCCACCGCTCTCACCGAGTCCCGAATACGAGAACTGTGGCGCTCGAGACGCCTCGTACCAACCGTTCGCGCCAAGGGCTGTGGACGTCTGAGAGAAGACCGCCTGGGTGGGGTCATGGGAGCCGTCGGTAAATGGCTCTGCGAAGTTGTCGGGAACGACCCAGCGGTTCCAGTTCCACGTGCACGGCGTGGTGGGGTTCGATGGTGCAGCACCTGGCACGGCCGCGCCAGCCTCGGGTGCTGTTGGGATCGAGATGAGGGTACTGACGATTGCGGCGATCAGCCATAGCACTAGTAGCGCGGAACCCTTTCGAACCATGTCTCGCTGTGGATGAGGCATGTGCATGGTCATGCGTCGTCGCTTCCTTCGTCTTCAAACCTGTGCGTGGGCCATATGGCCTACGCTCCTAGGCCTTTCGACCGAAGTGCGACGAATGTAAGGAATCGGGGGAATCCCCCCAACAATTGACTTCTAGGTACTGACCGCTGCGACTCCGGCGATCTACGAGCAGGACTCGTCGACGAAGACGGTTACCTCGGTCTGCTCGGGACGGAAACTGGTGAGCCCGCTGAAGGCGCACTGTTCGTCCTCGGGGTTCACGGCGAACACGGTCACGTTGGCCTCCGTTGTTGGTGCGGGGATGGTCAAGGTTCCATCGGCGCCCAACGTTCCAACCTCGACGGGGTCCAGTCGTTCAAAGATGGCTTCGCCGACCTCTTCTCGACAGCCGGTCAAGTCGGGGAAGTTCACGAGCAGCTCGTTACAACTCGTCCCGATCGGGACGTTGCCGTCCTCGTCGGGATCGCCAATGGCCGTGATCTGTTCAACTAATACGATCGGAGCGACCTCGACGACGAAGTCCTCCCACGGCGGGCTTGCTCCATCGCTTTGGGCGGTAATTGCCAGTTCGGCGCCGCTCACGTCCGCATCGATGGCGGGGGCGCCCCCAGCATCGGTACTCGAACAGGAGGCTGCGAACACCGCGACGGCAATGGCTATGAGGATTCGCTTGTGGATGGTCAACGTTGGCGTTCGTTAAGTGCATTTGCCAAACCGTCCGCACGGGCGCGGGCATCACGAAGTTCGAGCACGACCTGACCACGGGCCGAATCGCTTTGCCTTGCCCGTGCGACAGCGGCAGCTAACTCCTCACGTGCCTGGTCGAGCTGTGAACGAAGCTGCTGAGCTTCGCTACGCGCTCGATCCCGCTGAACGATGGCGCGTGCACGATCGGCACGCAGCCGGTCGCCGACATGTAGCGAGGCCAGGCGACCATTCCTATCGGTATAGCTTCGTCGCACCGCTCTAGCGATCGCCCCAGGGATTCCCGCACTAGTCCCGCCAGACTCCGACGCTTCGCCGGAGAGCCCGCAAGGGGCATACCGGTCCTGCCAACTTGGTGAATCCGCCCACGCAGATTGAGTCACGAAACCATTTTGTCAGACCCACGCCCTGTAGTGATGGACGGTAACAAAGGTGCTAGTCGTAGTCATTCGGTCGTGGGGACGAAACGAAGACTTGCCGAGTTGATGCAATACCGCTTGCGGGTAGGGGTCTTGAGGTCGTCGAAGACGTGACCGAGGTGCGCCCCGCACCGTATGCATGCATTCTCCCGGTAGGAAACCGTGCCAGTTTCTGGCGTGTTGCGTACCCGATCCTGCGCGATTGGTTCCCAGAAGCTTGGCCAGCCGGTGCCGCTGTTGAACTTGGTCTCGCTCGCAAACAGCGCCTCATCACAGACGATGCAGTGGTAGGTGCCATCGTCGGTGGACTTGTGAAACTCGTTGTCGAAGGCGGGTTCGGTTCGCCCGAATTGGGTCACTCGATATTGCTCAAAGGTCAGCCGAGACAGCAGCTCCTCTCGGGTGAACTGTTTCTCCGGCGTCATGGTCAGCTAAACCAATAGACCTCGGAGCACATTCCAATCAGCGCGGAACTAGTTGGCGCCCAAGGCCTGTTCGGCCGCCATCGCTGCGCCAACGATCCCAGCGTTGTTCATAAAGTGCGCAACGTGAAGCTCGGCGTTTACATCAAGACGGTCAGCGAACTCATCGAAGTGCTTGCTCGATCCCCCACCGATAATGAAATGGTCAGGGGTGCACACGCGGGCGACTCGTTGCAAGAAGTAGTTGAACCGGTCCCCGAACTCAGGCCATGTCAGCTCAGCTTCCTTGCGAGCCTTGTCTCCGGCGTAGAACTCGACCGGTTCACCGTCTTTGCCGGGCATGCGACCCAGTTCAATATTGGGAATCAATTTGCCATCGTGGTAGACGCCCGACCCAAGCCCGGTTCCGATGGTCACCATGATGACCGTTCCGGTCAACCCTTTGCCGGCGCCAAGGCTGAGCTCGGCAAGACCGGCGACGTCGGCGTCGTTGTGAACGACGAACCGTAGGCCGGTGGCGTTGCCGAAGAGTTCGTCGACCTGAGTCCCCGGCCAGCGCTCGTCGATGTTGCCAGCGGTGCGGGCCTGACCGTTGGCTACAACGGTCGGGAAACTGCACCCGGCGATAGTTCCCGTGTAGCCGAGTTGCTCCACGAGTTCTTTGACCACATCGGCAACGTTTTCGGGTGCCGACGGTTGCGGAGTGGGTAACCGCATGCGATCGCCACGAAGTTCACCGGTGGCGGTATCGACGATCGCCCCTTTGATACCGGACCCGCCTACGTCAATTCCAAGCACGTCCATCTACTGAACCCCCAGTCGCAGCATTCCCACTTGGACATTCCCAACTAGGCGACTCGGTTCACGATACCAACGCGACCGTCGTTTTGAGCCCATCGATGGCGCCCACTACCCCGTGCCTCTTTGGGCTCTAACGCTTCGTCAATCAGTTAGGTGCGAGTAGCCCGCGGACCGCGTCAGCAATCACCGGATCGCTGGCCATCAGGACGCCACGCTCACTCATACCGGTTGCGTCGCTCCGGTTGAGGTCGAGGGGAGCGCCATCGAAGTCCATAGCGACGGCGTCGGCTTCAGCAAAGAGGCATGCCGTCGCTGCGAAATCCCACAAACTGGCACCGGTCGGCCCTGGGAACATCACAAAGCACGCGGGCGCATTCACTAGTGCCGCGCACGCCTTCATGACCGCTCCACTCCCCACTTCGATTCGAGCCCCCGTCAGGCCGATGGCCCGAGCAGCCTCGCCAAGTTTGTCAACGAGCGCATCGTGATCGTCACGCGCAAGGAAGCCTCCCGTAGTGAATACCGAGAGCTCCTCTCCCCCAGGGTTTCCCTCGGACTGAATTGGTGAAACCACAGGTTCGTCGTCTCGGAAGATGCCCGCCTCGGACACCGCGTGATACAGCGTTGCCTCCACCGGGTCGTAGACGACGCCGATCTGAGGCACGCCGTCTCGGCGAACCAACCCGATCGAGACCGAGTAACCGGGTTTACCTTCGATGAATGGAAGTGTGCCGTCAATGGGATCAATGCACCAGAAATAGTCGGCGGTCAGACGACCGCCATCGTCGGCGGTTTCTTCGGTGAGCAGGCCCAGTTCGTGGGACTCGAGCGTCGGGCTGAGGATGTCCACGATGATGACCTCGGCCGCGCGATCGATCTCGGTGACCACTTGGGAGGCGAGCGTCACTCCACCTTCCTTGTGCTGTACGTCCTGTGGACGTGACCGGGCCACCATCTGGCCCGCTTCGGTTGCGGCCCGAATTGCGAGAACGGCGAGTTCGGCGAGGTCAGCAGAAGAGAGTTTCACGATGTCTCCGAGGCTAGGGACGCCAGCACCTCATTGGCGAGCCGTTCGGAATAGCGGTGCAACTTCCAGTGGCCTGGGCTCCACCCCTGCAAGAAACGGTAGAAGTCGGTCCATGCGACCGGATACAAGGCGCTCCAGTCGGCAACTAGCGCGGGGAAGTCCACATCTTTGCCAGCGTCCTCAAGGGCGTTACCGAGCAGCTCGAAGTAGCGGTCGAGAAGCTCCGGTGCGCGAGCCTCGCTTTCGTCCTCGTCGAGACAGCTACTGATGAAGTAGGCGACGTCTTTCATCCCGCAGCCGCCACCCACGTATTGGAAGTCGACGGCGGCCGCTCGGCACCCATCGGCGCTGAAGCAGAAGTTCGCGAGCTTTGCATCGCCATGCACGAAGGTCTGGAACGCGCTGTTGGCCAGCCGTCGATCGATCTCCTCAGCGGCATCCTTGAGTGACCCTTCTTCGAGCGCGGCAAGTTCGTCAGGACGGGTGGCGAGGTGCCAGTAGGTTCCCGTGGGCCAGAGTTCCTCGGGCGTCTCGCCCATGAACGTCGCGTGGAAGTTGGCCAACCATGACAGGCATGCGTCGAGTTCGACCTCGTTGACGCTCTGTCGCCGACCAGCGAAACCTGCTGGATCAAGGTCTTCGAGGACCAAAAGCACCTCGTCGCCATCGGTATCGATCGCCAGCCGACGGGGAACTCGACAGCTGTCTGAGCAGGCGGCGGCGTAGCGGTCATACCAAGCGGTTTCGACCTGATATGAACGCAGCTTTCGCCGGTGTGAGAGGTCGGTGCTCCAACCACGCGGGTGATCCTGCTCATCTGGCCAGCGGACATGTTTGACGATCACACTGGGTTGCGACGCTCCGTCTAGGTGGCACCTGACGAGCTGTCCGTAGCCGCTCCACAGGCTCTGCACGATCTCGGTGGCGGAGATCGTACGTGCGCCGCTCGCCCCAATGACGACGGAGCGCAAGCGGTCGTCGATCTCGCTGGGCCTATCCATGTCCGCAGGCTAGCGACCGCCACAACGGTGAGGGCCACACATCAACGCACTATCTGCAAGCCCCATTCTTATTCGCTTCTAAATGGGCTGTTTGGCCCGTGATTGGCCAATTGGCGCGCACGTACCGTCGGTATGTGAGAGACCAGCAGCAGCGATCGGCGGATAGGCAATCACGGCCGGCGAGGCTCAAGAGAGGAATGACCATGCACACGACACAGCGTGCGAAATATGCACCAAGGTGGCTCGCCGTACTCACGGTGATCGCCATGACAATCCTCGGATTGGCCGCACCAGCGAGCGCAGCCGAGATCAACAATGCCGTCACCGACGTACGGGTGACGACAACCGATGCCACCATCTTCTCCGATGTCACCTTCGAGGTGGATTGGACGGTGCCCAACGGTTCCTCCGGCGGAGACTTCTTCAGCCTTGACCTTCCAGACGCACTCGACGCACCCGACACGTTGACCTTCGACCTCGCTGACCCAGCGGGACAAGTCATTGCGATAGCAACCGTGAGCAACGGCGTCATCACGTTCACGTTGACCGACGCTGTCAACGGACAGAACAACATCTCTGGAACGGCCTTCATCACTACCGGCCTTAACCAGGACGTGGTGCAGGACGGCGCTGCACAGGACATCACCTTCGTGACGGCAGCGGGAACCTTCACCCAGGAACTGGTCCTCCAAGAATTCGTTCCTAACCCGGACGCCCTCAAGTTCGTTCGTCTTCTCGACGCACCGAACGCGAACGGCAACCAGGTCATATCGGGCATCGAGACTCGTTTGCTCACCGCTGACGACCTCGGCGCAACAGTGACGATCATCGATACTCCTGCTCCAGGTATCGAACTCGACTGTGCAGCCACCAGTGTTTCGATCCGAGAGTTCCCTTCTGGCGACACCCTCAGCACTGTTCCTCCAGCCGACGTTACCGAGACGTGTACCCCAACGAGTTCTACCGTCAGCTTTGAAGTCACCCCTGACATGGTCGACACCAAGGTTCGCGCCACCTTCGAATTGGCGATCACGAACCCTGCCCAGACCGAATTCAGCAACGACGGAAGCATCGATATCGCCGGCGATGTCACTCTCGTAGACGCAGCCGACGCCTTCCTCGAGGCGGGAGGACAGGCCGACGCCGACACCTTCGACCTTGCGTTGATCAAGCAACTTGAAGACGGAACGAACCTTGCCACGGTTGCACCGGGCGACTCGGTCACCTTCACCATCACCGTCGAGAACCAAGGCGCCGTCGACGCAGCAAACATCGAACTCGTCGACTTTGTATCTGACGGGCTCACGCTCAACGATGACGCTTGGACCGACAATGGCGATGGCACCGCATCGCTGTCGACTCCAATCGCCGCGCTTGCCGCTGGTGAATCGACCTCGGTCAACATCACCTTCACCGTCGACGCCGACGCAACCGGAACCATCGACAACTTCGCGGAGATCAGCAACGCTACCGATGCGAACGGAAACCCTGTCAACGACATCGACTCCACCCCCGATGCCATCAACGATGACGTCTTCCTCAACGATGACGACACCACCGGCAACGGACTCGCTGGCGAGGACGAAGACGATAGCGATCGTGCACAGCTCACGATCGAGGTTCCTGCCGAACCTGCACCTGAGCCTGACCCGGAACCAGAACCGGAACCACAGCCTGAGCCGGAGCCGGAGCCTGCCGTGTTTGACCTTGCCTTGATCAAGCAGCTTTCGAATGGCACCAACCTGGCAACGGTCGAGTCTGGCGACGCCGTGACCTTCACCCTCACCGTCGAGAACCAAGGCGAGGTCGACGCTGCGAACATCGCGCTCACCGACTTCATACCTAACGGTCTCACCCTCAATGACCTGAGCTGGACCGACAACGGAAACGGAACGGCGACCTTGAACACGCCGATCGCTGCGCTTGCCGCTGGCGCATCGACCACGGTCAACATCACCTTCACCGTCGACGACAACGTCTCTGGAACCATCAGCAACTTCGCCGAGATCAGCGACGCTACCGATGCTGACGGAAACGCAGTCACCGACATCGACTCCACCCCCGATGCCATCAGCGACAACGACAACTTCGTCACCGATGATGACACCACCGGCAATGGACTCGCTGGCGGCGACGAGGACGACCATGATCGTGCACAGCTCAACGTGCAGATTCCTGTCGAGGTCCAGCAGAACACCGAGACCACGCCACAGCTCGCTGTCACCGGCACCGACGAAGAGGTCCTCGCCTGGGCTATCTCGGTATCACTGCTGTTGTTGCTCTTCGGAACCATGATCACCGAAGCAACGACCGGGTTCCGCCGCTCCGACTCGAAGTAATCACCAATAGCGCTCTCATCCGCTCGCCCCATTCCCAGGACCTCGCACCTGGGAGTGGGGCGAGTCGGCGCGTACGGGGTGTTACTCAGCGGTCGGCTGTTAGTTGCTCGCCGAGGGCGACGGTACGGATGGCGATGTTCTCGACCGAATCAAACTCGGGTAAGCCGCCGACGAGGTCTTGGTTGAAGTACACGTCGGTGGCCGAGGCGAAGGGTTCGGGCAGATCATCAAAGCCGATGATCACGCCGAGGATGGTGGCTGCCGTGGTCATGTTGTTGTCGTTGTCCCAACCCGAGAGGCCCGCGATGTCGAGTGTGCCACGAAGATCACCGTCGCCGTAGAGCAACGCCATGATCGTGGATGCGTAGTTAACGCGGCTGCCCCAGAACTCCGGGTCGACGTCGTACTCGGCCCGGATCAGTTCACGGGTTGCTCGCCAGTCCTCGGGGTTGTCTTGGTACCACTCAAACACGTCGTCGAAGATCGGGGCCACGATCGAGTCATCGGGTTCAGACGCACGAGCGCTGACCAGCAACGATTCGATGTCGTCGTCGAAGAACGCCTCGGAGATGACGTGGGCGTAGAACGCGCTGGCATCGACGGCGGGGCCGCGGTTACTGACTAGGGCGAAGAACTCGGCTTGCTCACGGGCCACATCAGGACGGCCAGGAGCGAGCAGGCCGAAGAGCTCGGTTTGGAGTTGTGCGTCGATCGACCACACCCCGTCCGGATTGAGTGCGGGGTCGCTGGTCTCGGGCGGAACCACGCCTTCATCCATGAGATCCCGGGCCACTCGGGTCGACACCCAGATGTCGCCTTCGAGGTGCTCGACCCACTCATCACGGACCTGTTCGTAGCTCGGGTTGAGCCCGTGCGTCTCGAGAATGTGCAGGTCGAGCCACTCGATGTGGGTGTCGTCATCGGTCGACCATTCGTCGAGCAGTATCAGTTCAATCTCATCGCCCGGACCGGGTTCATCGATCCAGATGCCCTCGATCGGCAAACCCGAATGGTTCGCGACCATGGCGGCTAGCCACGACCCGTGCACCCGGTCGAGGTACTGATCGCTGTCGAGCACATTGGAGTCCACGGCATTCGAATCGCCACCGTCGACGCCGCAGGCGGCCATCAAGAGCGCCGTTACGAGGAGGATTACGCCATTTCGTGCAACATTGGCGCGGCAGGCAAACATGGCCCCTCCTCAGCGATCGGCCACACGACCATAGCGAAAAGCCGCCGTATTGGACCCGCGCCATTTCTGAACCTTCGATCAACAGTTTTTGAGCCGGAAATGACAGCGATCGGGCCGACTGTTGACCGAAACATGTTCCCCAAACGCTTTTCTCGCCGCCGGGTCCTCACCGGGACCACTGGTGCACTCGGTGCAGCAGCCATACTCGCCGCCTGCGGTACCGCTGGTACCGACAGCGCCGGTTCCGCGTCCGGTGCCCCGGGCGTATCCTCCATCGATCCGGCCGACTTCCCCGATGGCCCTCTAGCCGTCATCGACCCCGCCACCATTCCGCGCGGCGAACCTTCCGACTTTGGACCCGGTCCCGCGGTTCCCGAAGGTCCGCTCAGCGAAGAGGCAGCCCAAGCCGTAGAGCTTCTCTACGGCCAACGAATCGGAGCGAATCTCTCCGAAGAACAACTCGCCGCCCTCGCGGTGATCGGCGCGTCGGCCGACCCAAGGCTCGGATGGTTGATCGCGGATCACATTCGTGTGTTCACCTCACTCGCTAGCAACGGTGGAATCTCCCGTGACCGGTTGGTCGAGATCAACAACGGGCTCGAACAGGCTGCATCGCAGCTCACCGGACGGGACTTCCCGCAGTTTCTTGCGTGGAACCCACTGACGAGTTCGCTGATCGCTTGGGACATCCCCGCTCCCCCGGATTACTTGGCGATGAAACGAAACATCTACACCCCCATCGAACCTGCGTGGGAAGCGCTGATGACCGACAACTCGGTTCTCGATTGGCGCATCGTGTCCTGGGGTGGAGTACTCATCGACTCACAACCATTCGGCGAGACCCAAGGCTTCTGCAACTGCATCCCCGCGGTCGACAACCCGACCGTGGAGTCGGCGTCGGACGCCACGTGGCTCGCTCCCGACGACATCGTGTTCGGTGTGGTCATCAATGGCGAAGCCCGGGCCTACCCGCGGCGGATCATGGAAGTCCGCGAGATGGTCAACGACACCCTCGGCGGACGCGACTTCGGCATGCCCTATTGCACGTTGTGCGGATCGGCGCAGGTGTGGTTCACCGACAACCTTCCCGACGGCATCGAGCGTCCGGTCCTGCGAACCTCCGGGCTGCTCTCTCGCTCCAACAAAGTGATGTATGACCTCACCTCGCTTTCCATCTTCGACACCTTCCTAGGTACGGCCGACGCCGGGCCACTTCTCGAAGAAGGGATCGTTCTCGACGGCCACACGGTCGTGACCTCTACGTGGGCGGCCTGGACGGCCCAGCACCCAAATACCACCGTGCTCACTGAGGACCAGGCGTTGGGACAAGACTTCGATTTCCGAAACGGACGCGATGCCGACGGACCTATCTTCCCCATCGGTGACGTCGACCCACGCCTTGCGGTTCAAGAGGACATCCTGGGCGTCGTCCAAGCCAATGGCCGTGCGCTCGCAATCCATGTCAACTCGGCGAGGGCAGCTCTTCAACGAGGCGAAATCGTCGTCATCGGCGACATTCGAGTGGTCGGTTCAGGTGATGGACTGCTCGCCTTCGACAGCGACGGAAATGAGATCACCGCTCACCAGGCCTTCTGGTTTGCATGGTCACAATTCCATCCCGCCACCGAGCTTTGGCCAGACGTGTAACGACGCCCATTTAAGCCACCCGAACAATTGCCAATCATGAAATACTTGGCGACGCAACAGCACTTCGAACGTGCTCGATGCGACGCGGCCGACCGGCGCCGCCCACGACAGAAAGAACGTCCATGACCATCACCGAGACCGAAGTACAACAAGCCCTGCAAAATTGGGGTGACGGACTCGTCAAGATCGCAATCGCCAACGATGAAGAAGGCGCCGAGGCGGCTCGGACCGTAGCCGACGGCGTCATCGATGAGCTCTACGCATACGCGTCGACACCGGTCCTGTTCAAGCCCACGATGGCCAGCGGGGACCAAACATTTCGCCCAACCAAACAAGGGGCCCTCTCCTACTTCGCCGCACAAGACCCCGACTTCCCAAACGATGGTGGCTTCGGCTTGAAGGGTTGGCGCAACGTCAAGGCGGAAACCTCTGCGATCTTCATCGATGGCGACACCGCCATGTGGATGGGCTGGATCATCTGCGTCGACGCCGATGACAAGCCCACCAAGGTCGACAAGAGCTTCGGCTATCACAAGGATTCCGCAGGCGTGCTGCGTATCGTGCAGCACCATTCCTCCTTCCCGTACACCCCATAGCTGCGCCGCCTCCGACAACCACTACAGCTATTGCCTACGAGACGGAGAGCGCGTCCGGATCAGCCAGTGGATCTAGCGCGGGAAGCGTGGGCAGCGCTTGGATGAGTTCATCCACGTCGAGGCTCGGGTCACCGAGCGCTTGTTGGATGATCGCCTTTTGCGTTTCGGCGCGCCCTTTGGCCTCGGCATAGGGCATGGTCGAGAACATGACCATGTTGTAGCGAGGGCTGAGATGCGCGCCGTGACGGGCTTCTAGTTCGAGGGCCAGCGAGCGTGCCGCGAGGTAGTTGGGGTCGACGACTCCCGACCGCATCTCGATGTAGTTGCCGAGCGCCATCTCGGCAATGGCATCAGCGTCAGGCTTGCGTTCCTGGTCATAGGCGGTGAAGGCGTCGGCGAGCGATCCCGGCGTTTCGCAAAGATGGCGAACCAGTGCGCGTACTGATTCGAGCGCGGCGTTCATGCCTTGGCCGTGAAAGGGCACGATGGCGTGGGCTGCGTCCCCGACGATGACGGCGCGATCATCGTGGCTCCACCCTTCGGCCCGAAGGGTTCCGAGCGGGCCGGTCGGGTTCGCGGCGAACTGCTCGGCGATGTCGGGCACGAGCGGCACAAAGTC
>CAZTDG010000031.1:0-2656 GCA_964612655.1 uncultured Acidimicrobiales bacterium | reverse complement strand
AGGTTGATCGACCGGCCCGAATCGATATCGACACGACGGAGGTCGGGGCGGCTCTCGTACACCGTCACCTCGCAACCAGCTCGGCCGAGATAGATGGCCAGGAGTGATCCTGCAAGACCCGCTCCGGCGATGACGATTGGGCCGTTGGCGCCCAAGCGTTCGGCCAAGCCGTGCTCGGGTTGGTTCACGGAACGAGCCCGTCGAGGATTTCGACGAAACGATCGATGTCGGTGAAGGAGTTGTACAGGGGCACGGGTGCGACCCGAATGACGTCGGGCTCTCGCCAATCACAGAACACTCGCTGGTGCTCGAGTTGTTCGAAGATCGCTTTGCCATCACCGCCGACGACCCGCAATGCGAACTGACAACCGCGGGCGCTCATGTCTGAAGGCGAGAGGTTCTCGACCCGCCCGCTCAGTGATTCAGCGAGACGACGATCGAAGAATCGAATCTGCCTCTCGGACTTTGCGCGCAGCGCGGCCATCCCTCCGGCTTCGTCAAAGATCTCAAGCGATGCCCGAAGTGCAGCCATTTGAAAGATCGGCGCGTTAGAGAGCTGCCACGATTCCGCCGTTGGCATCGCGTCGAACTCGGTCGCCATCGCGAAGCGAGTGTCCGGGTTCGTGCCCCACCATCCGAGGAACTTGGGGAGACTCTGGTCGTCGACGTGTCGGCGATGCACGAACGCCCCCGCTACCGCACCGGGACCGCTGTTCAGGTACTTGTACGTGCACCACGCGGCGAAGTCGACGTCGATGTTATGCAGATCGAGTTCGACGTTGCCGACCGCATGAGCCAGATCGAACCCTACGAGCGCGCCGACACTATGGCCGGCTTCGGTGATCTCGGCCATGGGGAGGACCTGACCGGTGTAGTACTGCACCCCCGGCAACAAGACCAGACACAGTTCGTCGCCGTGCTCGGCGATCGTTGCCACGATGTCCTCGGTGCGCAGCAGTGCCTCGCCGTCTCGCGGAGCGACCGTGACGAGCGACTCTGCCGGGTCGAAGCCGCGCTGGCGAATCTGTGACTCCGCGGCGAAATGGTCCGACGGGAACGCGCCGTGCTCGATCAGAATCTTGTGGCGCTTCGGGGTGGGCGCATAAAAGCTCACCATGAGCAGGTGGAGGTTGACGGTCAGCCCGTTCATCGCCACCACTTCGTCGGCGTGGGCGCCTGTCAGTCGAGCAAAAGAGTCCGCGAGCAGCTCGTGGTAGTCCTTCCATGCCAACTCACCAGTGAAGTGGCCCTCGACGCCAAGCGTTGCCCAACGGTCGACCTCGGTTTGGATCGCGCTACGAGCACGAGTGGGCAAGGCGCCGAGCGAATTGCCCACCAGGTAGATGCCATCGGGAAGCTCAAACTCGCTGCGAAAACCGGCCAACGGGTCAGCGGCGTCGAGCTCTGCGGCGGTCAGCTGTGTCGGGTCATCGTCGTGCATCGTTATGCCCTGATAGTAGTGGCCTGAGGAAGCGCCATACCGACTACCGCCGCAATGAACGAGAACGGATATCCACCTGCCCGAACACGTTGACCTAACCGGCTTAGGTTCGACGGTTTGAACGATCGTTCAAAGGCGGGTTATCGTTCGACATGGTCGCCTCGGAAGTTCCGTCATCACTGGACGACATCACCACGGGCTGGACACTGCATGCCAGCTCGTCGATGTCGCTGCACGCCGACGCCTACACCCGCCAGCGCTGGTTCGACGCTGACCAGCGGTCGATCATCGGCGCCAGCTGGCAGTGGATCTGCCATGGCGAGAAGCTACGCGCTCCCGGCTCCTACGTGGCCGAAGAGGTGGCGGGCATGCCGACCGTGGCTACCCGAGGCCGCGACGGCGTGCTGCGTGCGTTCTACAACGTCTGCAAGCACCGAGCCCACCACTTAGTCGTTGGCGAAGGCACGATCGCCAACCTGGTCTGCCCGTACCACGCATGGACCTACGACCTGAGCGGAAAGCTCAAGGCCGCACGCCACACGAACCACCTCGATGACTTCGATCCCGACACGATCTGTCTCGATCAGGTGCAGATCGAGGAGTTCGGTGGGTTCGTGTATGTGAACCTCGATCCGACGGCCGCTCCGCTCGCTGAACAGTCCGGCGACCTGGGCGCAGAGATCGCCCACTGGGCTCCCGACGTAGAGCAGCTCACCTTCGCTCACCGACTCAGCTACACGATCAACAGCAACTGGAAGAACGTCGTCGACAACTTCCTGGAGTGCTACCACTGCCATGTTGCGCACAAGGACTTCGTGTCGCTGGTCGACATGGACACCTACAAGGTCACCACGCACGACATCTATTCAAGCCACATGGCCGAAGCGGGCAAGAGCGACAACAGCGCCTACGACGTGAGTGATGCGACCGTTACCGACCATGCCGTCTGGTGGCTGTGGCCCAACACGTGCATCATGCGCTACCCAGGCCGAGGAAACATGATCGTCCTCAAGATCATCCCGGCCGGACCAAACCTGACCTATGAGACCTACGACTTCTTTCTCGAATCGGCCGAACCTAACGAGGCTGAACTCGAGTCGATCCGCTACCTCGACGAGGTGCTGCAAGTCGAGGACATCAACCTGGTCGAGTCGGTGCAGCGAGGTATGGAAACGCCGGCGTTCACCCAAGGCCGAATCGTGAACGACCCGTCGG
>CAZTDG010000030.1:4868-21827 GCA_964612655.1 uncultured Acidimicrobiales bacterium | reverse complement strand
GAGACGTCGTTGCACTCAACGGCGTCTCCGTTTCGGTGCGCCCGGGCGAACGCGTCGCGCTGATCGGACCGAGCGGTGCGGGCAAGTCGTCGCTGATCAACGTGGCAGCAGGAATCGTGGAGCCCACCTCCGGTGTGGTTTCGGTTCTCGGCCATTCGTTGGCCGAGCTCAGCGGGTCCTCGCTCCAGAAACACCGACGCCAGGTCGGCATCGTCAGTCAGGCGCTCGGCCTCGCGCCGTCGCTTCGGGTGGTTCATTCGGTGAATGGCGGTCGGCTCGGGTCGTGGTCCACACCCGCAGCGATCGCATCGCTCGTCCGGCCACGGGAGCGAGACCGTGTCAGCGAGGTCTTGACGGGAGTCGGGCTCGCCGATCGGATCGACGCTCGAACCGGCGACCTGTCGGGTGGCGAGCAACAACGTGTCGCCATCGCGCGGGCGTTGCTTCAACGGCCACAGCTATTGCTCGCAGACGAGCCGACATCGTCGGTCGATCCCGAATTGTCGAATCAGATGATGGGGCTCTTGTGTGACCGCGATGCCCCGTGGACTGCGGTGATTAGCGTGCACGACCCCGACCTTGCGTTGCGCCACGTGGACCGGATCATCGCGATGAATGACGGATCGATCGTGTTCGATCGTCCCGTAGGCGAGGTCGATCCAGCCTCGCTCGACGAACTCTACGAGCGGTCGTGACACCGTGCGAACGGCGATGACACCGTGGTAGCTATCGGTGGAGGCCGCTTCATCGACGATCGCTCCGCCGGTCGTCAACGAACGCTTCTCTTGTTGATCATTGGCCTGCTGTGGGCAGGGTGGCGTGCAGGCATCGGCGCAAACATCGTCAACGTTCGCGGCTGGCCCAACCTGCTCGAGTTCTGGAGTGCCAGCCTTCGCCCAGAACTGGGGGCGAGCTTCGTCCGGCTCACGATCGACGCGGCGCTGACGACGTTCGCGCTCGCCGTTCTCGGCACCGTCGCCTCACTCGCCATCGGCGCCGTCGGGGCCGTTATCACCTCGGAGCTCCTGTGGGGCAACCACATCGTTCGCCGGGTATCGCAGTTCCTCCTCGTCGTGCCTCGCGCCATCCACGAAGTGATTTGGGCGTTGCTCCTGGTCCAAGTGTTCGGGTTCGATCCGATGGTCGCCGTCCTCGCGATAGCGATCCCGTTCGGCGCGATCGTGACCAAGGTGTACGCCGATGCCATCGACACCAGCGACCGAGCTGGCTTCGATCAACTACGCGCCACCGGCGCGGGCCGACTCACCGCACTCTTTTATGGGGTGCTCCCCGACATCCGCCACGACTTCGTGTCCTACGGCTTCTACCGGATGGAGTGCTCCATCCGTTCAGCAGCCGTCCTCGGCATTGTGGGCGTCGGTGGGCTGGGGTTCCAGCTCGACTTGAGCTTCGAAACGCTGCGCTACAACGAGATCTGGACATTGATCGTGGCGCTCATGATTTTGAGTGGCTTGATCGATCGATGGTCGACGGTCATTCGCCGTTCGAGCGAACGCACGGTCAACCGTCTGTCGCTGGTCGCCATCACCTTGCTGGTTCCTTTGTCGGCGTGGTGGGCCGGGCTCGACCCCCGAGTGTTGTGGGATGAGCGAACCTTTCGACTCGGTCGCCGTCTGCTCGCCGATCTGTTCTCGCCGGTGCTCGGCCCGGGAGGTTGGGGCGAACTGTTCCGGGCCACCGTCGATACCGCTGCGCTCTCGATCCTGGCGCTAGTGATCTCAGCGGTGGGCGGCTTCGTCCTGGCGCTCGTGGCTCGACGCCGCACCGAAACGCTGGCTTCCCCATCGCCCATCACCGAAGCAACGGGAGTCGTCACCCGCCTCGGCCTACTCCTGGCACGCAGCGTTCCCGCTCCGATCTGGGCGTTCCTGGCCGTGCTCGTGTTCTTCCCCGGTTTATGGCCCGGCGCGATCGGGTTGGCGATCTACAACCTCGGCGTGATCGGACGACTCTTCGCCGAAGCGATCGAGGAAACCGATGCCGCACCTACCGATCAGCTGCTCGCGACGGGGTCGGGCCGATTGAGCGCGCTGCTGTACGGTTCGATCCCCGCCGTGTCTCCCCGGCTTATCGCCCTCAGCGTGTACCGGTTTGAAGTGATCGTTCGAGAAACCGTGGTGGTCGGCGTTGTCGGCGCTGGTGGCCTAGGCCAACTTCTCAACGACCACCTTGTGGCCCGGGACTTCTCCGCGGTCACCGGCGTCATCGCCGTACTCACCGTCGCCGCGATCGCCGTCGACGCACTCGGCAACCGCCTGAGGCACCAGCTGCGCTAGCTGCCACTCATAAGTCAAAAGCCGGAGCGCCTTAGCGCCATCGTTCATGTTGACAGCAGCTCTTGACGATGTCGATATTTGAGCGTACGCTCAAGGTTAAGCACTCGCTCAACCAATCGAAAGGAGCAGCGATGACCACGACAACCCCTCCAACCCCCGAGGCGCAGTTTCTCTACGACGACGGCTGCCCAATGTGCAAGGGATACACGAGCATCTTCACCGGTTTGGGCTGGGCCGACCGCGCCGGGTTCAGCACCGTGGACGACACGACGCTTGCCGATCTCGATCTCGACCGTGCTCGCCACTTCATCCCGCTCCGCGACCCAAAGACCGGCGCGGTTCGATACGGACTCGACGGCATCCTTGCAATCGTTGGCAAGAACCTCCCTGTGGTCGAGCGGCTCGGCCGGACGCGACCGGTCCGAGCCACTCTCGAAGCGATGTACTGGCTTATCACCTACAACCGCCGCCACATCGTTGCCGCAGCACCACCAGCCACCGGCTTCGATTGCGCACCCGACTTCCGACGAGCTCCTGTCATCACCTACCTCATGGGGACCGCGGCAATCACCGCCGGCCTCACGGTGGCCCTAGGCCTCATCCCATTCGCCGTCCCCATGACCTGCGCCGGACTCGTGCTGGCGGCCGGCCGTGATGCGACGTGGGCAATGGAGCGAGAGGTAGCCCTTGGGCACGCGGCAACAGCAACACTTGCTGGCGTAGGCGCCGCCGCTATCACACTGACCCTGGGAGCGCCCATGGCAATCGCGACGACCATCGGGGGCGCCGTAGGTACACGAAAGCTCTGGCTACGGCGCTGGATGCTCCGCCGACCCTAAGCCGTCACGGACCGAGGCCAAAGGCCAACAACGACTCCGAACGAATACTGCGCTTCTACACGGTGTTCCCTGTTCACCTGTGTCTATGACTAACCGGGCTGCGCATTCGTGACCGCTACCCCCGCATCTACAAACCACGCTGCTGAATTCTCCGGCGAAGAACCCACGCCCGCACGCGTCGGAACGGTTTTGGGGCTCACCTACGGCATCGTCGGATTGGCGTCGTCGGCCACAGCAGTCGTCGTGCCAACGATCCGCGAACAGTTCGATCTTTCGCTTGCAACCGGCGCGTGGATCATCACCGCCTTCGTGGTGGGCCTGGCCGCGAGCGCGCCGATCTATGGCCGGATCGCCGACCTAGTCGGACCGCGAACCCCAATGACGGTCGGCCTGCTCATCATGTCGGCTGGGGCCGTCTTGTCCGCACTCGCGCCAACGCCGACTCTGCTCATCATTGCGAGAGGAATCGTGGGTGCCGGGGCCGGGTCGGTGCCCGTGCTCGGTCCGGTAATCATCGCGGGATGTCTCGATGAGGAGGATCGCCCTGGCGCGCTCACTCGAATGACGGGCTTTGCCGCTCTCGCAGCGGGTGGGCTGTTTTTCGGCGCGGTGATAGCTGACGCTCTCAGCTGGCGCGTGGTGCTCGCCGTCCCCGCACTGGCACTGCTTTTTCTGGACCCCGTCCGCAAACTCTCCTTCGACGGTGACCGAGGGTTGACTGGATTGGACGCTCCAGGAGCTCTCGGGATTTCAGCGATAGCGGTGGGCCTCAACCTGGTTCTGCAGCTCGGAACCAACCCTGCCGCAGGGATCGCCGGGCTCGCGCTCATCGCTCTCGGGATCACTGCCTCTCTTGTCGGCCCCAGGCGCGGGCTCAATCCCTTTATCCCACGAGGCGTTCTGCGCCGCTCATCAACCTGGCGTATCGCAGTCGCCGCGGCGGCGATCCCCGCCTGCTTCTTCTCACTACTCATTGCAGTGCCAGCTATCTTCACTGAGGAGCTTGGGGCCAGCCGGATTGAGATCGGGTTGTGGGTTACACCCGCCGCACTTGTCGGTGTGGCGATGGGGCCAGTCGCCGTGAAGCTGCGACAACGAATGTCGGCCAAGCAGATCGCAGGCTATGGACTGTTCGTAGCCGCAGCTGGCCTATTGATCGCGGCGGCGTTCGCGTCGCAGCCGGTCGGGCTGTCGATTTCGTTTGTGTTCGTCGCCATTTCGTTCAGCGTCGGCCAAGCCGCACTGCTCGGAATGCTCACCACTGCCACCCCCGTCGACGAACGCGGCGCCGCACTCGCCGTCTTCATGGTCGTATTCTTTCTCGGCGGCGGCATCGGTGGAACGCTCCTCACCGTTATCGAGGCATCGGCCTCGTTGCCGGTCGCCATCGGCGTGATTGCCGTACTTCCTGCGACGGCTGCACTATCGACGCTCGCTCTGAAAGATGACGCACTGTCGATCTAACTACGATGCAAGGATGAACTCGACAAGGACTCTCTTTCTGGCAACGTGTGCCAACGTTGCGACGGCGCTTGCAGACCCGCGAATAGCCGAGGCGTGGAATGAGCCGTCGATACTCGAAGAACAGACCATCGGTTCGGTGGCAGCACATATGGGCCGTGGGTGTTGGGTGGCCTTGGATTACTTAGATCAAGGCACGCCAACGGGCATGGTCGACTTCGATTCGGCTGCCGACTATTTCGCCAAGCTCCTCGATGCAGCGACCCCAGAGCTACACGAGGGCATCCGCCAGCGCGGGGCCGAAGGGGCACAAGCGGGAGCCGAAGGTGTGCTCAGCCAACTCCGGGAGCGGATCGTCGAGACGCAAGGACGACTCGCCACCGAACCCGAGGACCGTCTGGTCACCGTGTACGGCGACAACGTCATGTCGCTCGATGACTACCTGGAGACCCGAATTCTTGAGCAGGTCGTCCACCTTGACGATCTTGCCCGATCGATCGGAGTAGATCACTTCTCGATAACCGAGCGTGCCGAAGCGCTCGTCATTGCCTGTGGTGCCGAGATCGGGCGCAGACGTTTCGGAAACACGACCATGGTGCGGGCATTGTTCCGAGCACCAAGTGAACCCGAAGGATCCTCGCCATTTCCCGTTCTCTAGCCAGGTGAGACCAGCTGTCGAAAACCGAACCGCAGTTCTCGTTGCGGGCCGGGATGAGATAAACAACCAACACCGCTAACCCGGGGATTTCAGTGCTTGAGAACTTGCGTTCAACCATCCAGTTTCGTGAGGTCACCCTCGACCGAACGGGTGCAAAGCTCGACCGTGCTGCGAACATCGACGACCTGCGAGCAATGGCCAAGCGCCGGTTGCCCGGCGGCGTGTTTGACTACATCGACGGCGGCGCTGAAGACGAGAAGTCGCTAGGTCGCAACACCACCGACTTTGACCGTTGGAGCTTCCGGCCACGAGTGCTTCGGGACATGAGCAATGTCGACACCAGCGTCGAGCTTCTCGGACAGCGAATCCCGCACCCCTTCGTGCTCTCGCCGACCGGCTTTTCACGCATCGCCGACTCGCAAGGCGAGCTCGCGGTGGCCCGTGCAGCCGAACGTGCGGGTCTGCCGTACTCGTTGTCGTCGATGGCCACCCGTTCGATCGAAGAGGTAGCCGGGGTTAGCGATGGATCGAAGTGGTTCCAGGTCTATGTGTGGAAAGACCGCGGCATCGTCAAAGAGATGGTCGGCCGAGCCCAGGCAGCCGGATACGACGCGATCTGCATCACCGTCGATTTCGCGACCATCGGCCGCCGTGAGCGCGACGTCCGCCGAGGATTCACGCTGCCTCCCAAGATCGGACTCGACACCATCGTCGACGGAATGCTGCACCCACAGTGGACGCTCGACTTCGTCAAGAGCGAGCCGATCTTGTTTGCCAATGTCTCGGGGACCGGTGGCAAGGACGGAACCGATGCGGTCGGGTTGGCCGATTACGTCACGACCCAGCTCGATCCGTCGTTGTCGTGGGACGACATCGAATGGTTCCGCAGCATCTGGGACGGCCCCATCGTGATCAAAGGTGTGCAAGACGTTCAGGACGTCGACGTCGCCGCCAAGCTCGGCATTGATGCCGTTGCACTCTCAAACCATGGTGGCCGCCAGCTCGACGACGCACCTTCACCAATCGAGCTCGTCCCAGAAGCCGTCGAGATCGCCGATGGCCGCACGCAGATCCTCTGTGATGGAGGTATCCGCCGAGGGGCCGACATCGTCAAGGCCTTGTGTCTCGGCGCCACCGCGTGCATGGTCGGCCGGGCCTACCTGTACGGTCTCGGCGCCGCAGGAGAGCGTGGTGTCGACAAGGCACTCGGGTTCCTAACGAGCGAGGTGGAGCGCACGATGGCGCTCGTCGGCGCGAACTCCGTGACCGAGTTGGGCCCGGACTACCTCACGACTAGGTAGTCCGGGTCCAACAAATTCTCAAAGCCGTCGAGGCCTAGACGACCGGCAGATCTGCGTCGGCGACTTCTACCCGCACCAAGTCAGACCTATGGGCGTTGGCGAAGAACTCATCGATTGCCCGGATCTCTTCTTCGGTTGGCTCGCGACCCTCTTCTTCGAAGGCGTAGAGGTCGACTGGCGGGAGCATCACGCTCTGGACCTGTACGAGTACCTCGTCGTCGCCGACGGCGACGAGACTGGCCGACTGTTCGGTCTGAGGACCAGGCTCGAATGTCTCCAATAGCGACCACGTTTCGCCGTCAGTAGAGAACCACAGTTCGGCGACTACGACGACGGGCTCTCGTGCTTCATAGAAGGCATCGAGCGCTGCCGAATAGGCCTCGTCGAAGGCATCAAAGGAGACGAGGACGAGATCTTCGCCAGTCTCTGGATCGAGCCAGATCAGACCGTTGCCATCTTCGGTGAGACGAACGACGCCAGCTACCTCGCCGAATTGGAAGACATCGCCAAACTGCACCGGTTCATGGATGAGCGTTCCGTCGGCCGAGCTAAGACGGATGCGATCTCTACTGATTCGATATTGCATGACGAAGCCATCGACTTCGACCTCGATGAGGTCGGGCCCCTCGTTGTTGACCGGGTCGACGGTTCCTTCGAGCAAGGCGGTAAACCCGGCAGGGCCAGCGTCGGTTTGTGGCCTCACCCCGAAGAGTTCGGTTGGAATGGTGTTTTGGTCCCAGGTATCTCCAAGGTCATCGCTGACGAGCACCCTGGCATCGAGGGTCTCGTCGCCACTGGCGAACTCGTAGACGACCGCCAAGGTGAGATCCTCGTTTGCGACCAGATCGATCGCGCCGCCGGTTTCCTCGACAATCTCTTCGGTTCGTTCGGCCCGCGTCCACGTCAAGCCGTCGGTGGATTGCACGACAACCAAGGACCCGAAGTCGTCGTTGTAGCCGGTGGCCAAGAAGCCAGCGTCGGTTCCGACGAGCGCGTTTGGATACTGCACATCGGCTAGCTCCGCCGTTTGAAACTCGGACCCAATCGCTCCGGCGAGCACGACGGTTCGTGGGCGAGCAAGGAACCCTGATGCGAGCTCGCTGTAGAGCGCATCGCCTGGGTTGAGGCGAAGGACTTCTTCACCCTGGAGCAGCATTTCCTCCAAGGCGTCGAACTCTTCGGACAGACGAGCCAATTCGTCTGGATCAATGTCGGGAACGTCGATCGCTTCCCAGAACGCATCCCGGGCTTCGTAGAGCGCCTCCAAGTCACACACTGTCACCACGATCGGCGAACCTTCGCCATCGAAGCTGACATCACAAGTGTTGATGAGTTGGTCCTCGTTGATGAGCCCGTTTTCGAAGAGCAGCGTGGCCGGATCGAAGTAGCCAGGCTCGACCGCAACTAGCACTACGGCACGCCCATCGGAGATCGCCAATCCTGCGACGTATTGGAAGTCACCCTCGTCGAGCTCGATATCGGCGACACCGTTGGTGACCCAGTTCGTACCGTCGGTCGAGGTGGCGACGAGTCGGTCGTAGGGCATCTCGAAGAAAGCACGCTCAGCAAGGAAGGCGTCGGCGACCTCATCGAAGCCTGCATCGCCTGGCTCGAGTCGAAGTACTTCCTCGCCCTGCAGAAGCATGTCTTGCAGTGCGAGGAACTCGTCCTCTAGCCGGCGAAGTTCCTCCTCGTCGATGTCCTCGATGTCGATGGCTTCCCAGAATGCCTGCTCGGCTTCGTAGAGCGCTTCGAAGTCACACACCGAAACAACGATCGGTTGACCGACTCCCTGGAATGGGGACTGGCAGAGGTTGTTGAGTTGATCCTCATCAATCAATCCCAGCTGTGCCATTACCTCGAAGGGGTCGACGAAATCGACCTCGCGAGGAACCTCAACAATGGCGACCAGGCCTGTGGAGTTCGCCTGTAGATCCTGAACCCTGGCGTCTCGAGGTATGCCAACGGTGACCGCTTCGGTCCAGTCAGCGCCGTTATCAGAACGCTCTACGAGGACCGTACGCCGGCTGTAATCATCGAGGCGCAGGAACGATCCGTCGAAGGAAACCACATTGCCTGGATGGCCCTGGTCTTCGAAGACCTCGGTCACCGGTGCAACCGCGACCGGCGTCGGAGCGATGGTTGGGGCTGTCGGCGCTGCGGTCGTGGTCGTAGTCGACGTTGTGGTCGTAGTCGACGTAGTGGAGGTCGTACTCGACGTGGTGCTTGAAGTCGGCGCAGTGGTCGACGTCGTAGAAGTCGAGGTCGTAGACGTTGTCGTCGTGCCTGGCGCTATCGACGTTGTCGTCGGTGTCGGCGCGACATCGTCAGCTGCGGTATCGGGGGCCGAGGATGTGGTCACCGTGTCTTCGACGGCCTCTGCTTCCTCGGACACCACTTCGGTCGTGGCGACGTCATTTGCCGTCTCCGCGCTGGATTCTTCGACGGCTGAAGCGCCGTCGGCTGTAGCTGTTTCGCTTTGCGACACAGCCATTACGCCGATCACGATCGCTCCGAGCAAAACAATGAGGGCAAGCCCTCTTCCGATTACGCCGCGTTCCACCAGTATCCCCTTCGCCGTGCGCCTACCTGGGCAACAGCCCGTTTCCAGGAAAGTATCACGCTAAGTGATGAAAAGGGAGCAAGGCGTCAGTTGTAATTAAGCTGTAAAATCAACCTTTGGGGTGATTTTGTGGAAAAATCAGCCCTTTGAGTCGCCAAAAATCCCACTCAAAGTAAGAGTCGTTACGTGCGATCTCCGACCAAGATGCTCGTGAAATAGTGCAACGATCCAACCGGTGGTTGATCGTCGAGGCGACCCGCGATTTCGGCCATAAGCACCCCGATGAAGTGGATGTTCTTCGGGAAGATCAACGCCGCTTGGGCACGGAAGAAGACCGCAGCGTTGAGGGTGCCGCCATCGAGGTTGAAGTGCAGCTCACGCATGCACTTAGCCATCTCGTCACTCTCGTGGTCGGCATCGGGGTAGTTGGAGATGGTGATCACCGCCCGCTTCGATTCGGGGAACCGATTGAGGCAATCGACGACATTTGCGATCTTGTCGGGCATGCCGTCGCGGTAGTCGCCTTGGCCGCCTCCCCGCTCTTCGTTGAAGTGCTCGCGTTGGTCTTCGGTTAGTTCGCTCCCGAGGTTCCAGGCGCTGTAGGCATCGAGCACGTCGATCGGGAACAGGTCGGTCACGACCACGTAGTCGCTCATGTCGAGCACTTGTGTGAAGTTGCGGACATCAGCATCGGACGAGATTTCGGTCATATGCGCCCACGCTTCTCGAGGGGTACGCATCTCGATCTCGTTCATGACGCCGCTCCGGTCTCGAATGCAAACGCCTTGATCTCGAGGAACTCATCGAGACAGTCTGTCCCCCACTCGCGTCCAATGCCGGACTCCTTGATACCGCCGAAGGGCAACTCGCTCGCGAAGATCTGGGTGGTATTCAAACCGACCACTCCAGCCTCCAGCTGGGCGCCTACTCCGGCGAGGAAGTCGTGGTCCCCGCTGTAGGCATACGCAGCCAAACCTGCGTCGGTGTCGTTGGCCTGCTCAATGACGTCGCCGGCCTCGCTGAATCGATAGAGCAAGGCCATAGGACCAAAGATCTCTTTGGTGTAGGCGTCCATGTCGGCGGTCGCATTCGTGAGAACCGTCGGTTCCACGAACAGGCTCTCGGTATCGACGTGCTCACCGCCGGTAACAACCGTCGCGCCCTTGTCGATGGCATCGGCGAGCAGTGAACTGAAGTGGTCCTTGGCCCGTCGGTTGATGAGCGGGCCGATGTCGGCGTCTTCGGCCATCACGTCGCCAACGTTCAGTGCTGCGACCTTGACCGCGAATACATCGGCGAACTCGTCATAAATATCGTCGTGCACGAAGAAGCGGTTAGCGCCAACACAAATCTGACCGGTGTTATAGAAACGGGCGTTCACCGCATCGCTGGCGGCCCGTTCGATGTCCGCATCGGCGAACACGATGAACGGCGCGTTACCACCGAGCTCAAGTGACAGCCGCTTGACGGTGCCCGAGCACTGCTCATAGAGATGCTTACCGACCTTGGTCGAGCCGGTGAACGACACGGCTCGAACCTCCTTGCGCGCGGCGATCGCATCCCCGAACAGCGACGGCGTCGATGTAGCCACCACATTGATCACCCCGTGCGGCAGGCCAGAATCGGTGGCCAGTTGCGCAAGCGCCGATGCCACGAGCGGGGTTTCCTCGGAGGGCTTGACCACCACCGTGCAACCGGCGGCCACCGCAGCACCCACCTTCACCAGGACAGCAGCGATCGGGAAGTTCCACGGCGTGATGCACGCGACCACACCAACCGGTTGTTTCGTCATGAAGTGACGACGAGTGGGTGCGGGTGTCCCGAGATCCATCTCGGCGGCTTCTTCCGCGAGCTGGGCACTCCAGCGAATCGCTGCAGTTCCGGCCCCGACCTCGCCACGGGCTTCACGGAACAACTTGCCGCCCTCGGTCGTCGTGATCTCGGCGATCTCAGCCGTGTGTGCTTCGATGAGGTCAGCCCACGCACGAAGTAGCGCTGCTCGCTCGGCCGCGGGCGTTTGCGACCAGCCAGAAAACGCGGCATCGGCGGCGTCGATCGCTGCATGGATCAACTCGCTGGTGGCATCTACAACCGACGCAACGGTCTCGCCCGTCGCCGGATTCAACACCTCAAATGTCGAGTCGTTCTCGACGGCCGCACCGTTCACCCACGCAACTGTCCCGGATTCCATTGTTGTCATCTACCGAGTCCTGTTTCTCTATTCGCGGCAACCATAGCGCCAGCCCCAAACCTCCGGTCCTGGAAATCTAGGAACGGCCAACCTGAATATTTCATGCTCAGTGTTCCTAGATTCCCGAGTCGATGACGACCACGGGTTTGATTACCTCGCCCGAACTCATGGCGTTGACCGCGTCGTCGATGGCATCGATCGAGTCGAAGGTGGTGACGAGTTTGTCGAATGGGAACTCACCCTGCTGCCACAGGTCGATCAACTTTGGGATGAACGTCTTGGACACCGAGTCGCCTTGGACCACGCCGCGCAACGACTTGCCGGGGAGCAGGCCCATCATTTCGATGGTGACCTCCGTGCCGGGCACGCCGGGGGCGATCATCGCCGTGACGCCGCGGGGACCGCAACTATCAAAGGCTTGTCGCAACACCGAGGGAACGCCGGTGGTGTCGATGGCGTAGTTGCAGCCACCGGGCACGGCCGCAGCTATGGCATTCATGAGCGCATCGCCGTCGGTGAAGTCGGCGGGATTGAACGCATGAGTCGCGCCCAGTTCGAGTGCCATCTCTAGACGTGCTGCGTTGAGGTCGACGGCCACGATTCGTTCGGCGCTTTGAACCTTGGCGGCCATGACCGCCGACAGCCCAACGCACCCGCAACCAAAGATGGCCAACGTGGCCCCGGCTTCGACTTGGAGGGTGTTCATCACCGTGCCGGCGCCCGTCTGCACGCCACAGGCGAGCGGTGCGAGTACAGGAAGCGGGAGATCCGGGTCGACCTTCACGGTGTTGGAAACGTGCGCCAGCGCGTAGGTCGCAAACGACGATTGCTGGAAGAACGAGCCGTGGATATCGGGCGTTTCGGCACCGGGAGCGCGGTGGGTTCGTTCGCCGTCGGGTCGAGTCCCCGAGAAGTTCAGCGAGCCGTGATCAACGCAATACGACGGCTTGCCCGCATCGCAATGCGCGCAGTCGCCGCAGAAGTCATAGGTCATGATCACGTGATCGCCCAGCGAGAATTCGGTGACCGCTGAGCCGACCTGCTCGACGACTCCCACGCCTTCGTGCCCGAGCACGATCGGGAACTCACACAGGCCCTTTGCCTTGGTCATCACGTCGGTGTGGCAAATGCCGGTGGCCACGACCTTGATCAGCAACTCGCTCGGCCCAGGTTCCCGAAGCTCGACGGCCTCAGCCGAGAACGGCGCTGTCGGGCTGTGGGCAATCGCCGCGGTAACGCTCAGATAGTTCGGGCCACTCACACTGCCGACACTAGTGCGCCTCGACGAGATCGCTCAGCAAGTCGGTGCGGTCGCCCCGGACATAGCTGACCACATCGGCGACATCGATCACCAGCGAGATGGCGGTGACGATAAGGCTTGCGATGAGCCACGACCGGAAGGCCCCGGTGGGGTCCTCGCCGAAGAAGACGATCAGCTGGAACACGAACATCGGCACCCACGACCCGTGCATCGCCCCAAGCAACTTGGTGAAGCCCTGAACTTGGGTGAGCGCTTCGCCAACGAGACCACCGGTGATCATGGCCGCCACCGTCACGATCGCTACGGGCTCCGAGAGGAAGAAGAACGGCGCGATCCCGTTCACCACTACGAGCACGCCGATCCATATCTGCCAGTGGAAAGGCATCCGAAGTACGCCTCGCATAAACAACATCAGCCAGCTCCTTGAGTAACGGCCATCTGGGAACCACTCACTGCTAGGAAAAGTTCCCGAAAACACGATGGACCATTGCGAGTCAAAACTCATCTAAGAACAAGTTCGAAACCCCCACCCTCACCTCTCCAAACGTTGGCCGCGCGAGACGATCGGGAAACAACACACACCCGCTCTTGGCGCTCCGGTTCCTCGTCGCAGGCGAAGGCGCCGCGGACGACCAGAACGTCGACGTCGTTGACGCAATCATGGACAACGTGATCGACATTACGACCCGCATCGATCTCGTCGAACCCACGGACGCCGCGTCACCTCAGGAGAAGCTAAGCGCCTAAGCGCATATCTCCATAGAGACGGCTAGTTCGCAAGATACGATCTGAGCATATCCAAGCACCTAGTTGGGCATGCCCAGAAACGAAAGAAGAACATGGCCGACGACGACAATCTCGCGCACGTAGGACTAATCGGTCTCGCAGTGATGGGCCAGAACCTGGCCCTGAACATTGCCGACCACGGCTACTCGATCGCCGTCTACAACCGCACCACCGCGACGACCACCGAATTCGTCGCCGGCGCCGAGGACTCCCAAGACGTCCGCGCCACCGAAACCATCGAAGAATTCGTCGCGGCCCTCGAACGGCCACGACGAATCCTTTTGCTGGTCAAGGCCGGCAAGGTTGTCGACCTGGTCATCGAACAGCTACTCCCATTTCTCGAAGAGGGCGACATCGTCGTCGATTGCGGCAACTCGCTGTTCACCGATTCGGAACGTCGAACGGCCGAACTTGCGCCCGAGGGCGTTCGATTCGTCGGCTCGGGCGTTTCGGGAGGCGAGGAGGGTGCACGCAACGGACCGTCGATCATGCCTGGTGGCGACGCGACCGCGTGGCCGGAGATTCAAGAAGTGCTCCAAGCCATCTCGGCGAAAGCTGGCCCGAACAACGACGAGCCGTGCTGCTCGTGGATCGGGTCCGGCGGCTCCGGGCATTACGTGAAGATGGTTCACAACGGCATCGAGTACGGCGACATGCAGGTGCTCGCCGAGGCCCACCTGTTGCTCGGCTCGCTCGGCCAAAGCGCCGATGACATGGCGGCCACGTTTACCGACTGGAACCAGGGGCGCCTCAAGTCCTACCTCGTCGAGATCACCTCAGAGATCTTCGCCGCAAAGGACGACGACGGAACACCGATGATCGACGTGATCCTCGATGCTGCAGGCCAGAAGGGCACCGGCAAGTGGACGGTCATCTCGGCGATGGAACTCGGCCAGCCGCTCATGTTGGTCAGCGAGGCGGTTGGCGCGCGCATCGTGTCGTCGTTCGTTGAAACGCGTCGACGAGCCGAAGAGATTCTGAGCGGGCCCGCGAACCCGTCGGTCGGTGAACTCACCGCAGCCGATGTCGAAGCAGCCGTGTACGCGGCCAAGCTCGTGTCGTACGCACAAGGGTTCATGCTCCTCGCCGACGCATCTCGCGAGAACGAGTGGTCGCTCGACCTCGGCGCGATCGCTCGACTGTGGCGCGGCGGCTGCATCATCCGCGCCGTGTTCCTCGACGACATTTCTCGTGCCTTCGCCGATAACCCCGACCTCGAGAACCTGCTCTTCGATTCGTTCTTCGCCGACGAGATCAAGACCGCACAAGAGGGACTCCGCAAAGCCGTCGTCGCTGCTGCCCAAGCGGGCATCGCCACCCCGGCGCTGTCATCGGCATTGTCGTTCTACGACGGCTTCCGATTGGGACGAGGCTCGGCCAACATCATCCAGGCCCAGCGCGACTACTTCGGCGCCCACACCTTCGAACGTGTCGACAAGCCAAGGGGCGAATGGTTCCACCGTGACTGGGCCGAGACCGGTGGCTCGGCAGTGTCGGGTAGCTACTCGGCCTAGAAGGACCCGATCGGGTCGGCGCCATCGAGAATGGCGTTGGCCCAGTCCAACAACTCGAGAACCGTCCGGCCGAACCCGTCGATGTCTACGTCTTCGCTCTCGCCCATCGACCCAGCGCTATAGCGGGTGTACACACCTTCAAGAATGCAGGCGAGCCGCCAGTTGGCGAACGCCACAAAAAAGTCGAGATGATCGACCGACCGACCGCTTTGGGCCTCGTACCACTCGACGATCTGTTCCCTGGACGCGAAGCCCTCGGCCACCGTCGGCGAACCGGCCAGTGCCTGCACCGAGTCACCTGCGGCACTCCAATACGACAGCGTCTGTCCGAGGTCAGCGCGAGTGTCGCCAAGTGTGCACAGCTCCCAGTCGAGCACCGCCTGGACCTCGCCGTCGGTATTGATCAGACAGTTATCCAGTCGGTAATCGCCGTGCACGATGCCGACGCCGACTTGTGGCGGGACCTGGGCGACCAGTCGTTGATGCACCTCAGCCATGAGCGGAACCGAGCGAGTCGTGATGGCGGTGAACTGTCGCTCCCACCGCTTGAGTTGACGGGCAACGTAGTCCTGGCCGCGTGACAGCGTGTCCAACCCAACGTCGGCTGGGTCCACGCGATGAAGCTCGGCCATGACCGTCATCAGGTTCCGCGATACATCGCCACGGACGTCAGGGGTTAGCACCGCCGCCTGATCGATGTCTCGAATTGCAAGACCGTCGACGAAGTCCATCACAAAGAACGGCGCACCGATGACGTCTCGGTCTTCGCAGGCACCAACGATTGTGGGAACGGGGATCGGACTGCTGGAGAGGGCAGCCATAATCCGTTGCTCGCGCAACACATCGTGGGCAGATTCGAGCACGTTCCCGGTGGGCGGTCGCCGAAGGACCCATCTCGTCCCGGTTGCGTCGGTAAGGGTGTAGGTGAGGTTGCTGCGACCGCCGAGGATGACCTCGACCTGCAACGGTTCAACAACGTCGACCCGAGCATTGAGCCACGCGAGCAAGGGTTCCAAACGGATCCCAACAGGAGCGGTCACGGCGTTGGCACCGGACCCTCGCGCAACTCGATGTGGTCTTCGAATATCGAGGCAAACACCTACGCACGTCCGTTCGTCTGGGTGGGCCTACAGTACTTGCGGCGGGCGTGACACCGCCTATGTCCGGCAGCGGAAACGTCGGAAATCGCGGTGCGAGCAGGCCGGCGCAAATTTGCTACATCTCTAATTCGATCCGTTGACACTTCTCAACAAGCGCGACACTGCGGCCGATTTTCCCAGTGCGGGCGGTGGAAAGCAGGAAGCATGAACAAGCGTGCACGGCCTCCGGACCGAACTCCGGAAACCAATGCTGATCAGTTGACCCCACTACTCGCTCCGGCACGGACCGACGTGTGTACGTGGCACCACGTTGACCAAACCCTCAGACGACACTGGGACACTCCACTGGTGAAGGTCCTTCGGTTCTTGACGGGACCGTTTCCCGAATCGATTGATTCGGATGGACAGATCGACGACCTTCCCGACATCGACCTCACCGACGCTCGAATCGAGGCGCTCCTTCAATGCGCGTAGAGCGTCGCCACTAGCGCACCGATCCGTACCGCGACACACCCGATTGCGATCTTCTTCCTCCTTGTGATCATGGTGGCGGTACGTGGAAGGCCTGGGACTTACGAGAGTCCCAGGCCTTTCTCGCTCCGCGGCTCTGCCCGGACTACGCTCGGGGCCATGGCGAACAAAAATGAACCTACCGATCCTCGTGAAGCGTTCGATCAACTACGAGCCCAAGTTGTCGAGACCCTCAACAAGAGCTTGGGTGACGCATTCGAAGCGCTCCAAGATGTCGGGTCTGTGATCGAGCAGCGAATAGAAGAGGTCTTCGGATCGGGTTCCAAGTCCAAGAAGACCACCAAGCCCTCCGGTGGTTCGGGCGTAGTCGACACCACGGCGACCAAGACCACAAAGAAGAAGGCGGTCGCCAAGAAGGCGCCAGCCAAGAAGAAAGCTGCTGCAAAGAAGGCACCGGCCAAGAAGAAGACCGCAGCAAAGAGAGCACCGGCCAAAAAGAAGGCAGCTGCAAAGAAGG
>CAZTDG010000030.1:0-4768 GCA_964612655.1 uncultured Acidimicrobiales bacterium | reverse complement strand
AAGAAGACCGCAGCAAAGAGAGCACCGGCCAAAAAGAAGGCAGCTGCAAAGAAGGCACCGGCGAAGAAGAAAGCTGCTGCAAAGAAGAAGACCGCTGCCAAGAAGGCACCAGCCAAAAAGAAGGCTGCAGCCAAGAGCACGGCGTCAGGCCCGACCCGTGACGAGCTCTACGACCAGGCCCAAAAGCTTGATATCGACGGCCGCTCCAAAATGAACAAGGCCCAGCTGCAGCGAGCGATCAAGAAAGCCAAGGGCTAACACACCGCCACCTTCGCCTCATGGGAGGCGTACTGATAGGTTCCTCCGGGTGGGGAGGTCTGCCATGACCAAGCGAGGGTTTCCAATCCAACTAGGCGTGCTTTCTAATGACTGAAATCCTCATCGTTGCTGCCTCCGTCTTTGGTTACGCCATGGTGTCGCAGCGCTCTTCGATGTCGCCCATCACTGCCCCAATGGTGTTCACCACGATCGGGATCATCTGCGGAATTGGCGGCCTCGGCTGGTTCGATCTCGACATCGAGGGTGAAACCATCGCGATCCTTGTCGAAGCCACCCTGGTGCTCGTGTTGTTCACCGACGCAGTCGACATCGATCTTCGGGTCTTGCGCAGAGAGTCAGGCACTCCGTCACGTCTACTCGGCATCTCGCTCCCGCTCACCATCGTCGCCGGAACGGTGGTCGCGGTGCTGCTCTTTGACGGTCTCAATCTTGTCGAGGCGGCACTACTCGCCGCGGTGCTCGCCCCCACCGACGCTGCACTCGGCCAAGCCGTGGTCAGCGACAAACGCCTTCCGATCCGAGTGCGACAAAACCTGAGCGTCGAGAGCGGCTTGAACGATGGAATCGTCCTCCCGGTCGTCACCGTACTCATCGCTATCGCCGCGGCTGAAGCGGGCGCAGCCAAGGACCCGGGAACGGCAGAGTTCATCGTGCGCCAGATTGGGTTTGGCATGCTGTGCGGCGCAGTAATCGGCGGTGTCGGAGCTTGGTTGCTGCGCTTCCAGGCGTCACGGAATCAGATCGAAGGCGTCTTTCGCCAGCTCGCAACAATCGCAGTGGCTGCGGCTGCCTTCTCCACCGCGTCGCTGCTCGGCGGCAACGGATTTATCGCTGCGTTCATCGCCGGCCTGGCCTTTGGCCATTTGGCCCGAGAGGAATGCAAGGACGTCGCCGATTTCACCGAGGACGAGGGGAAGCTCCTTACCGCGATCACCTTCATCACCTTTGGAGCTGTCCTTATTGGCCCTCGTCTCGACGAGCTCACCTGGCAAATAGCGGTCTATGCGGTCTTGTCGCTGACCGTTGTTCGCATCATCCCAACGATGTTGTCGCTGATCGGTTCAGGAACCTCGTTTGAAACCCGCCTCTTTGCTGGCTGGTTCGGCCCCAGGGGTCTCGCGTCAATCCTCTTCGCGTTGGTCGTGCTCGAAGAACACAACACTCCCGAGACCGAACAACTTTTCACCGTGGCCATGTGGACCGTGCTCCTGAGCGTGTTCGCGCACGGGATCACCGCAAACCCCTGGACCGGCGGTCTTGCCCGCCGCCTACGCAAAGGCCCAGACGACAAAGCGGAGTTGGCCCCGATCGCAGGAATGGCCACCCGCAAACACTTCAGCGGCGAATAGCCATGTCGGGCCACTAGCGGTTTAGTCCTTGTCGCCGAGCGTTGACGTGGTGCGGCCAACGCCCGCCGCGCTGGCCACACCACATATAGGGTTCACAAGGAGACCCTATATCGAATAGCATACAAGGCTATATCGATTAGTGCAACCTTCGAAATTTCACTAGACTGGACACCATGGTCACGCGACTCACGAAACCAACCGAACGAGTGCTCGCGGTACTCCTCGGTTCCCCGACCGCACGCACCTACGGCATGGAGCTCATCGAGAACGCAAAGGTGAGCGCCGGGACGCTCTACCCGATGCTCACACGTCTCGAGAAAATCGGTTGGCTCACGAGCGAGTGGGAGCACATCGACCCATCTGAGGCGGGTCGCCCAGCTCGGCGGTACTACTCCCTCACCGGCACGGGCCGAATAGAAGCCGCAACTGCCCTCGACCGCAAGAAGGCTCGCGGACTCGACGGCCTGGCAGAGGCTTAGCCTCACTACCGCTAGCCAAGACTGAAGAAACCCCGGCTAGATCTCGAGCAACGCTCCGCCATCGAATACCTGCCGCCGGCCCAACAACGAGAAGCACGCCCACGCGAGTCCAGCCGACGGCACGACGTACATCAAGACGCCGAAGCGATCGAAGCCCGACAGCGACCAACCGTTGATCACCGTCACCAAGACGTTGAGCGCAGCTCCGGGAGCGAGCAAGCCAACTGCCAGCAACAGAATCCGGTAGCTATAGCGGCCGGCGTAGCTTGAGACGACCCACAAGATCAGTCCGATCATGATGACCGTGTGCGGGATCGTTGCACTCACGACGTCGTCGATCGGCGGACCGAAGCCCGTGAGCCGGCGCACGGCAACTTCGATTCCGCTTCCGACGACTGCGAAGACGACACCGATGCGCGATCTCCGGGAGTCCAGCAGGCGACCTTCGAAGCTCCAGAAACCCGATGCCATCATTAGCACGCCCACGATGATGCTGAGTTCGGCGATCAGCATGATCCACACCTCGGTGAAGATCGCAAGGCCCGCCAGCACCACCGAGGGAAAAACGGAGAAGATCAGCCCGATGCTCAACTCGGCGAAGGCGCTTTCGCTTCCAGATCGCATGACTAGGGTCATTCGCGGAGCTGCCAACAACAGCCGCATCGCGAAGACCACGGCCGCGAACTCGCCCGACTGTTGCCGTGCCACCTCGGCTTCGACACGCCATTCATCGAGAAAGCGAGCCTGCTCGCTTACGGGCAGGAAAAAGACAGCAAGCCTCAATAAGACAGTCGCAAATCTCGACATAGCAATACCCGCTACCGCACGCTGAACAACCGAAGATTACTGGAAAGCCGATTCGTCGGGACGCCCGGCACTGCTAACTCCCCCCGAAATTTGAAGCGTGCTTTTGCTGACAGAAGCACCAGCCTTCAAATTCGTCTGGGGTAACGTGCCATACTCACAAGGTGAGCGAAATTCGTAGCGGTGAACGATTCGTCGATACGACTCGCAACGCCATCCCTTTCGTCGGTCTGCTCATCACCGTTGTTGTACTCGACCGGGCGACACTCACACTTGCCGACTTGGCAGGTGACGATGTCTTCAGCACGTCGTTGCTTCTGGCGAGCGTTCAGCGCAACTTGATCTTTTGGGTTGTCGCCGCCGTTGCGGTGTTCGTCGGCGGCATTTTTCTCACCGTGTCTGGTGACGGAATCCGCCGGCTCCGCGAACCATGGCACGCACTCGAAAACGGCACAGCGCTGCGATGGCTGTCGGCTCCACTCATCATCTACACGACATGGGTCGGCGCCCTCGGCTCGTTCAACTACTTCTCGAACCAGCTCTACCTCGTGGATCGCGCCCTGTTGGTCGCAGTGGCGCTCCTCGCTTTTTGGCGGCCTGTGGCGCTGTTGCCTCTTGTGGTCTTGGCCCGGGTCCTCAGTGAGCAAACATTGTTTCCCTTCTTTAATCCTGCGTTGCAAAACGTCGACGATCTACCTGCGTTCGCATTGCTGATCGTTGCCGCTGGACACCTCTGGTATGTGACGACAGGACGACGCGAAACGTCGCCGATAATTCTCGGACTACTGACGCTGTTGGCGGCACATTTCTATCTGCCTGGCCGCGGAAAGCTCAGCCTCGGATGGCTGGAGAACAACAACACGGGAAATCTTGCGCTGTCGTCCTACACCGCTGGATGGCTTGCAAATACCGACGGAGGCGCACTTCGATCACTGTCCGACCTTCTCGCCAGTGCCGACCCGGCGATCAAACTGTTCACGACGATCGCTGAACTCGGTTCGATCATCGCGGTTCTCACCCGGCGTCTCTCAGCGGTGTGGCTCGTGATGTGGATCCTGCTCCACATCTCGATCTTCGCAGCAACAGGTTTTGTCTTCATTGGCTGGATCCTTCTCGAACTCGGACTCCTCGTGGTCTTGCTTTCCGGCTCCTTGCGTTCGTGGGTAAACGAGAATGCCACCCTCGGTCGTGGGGTCATCGCTGTTGTGGCCGTGTTGGCTACCCCGTTCCTCTTTCACCCGCCGGGGCTTTCGTGGCTCGACTCACCAGTCTCCTACGGCTACCGGCTCACAGCCGTCGGAGAAAGTGGTGAGAGTTACGAGGTTCCGATCGCAGTCTTCTCTCCGCTCGACACCAACGTGTCGTTCTTGGACGTCCAGGTCACCGAACGACGACCGCCGGTTGGGGCATTTGGTGCCCTCGCCACTGTCGACGAACTCAGGGTGCTCGAACAAGTCGACACGTTCGACGAGTTGGCCGTCATCGAACTCCAGCAACCGGTTAACGAGTTCACCGAGTTGTCAGAAGACTTCCTGATCTCCTTCTTCGACTATGCCAACAGCGGTGAAGGTTCGCTGCTGCGCACTATCGACCCGCCCGCTCGCTTCCTCACGCAAAGTCCCGAGCCAAGATTTTCCTTCCAAGAACCATTGGAACAGCTGCAACTCTTTCGGGTAGCCAACATCCACCGGCGCTCCGAAGACGGGTCGCCGGTCGACTCGGCGCTCCGAACAGAGTTGGTACTCACTATCGAACAAAACGGCAGCGGCGCAGGACGCATCGCTGCCGGCTGATCGCCGGGGGATAGAAAGACATGGGCGCGATCGTCTGGAAGCTGATCAGAGATGCTAGAGATGG
>CAZTDG010000029.1:11539-21986 GCA_964612655.1 uncultured Acidimicrobiales bacterium | reverse complement strand
TACTCGCTCGGGTGGTGGAATTGGCAGACACGCATGCTTCAGGTGCATGTGTCCTTACGGACGTGCGGGTTCAAGTCCCGCTCCGAGCACTCGACTCGATATGCAAGCGCCGAGCGGCTCCGCCGCGATTCTCGGCGCTCGCAGATCGAGCTGATTACGCCGCAGACTCGATCCGTCGCTACGCTCCTCGACTCGCGCTGCGGATTTTGGTCTGCCCGGTCCGGCAGATGTTGTGAGTCCCTGGGCGAACAACTCGGTTAGAGAGGAAGTCCGCCAGGACTGACAAACGGCGGCCATTGACCGCGTTGTTAGGTGGCCCGTACTGTTGTTGTATGACGACGGCGATGGAACACACTGCGGCGGTTGACGAAGGCACCGCTGTCGCGGATTCGGAAGTGTCGACGAGCAAGTTCGGCTTCCTTGACGGCGCCACTTTGCTGTGGCTTGCGGTCACCGCTGTTTGGACGGTGGCGTACTTCATCCCGAGCTTGATCAACGCCCGTTCGGTACTCGTGTCGTTCGCCGAAGAGCTGGGACGAACTCCTACCGACGAGGACTACTTCTCTTCAGAGGCATTGCGCGGTGCATTCTGCGGGCACGGGTACCGGGGCGAAGAAGTGAATGCGACCTTCGCCAACATGATCGCCCTCAGCCTTGGCGGCTTTCTGACCTACTCCATCGGAGCGGTATTCGCGGTCAACAACCTCCAACGATGGAAGCGAACTCGCTCTCGCAAGCTCCTCATCGCCATGGTCGCCGTCGTTGCAATCCAAGTCGGTTTGATGATCGGCTTCCTCGACACGATCGACCTCGCGACAAGCCTGGGCGACTAGCCACCTCATCTCTGAAATTTGCGCGTTGGACGGCAATTATTGCCATTGAGCGCGCAAATTTGGGAGAGCGCCCCTTGCAGGGACTGGGATTTTCCATTTCACCGGAGGACAAGCCAACGTGATGCGGGCCAAGGCCGGAGATTCCTTTGCCGACCGTAGGTTCCTTCGATACCAATTCCTGATCGATGGTGAAGAACACAAGATCGACGCGTTCGTCGGCCGTATGCCAAAGACACAACATCGCTTGGCCCAGCGGCTCGCAAAGTTCGTGCCGATGGAAGACATCAACCACGCCCCGCCGGCCTAACCATCGCTCGCCTAAAATCTGTTGGTGGCTGAACACTCACACCATCACCCGGAACACGCACATGACCACCACGACCATGGTCACGGAAACGAGCACGACCAGGGCCTGTCAGCGATGGTCCGTTACACCAAGAACGCCGGCCGGATGTGGTCGTCGGAAGTCAATGACGCCGTTGTCGCATCGCTGTCGCTAACCGCCTCGGAACACATAGCCGATATCGGCGCCGGTGTCGGAGCAGGGGCAACCCGTGCCGCTGGCCGAGCGGGCCAAGTGTTCGCCGTTGAACCCACTCCTTACATGCGTCGGATTCTGTCGGCTCGCTCGCGCCTATCCCCCCATCCATTCGCGGTCGTCGACGGCTCCGCCGAAGCCACTGGTCTGCCCGATGACTCGATGCACGCGGTCATGGCGGTCAACACCATGCACCACTGGACCGACATCGATGAAGCGTGCGTGGAACTCGCTCGTATTCTCCGCCCGGGTGGCCGGATGCTGCTGGTCGACGAGAACTTCGAAGACCGAACCCATCCCGATCACGAAAAGTGGACGGCGATGCACGAAGAGAGTGGCCACGGCCACCACTTCCACATGGTCGACACCGAAGTGATCGCCGCCAAGCTCGCCGCTGCCGGAGTAACGACCAGCTTCGCCGGGGAACGTCACATCGCCGGGCGCCCCGCCTGGGTCGTCGACGTTCAACAGTGACACCCGAATGCCTAGGCTGAATTGATGACCGGCCCCCAAGATGGCGATCAAAAACCTGGTGAAGCCGAGCGCGAGCGCTTCGGCGGCTTGACCGACCGGATCCCGGCCGCCTTCGTAGACGTCGTGCTGTCGAACCTCAGCTTCCTCGGCGTGTTGACGGTGAGCGGCGGCGGGAACAGCCCGTTCGCGTTCCTCATTGCGTTGATCGTGGTCTTCGGCGGACTGATCACCATGACCGCGGTTCTCGGTTTCACGCCGGGCAAGTTCTTCTACAAGCTCCGGATCACCAATGCCGACGCCACCACGACGCCGCCGAGTTGGGGCGCAGCGACCGGGCGCACGATCGTAAACCTGATCGGCTTTATCCCCGTGGTGGGCATCGTGTTCCAGGTGCTCAACATCATCTTGATCTACGTGGACGACGAACGTCGCAGCCTGTTCGATCGCGTCGGACGAACCCGCATCGTTAAGACGAGCGAGCTTTCCACCTAAGGCAAGCGAGCGATTACCCTCAGCCCCATGGCCGACTCTGTTTCTCTCGACAACCGATTCAGCAGTGTCAACGGACGAGTCATAGCAGCCATTATCGACAACACCCTCTTGGGCCTGCTGCTGGTCATCAACCTCGCATTGATCTCGGAGATTTCGGGCGGCACCGGACTGGTAGCGACATCGTTTGTCTCGGTGCTTGGCATACCCGCAGCGCTGACCGCACTGTTCGGGTGGACGCCGGGCAAACGAATCATGGGATTACGAGTCACCACAGCCGACGCGCACACCACCCCGCCCGGGTGGATTCCCGGAATACTGCGAACGATTCCCATCATGTTCCAGTGGATTCCACTGGTCGGACTTCTGATCGCGGCACTGAACCTATACCTGGTGAATTCCGACCCCGAGCGGCGAAGCATCTTCGACCGGATCGCCCAAACCCGAATCGTGAAGGCCGACCATCTGTAGCGGGCCGCTACCTCAGCCAGGCGGCCGTTTCGACATCGGCTTCGACGAGTTGGCCGCCAGATTCTGGCGCGTCGAGGGGTGCCCCTCGTAGCACGCCATCCTCATGGACGAACAAAATCCAGCCGTCGTGCACATCAAGGTCGACCACCGGCGATTCGGAGGACAACGCTGTCGGGAAGCGAGCTTCCTCTAAAAGCGAATCGATATCGAGCAGCACCACGTCGTCTTGGGTGACCGCGACGATCACATCGTTCACCGAGTCGTAGTCGAACAGCGCCACGTCTATCGCCGAACGTGCGAGCGTCGCACCCTCGCTGTCGATCACGATCAGGCTGTCGTCGACGTCGATAACAGCGATGCGATCCTCGGGCAACAGCACCGGGCGAAACGGCGCCCCGTCGTCGCGAACGAGTAGATCGGGGCCTGGCTCGACCACTCCCACGCCGTTCTCGTAGGCGAGCACCGCGCCGAGATTGTTTGGGGTGACCGTCGATCCGCCACCGACGTAGCGGGCACCGTCCACGCTGGCCGAAGGGAACCGCACCGTGAAAGGAAAGAACTCGACCGACCCGTCCTCCAAATCGACCAGCAGCTGGCGGCCATCGGCAGGCTCACAGCAGACACCGACGAACGCCTGACGTGAATCAATGGGTTCGATCGACTCGACAAACCGGGACGTATCGCCACGAAGCGCGTCGAGCAGGTCGAACTCGACCGGCGCCTGAGCCGAGTCGACGACGACCAGCTCCGTCGAATCGCGGACGTAGAGGAACCCGGGTGGTTCCGGAGCGTTCGTCCTACCGCTCGATGGCTCGCCGTCGAAAGCGATCGCGCTCACAACTACGAGTGCGACAGCGACCAGCGCGATGAACGCAATGACGCGAGCAACCACGTCAACCTAGCGACTTCGCGTGCTCGCAGATGCGATCGCACGCCTCGGCAAATCGGGCGTCGTCGACGGTCAGCGACACCCGTACCCACCCCGACACCGTCGTCCCGAACGAGGAGCCGGGCATGACCGCGACCCCGCCCCTCTCGACCAGATCGTGTGCGAAGGCCTCGCCCGACATGCCGGTGCTCGAAACGTCGACCATGGCGAACATGCCCGCTTTGGGGACGCGAACCTGGAGACTCGTCTCGGCATGCAATCGCTCGGCGAGCATTGCCGCCCGAGCTGCGAACCGTTCGATCATGCCCCCGACCACCGACGACCCATCACGAATGGCGGCCGCCGTAGCGTCCGCGATGAAGGGCTGATTTCCGAACAACATGGCCTCGGCATAGGGCAGCAATCGATCGATGAAATCCTGCGGGCCGACGCACCAGCCGCTACGGAAGCCGGGTGCTGCGTGCGACTTCGAAATCGACGACACCACCACTACCCGATCCTGGGCTGCGTCGACGTTGAGCGGCGAGTGAAAGCTCATCTCGCCAGGAAGGAAGTCGGCGTACACCTCGTCGGAGATGACCCAGAGGTCGTGACGAAGCGCCACCTCGCACAGCGCCGCCACGTCGTCCTCGGTCAACACGGCGCCGGTCGGATTGTGCGGTGTCGTGAGGAGCAGTGCGGTGGTTGCGGGAGTGACCGCAGCTTCCACCGTGTCTGCGTCGAGACGGAAACCTCGTTGCGGGTCGAGCGGGACGGGAACCATGCCCGCGCCGCTCGCCTTGATGACACCTTCATAGGTCGCATACATCGGGTCGCCGACGATTACCTCAGAGCCGGCCTCTGCGACGCCCATCATCGCGACGAACAACGCCGACTGGGTGCCGGGCACACAGAGCACCTGACCGGCATCGATCGGTCGACCCGAACGCTCGGCGTAATGCTCGGCCAGCGCACGTCGCAATTCAGGTTCGCCACGACCTTCGGAGTAGCCAACCCGGCCCGCCTCGAGTGAGGCAACCGCGTCGGCGATGAGCGATGCAGGTGCGTCGGCATCGGGCTCGCCGATCGTTAGATCGACCACATCGGTGCCAGCGCGGATCAGCTCCCAAGCGCGGTAGTACACCGCCCAGTTGTCGCTCCCCGTACCCTGCACCCGAGTCGTGCGTCCGGTCTCTTTCACAAGCCCAAGCGTAGGGCGACCGGCCGGTACGCATGGTCCAGTGATAGGTCAAATGACACCCATTGCCGGTATTGAAAGCGGGCCACGAAATCCGATTGGCAAGGGTGAATTCTGACGGTGTCGACGCAGGGGCAATCAAGCTCCGCCCGAGCGCGGGCCGAATCCTGCGAAAGATCGGCATTGGGCCTCGCCTAATGCTCTTCGCGATGCTTCCAATCGTCGCCCTGCTCGCCGTGATCGGGCTACTGGCGCTAGACGACGTTCGCCACGTCAGCGACCTCAACAACTACGCAGCCCGTACTGTCGAAGTAAGCGAACTCATCGAGTTGCGCTCCGCGGTCCAAGAGGAACGACACCTTCTCGTGGACCCATCCATGAACAACGCCGACTTCGAGTCCCTCGACGCGAGCTTCGCCAGCCCCATCGAGGAAGCCCTACGAATGCGCTCGACGATCGATGTCGTACAGGTACTTCCCGAGGCACGTCGCCTCCGGACCGGCGGCGAACTCGCCGAAGCGGTAGAGGCGTACACCACAATCGTGCACGAGTTCGATCGGATCATCGCCGAACAACTCGACCGAGCCCCCTCGGGCGAAGCTGACATCAAGGCCTCATCGCTCATCGACCTATTGGCTAGCCACGAGGCCTTCCTTCAAGAGGACCTCGAATTGTTCGCCGGCGACGCCGATCCGCTTACGATCGTTCGTCATCGCGAAGCTGGACTCCAGGCTCTTGACCGTTTCAGCGCGAACGCATCTGCCGACGGAAACCTCGCCCTCGACGACTTGCGGTCGTCGGCGGAGTGGGAAGAGCTCGAGGGAACGATCGGCAATGTATTCGCCGTCAACATGGACGCCGAGGCCACCGAGGTGGATGAGTTACGAGATGCGGCGACCTTCCGCCGGGTAGCGCTCGCCGAACTATCGGCCGACGAGGTCGCACGAAGCCAGGACTTCACCACCGATCTTCGCAACCGGGAGCTCGCGCAGCTCGGAACCCTGGCCGCGATCATCGGCGCGATCCTCACCGTCGCTGCGATTGGCACGCTGCTGCTCCGTCGCTCGATCGTCCAGCCGCTGTCGGCGCTAACGGTGCAGGCGAAGAAACTATCTCGCGGCGAAGTCACCGCGATCGATGACCCTGCCCGTGACGAAATCGCCTTCGTCGCAAACGCGTTCTCAAGCATGACCGGAACCGTCGACCACCTCTTCGGCGATATCGACCGCATCACCAACGCCGTGCACCACGGCGACCACGCGGAACGCATCGACACCGAACCGCTCGAAGGGGATTGGGAACGCCTCGCCGACACCATGAACACCACGCTCGCCACTAGCGCAGCCCATCACGAGGTGACCAACGAGGAACTCGAACGACGGATGGTCGTCACCGATATCTCCGGCGCGGCGATGGACGACGAGGACATCGCAAGCCTCACCAGCCGAGTGCTCAGCCACTTGCCAAAGGCGCTGTCGGGATCGCACGCACATATCCATCAACACCCGAGTGGCCCTCCGGTCATCGACCTTGGGGTAGAGCTCGAGCCATCGCTCTCCGCTCTCGAGATCCCAACGAGTCCCGATCACGCGAAACAGATTCGGATCGGCAAGGCCGAAGGCGTCGCCTCCTTGATCGAGTTCGCAGAAGGCCCGCCCGCCGTCCTCACCTTGATGTTCGGCGACTCGGAACCAACCCGCATCGAGCCATTGATCTCCCTCGTCGAAACGTCGAGTCAGATTCTGTCGCAGGTACATCGACGCCAGGCGGCCGAGATGGACGCCACCCACAACCTTGAGCACGACCTGACCACCGGCCTCGCCAACATCGCGCACCTCCACCGCTGGTTCGCGACAACGACGACACCGGTAGACGGCTGGATGACCGTCGGCGTTACGCCGCAGCTTTCCGAGCTCGACGGCTCGTCAGGGCGAGAGGCCCGCGACATGGCGCTCCAGTCCATCGGCGAAGTGCTCGACCGTTTGGTCTCCGATATGGCGGCAGCGCAAAGTATCGATGCCCGACTGGTTCGCGTCGGCGATCCCGAGTTCGTGGCGGTCGTTCCGACCGACTACGGCGAACTGCTCGCGACCGCTTTCGCCAGCCTCTTCGCCGAGCCCATCAGTATCGAAGACGCCGAGCTATCGATCGATGCCACGATCGGCCTGGCAGAGATCGACCCCGAGCACAACGACCTCACCGAAGCGCTCACGAACCTCGCTAGTGCGATTCGACGTGGCCAACATCGCATGACCGAGATCGTGCCATTCGAAACTCGCTACCGAGACGACGTTCGCCGCCGCACCCACGTGGTTCGCTGGCTTGAAACAGCCATCGAGAACCGCGACTTGCAGATCCACTTCCAGCCGATCGTCAACGCGGACTCGATCGTGACCGAAGGCTACGAATGCCTCATCCGTGGCAGCCTCGACGGAACGCCGGTATCTCCGGCGGAGTTCATCCCGCTCGCGGAGGAGTCGGGTTTGGTTTCTGCGATTGGCGAGTTCGTGCTTCAAGAGGCCTGCGCCGCGCTCCCCTTCTTGCCGGGCAACGAACCCTACGTAGCGATCAACATCTCCCCCTATGAACTTTCCGACGACGATCTCATCGACCGGATCGACAACGTTCTGACCTCCTCTCGGGTAGATCGTTCTCGGGTGGTCTTCGAAGTAACCGAGGGTGTCGAGACCTCAGCCGACGACGCAATCCGTCTCGAACAACTGCGTGATCTTGGCGTGAAGATCGCGATTGATGACTTCGGTTCGGGCCACGCGAACTTGTCGTACCTCAGCGCATTGCCCGCACAAATCCTCAAGCTCGATCGAACGCTCGTCACACCGATCGTCGATGACCCGGGCGCCGCGAGCGTGGTTCTAAAGGCCATCGAGATGGCTCACCAACTCGGTATGACCGTCGTCGGCGAGGGCGTCGAAACCAACGAGGAACTCGACGCTTTGCGTCGGATGCGCTGCGATCGCGTACAGGGCTGGTTCACCGGCCGACCAGCGGCGTTGGACACCTTCATCGAGATCGCCGTCGACCGGCCGCCGGGCAACATCACGTCAACGCAAAATGCTTCGGAGCGACTCGCCAGCTAACAGCGCGACTCGTGATCCACATCTTCCTCGCTGGAAAGAATCGCCGAACTAACCGCGGGGTAGCTCGGGCTTGTAAGTTTGCGCCATGTCTAAGCGCCTTTCGTCGCAGCAGCTGATTCTCGCAATCGGTGTGGCCGTCGCCGCCTTCACGGCACTTTCCGGTCTTGCGGCACAGATCTTCCAGTTCAAGAGCGATGATCCGGTGCACCGGACCGTGTTCTTGAACATTCCCGGTCCCCTCGTTTTCGCCTTCTACATCGTGTTGCCCGTAGTCATCGTCTACGGCGGATGGGTGTTCTCACTACGGGTCAAGAACTGGCAGCGCGGCGGGCCGGACAACCGCTCAACCACATCCAAGAACGCGAAGAAGCGAGCCAAGAGCCTCCGCCAAGGCCTCTACATGAAGACGCTACTGCGCGAACCCGGTGCAGGAATCATGCACTCGATGATGTACTTCAGCTTCGTCGTTCTGCTCGGCGTCACCACCACACTCGAGATCGATCACCAAGTCCCCGAGGCCCTCAAGTTCCTCGAAGGCGGGACGTACCAAGGCTTTGCGTTCATCGGTGATTTCGCTGGGCTGTTCTTCACGATCTCGATCGTCTGGGCCATCCTGCGACGCTACGGTCCACGTGCGTTCCGACCGTACCGAATTCGCATCAAGTCCAAGCCTGAGCACGCCATGATCCTGGGCACCTTCCTTGCGATCTCGGTCACGGGCTATGGGGCCGAAGCCTTCCGTATCGCTCTAGAAGGCACCCCTAATTACGAACAGTGGAGCTTCATTGGCTACCCGCTGGCCACCCTCGTCGATGGCGGTGGATCACTCGCTGGTTGGCATCAGGGTTGGTGGATCGCCCACGTCGTGTCGTTCATCGTGTTCCTCGTTCTTCTGCCGACCACGATGCTGCGTCACATCTTCACCTCGCCGCTCAACATGTACCTGAGCGAAAAGGATCGCCCGAAGGGCGCGATGAAGGCCATGCCGAACCTGCTCGAAACCGAACAGGAATCCTTCGGTGTCGCCAAGATCGAAGAGTTCACCTGGAAACAACTCCTCGACACCGACGCCTGCACCATGTGCGGTCGCTGCACCAGCGTGTGCCCAGCCCACGCCACCGGCAAGCCGCTCGACCCGCGTGAGATCGTTCTCAAAACCGGCGAGGTCATGGCCCGCACCGGTGCCCCCGAAGTATCGCCTCCGCTGTCGGTCGACGAGGAAATCCCGGTTCCGTCGAATTGGATGTTCGACCGAGTCACCAGCGAAGAACTCTGGGCGTGTACCACGTGTCGTGCATGTGACGAGATCTGCCCGGTCGAGATCGAGATCCTCGACAAGATTCTCGATATGCGCCGTTACCTGTCGCTGATGGAGTCAGACTTCCCTACCGAACTGGGCAACGCCTATCGCGGCATGGAAAACCAGATGAACCCATGGGCGCTCGGCCAGGGTGAGCGCGCCGACTGGGCCAAGGACGCCGACGTCAAGGTCATCGACGGCACCGACCCGTTGGAAGCCGAATACCTCTACTGGGTTGGTTGCGCTGGTTCATTCGACGACAAGAACAAGAAGGTCAGCCAGGCGCTGTCGAAGCTGCTCAACCGAGCGAACGTGAGCTTCGCAATTCTTGGACCTGCAGAGAACTGCACCGGAGACTCGGCTCGCCGTACCGGCAACGAGTACATCTTTCAGCTCCTCGCGATGCAAAACATCGAGACGCTCAATGGGATGGGCGTCAAGAAGATCATCACCCAGTGCCCGCACTGCTTTAACACCCTCGCCAACGAGTACCCGCAGCTCGGTGGCCACTACGAGGTCATCCACCACAGTGAGTTCCTCGAAGATCTGATCGAAGACGGTCGCCTCGACATGAGCAACGCATCGCTCGACGAGCGTGTGGTGTACCACGACGCCTGCTACCTCGGCCGCCACAACGACATCTACCTCGCACCTCGCAAGGTGATTGGTTCGCTCGGCGGCGTGCAGGTTCTCGAAGCCGAAAAGAACGGCACCAAGTCGATGTGCTGCGGTGCTGGTGGTGGACGCTTCTGGATGGAAGAGGACACCGGCAAGAACGTCAACGTCGAACGCTCCCAGCAGCTGCTGGCGACCGGCGCGAGCCGCATCGCTACGGCGTGCCCGTTCTGTTACGTCATGATCGACGATGGGGTGAAGGGCGAAGGAGTCGAAGAAGACGAAGTAGTCGTCGCCGACATCGCGATCCACATGCTCGAAGCGCTCGAACGCGGCGATGCTCTGGCCGAGCGTCAGGCGCTCACGCCTGTCGTGGAGTCACCGGTAGCGATCACTTCTCGTCCGATCACCCCGGCGCCAGCATTAGCTGCAGCAGCAGCACCGGTCGCTGTTCTTGAAGCGGGCGACGCGGTTGGCGAACAAGTCGCACCAGACATCGAGATCATCGCTGAAGACGACACCGCTGCTGACACCGCCGAGGTTGAGGATGTTGAGGTCGTCGA
>CAZTDG010000029.1:0-11439 GCA_964612655.1 uncultured Acidimicrobiales bacterium | reverse complement strand
CTGAAGACGACACCGCTGCTGACACCGCCGAGGTTGAGGATGTTGAGGTCGTCGAAGCTGAGCCAGCTGTCGCCGACGTTGCAGCTGAGACAGCTGATGAGGTCGCTGCCGAAGAGGTTGTCGACGAACCTATGCAAGTCGATACCGGCGCAGCTGAAATCGACGTCGCCGAAGTGGCTGCAGATGATGCATCGGTCGTTGAAGCCGAAGTCGTTGAGGAACCTCCCGTAGTCGATGCAGACGCCAGCACCGAGGTCGTTGAAACCGAAATCACCGAAACCGCCGCGGTCGAGACCGAGGTTATTGAGACCGAAGCTGTCGACACCGAAGTCGCCGATACCGAGGTCGTGGACGACACATCGGGCGCCGGAGCCACAGCGGTTGCCGCCGCACCTGTTGCCGCTGCCAGCGCGGGTTCATCAGGCGAGGTCGACAACACCGAGACCGCAGCATGGCGAACCGTCGAACCCGACGACCTCAAGGTCATCAAGGGCATCGGTCCGAAACTCGAATCGCTACTCCACGAGATCGGCGTTCGCACCTACGAACAGATTGCGGCGTTCCCGTCTGACTACATCTCCCAGCTGGACGACTTCTTGTCGTTCACCGGTCGCATCGATCGAGATAACTGGGTCGGCCAAGCAGCCGAACTCGCTCAGACTCGTCCCGCCAAAACGGCAGCGCTGCCACCAATCCCCGACGACACTCCAGACAACGCAACCGCTCAGTAGAGCGCCGGGCGACCGCCCGGCGCTACTCGATCGAAGTCGTATGCCGAAGCACACCCTCTCATCAAGCCACGGTGAGTTGGCGCCACACTAATCACCAGTCCCTCATCGATCTGCGCTAGCTGCTGGCGACAACCTGATCGATGAGGTGGCCCCGATCAACCATGCCCGCAGGGCCTAAATTGCCCGCTTAGAAGCCAAGCGAAACGATTACCGCCAGAACTCGATGAGACTTGTCAGGACCATGAGTTACCCTATGCATATGGAGAACCCCTCAATCAACGCTGCGGACGATGAAGCCGTTTTGGCATTCAGCGTTTCAGATGCTGGGTCTCCAAAGCCTGAGCTACGGATCCTTCCAGAGGATGAGATCAGCGCCACCTCTCATCGGCTGGGCGCCGAAGAACTTGAGCGCAAGCGCCGTCAAGCTAACGGCGGGTGACACGGCCAGTACGACTGTCGAGCTCATTGGCGGACGACATTGATGCACAGCTCGATGAGCCCCGCACTGCTGACTTCTGGACTCACGATGTCGTTGCCGCGGTAGCCCTCTTGTCGAAGCCTGAGCTGTGGGATTCCCTTCCGGTGCATGGGGGCGGACGCCGACTTACTGTGGCTGGAATTACGGTTGGTGCGTTCCATCTCTTTGTTGCTCGCGACGAACTAGACGCACGACCCGACGCTCTGGTTGTGTACGCCATCGATATATGGCCCGACGGCTTCCCTGACTAACGAGGTCGACCTACCAAACGTGGGCCACCGTTAGCGCACCTTCGGTTGCGAGGACGTGCGAGGAACGCGGGGTCGCTCCCGCAGGAACTGTCGCCTGTTCGTGCGACACGATGTGGCCGGTAAAGCCTTTGGAACGAAGTTGTCTGACGACCTCGCCGATCGCGTCGCTAGGGATAAACAAGAAGACGACGGTCGCATCACCGAGTTCGAAGGTGACGGCGTCAGCGTGAACGATGGTCGCGGTCGAGCCGGCGCCGAGTTCCGTGCTGATGTTCGAGCGAGCTCGTTCGACCAAGCGAGCGTCGGTCTCCACACCCGTCGCTCGGCAACCCTTGAGGCGCACCGCGTCGATGACGACGCGGCCCTCACCACAACCGAGGTCGACCAGGTGATCGTCTGCGCCTACCTCCGCGAGATCGAGCAGCTCGGTGATGAGCGCTCGGGGCGTGCTGAGGATTGGCCCCAGCGAACGCGTCCGTTCTGGCAGCCGACCGGTGCGCTCGCCCAGCAACCGCGCTGGCCGAACAGCCGCGTACAACGGCCACAGCCGCTCCGGCAGTTTCACTGCGCTCACGTCTCGCAACGTCGGGCGCAACACCGGAGCAACCCGCATAAACGGTGCGTCAGCCCACTTCAGCTCCAAAGTGATCGGCTCGTTCTCTAAGTGCACCAAGGTGACCCGATCGACGGTGCGATACAGCGCCGTCTCCGATGAGCCTTCGAGGTCGTGCCAGGTCACCCAGCCTTGGCCACGTAGTTGTTGCACGACGGATGCCGCCTGCGTCCACGAGTCGAGCGTCCCGGTGATGTGATGCAGTTGCCCCGACTCATCAACGGCCAAATTCGAGCGACCGAGATCGGATACGAAGGCCAACCGCTCCTCTTCGAGTCGCACCCGGGTGAGGATGGCGTCGGTCGAATCGAGCACGCGCTGCGCAAGTGACGCGTCTTCACCCCCTTCGTCAACAAGGCGGGCAGCGACCTCACGGGCTGTCTTGTTGCCGATGGCGTCGATCAGTATGCGTTCGCCTTGATCGGTCATGTCTTCACTATGGCCGGGCCATCGCTCGCACTGGCATCGGGCGCAATGCCCCGCACCGCAACCGTCGCGGCCAGGCCAAAGCATGCTGCCCCGATAGCCATCGCTAGCGGGATGGACGAGGCTTCAGCGACCAGGCCGAGAACCGCTGCCCCGCTGATCTGGCCGACTGAGGTCATCTGCCCGAGCAGCGAATGCACCGTGGCCCGAACCTCGCTCGGGGCGTCGCGGTTGGCCCATCCCTCAAGCACCGGCCACAGCGCCTCTCGAACACTGTCCTGAAACACATAACCAATACCGATCACTACGACCAGGCTTGTCACCGCGGCGATGAGCCCGCCAAGGGTGGCGACCACCAACAGGGTGACCGCAAGCCTCACCACACCCTTGCCCGAACCGAGGTAGTGCTCGGCGACGCGGTTAACCAGGAGCCCCCCAAGTGCCAGCACGAAGAAGAGGATCCCGAGCACGAGCAGCGACTCACCACCTTCACTCACATCATCGAGGCCAGCGCTGTCAAGAAAGTGCACGTACCCCAGCCGATCGAACACATCTGCGCCGAGGTAGAACAGGAACGTCACTACAACGAGCACTCGTAGCCGAGGCCGCACCCGGATCGCGTTGAGGCCGTCCTGGAAGGTTTGCAGAAGGCCCACGTCGCGGTCGCGGGCGGGCGTGAAATGCTCCTCGGTCATCGCAACCGCCATCCAGGCACCAAGAAGTATGTAGACGATTCCAATCGCAATACCGACCCACCGGACCGACTGCCACCAGCCCAGCGCTATCGTCACCGGGCCAACGATGAGAGACAGTGCGATCCCCCACCGGTGGCGTCGCAACAACAACCGTTCGATTTCGTCGTCGTCGACCGCAGAACCGCCCTTGAGCTCATCGGTCACCCAAGCAGTGTCGGCTCCGGTGCGAAACGTCCAACCAAAACCAATGAGCGCCTGTGCGGGCAGGATCACCCAGAAGTTCGTGCTCGCGAACGCCCAGATGAAGGCGATTCCCATGATCAGCTGCGCCAGCACGACGGAACGACGACGCGAGTACACGTCGGCGACTACGCCCGTCGGGGTCTCGGAGATAAGCGCAGCAACTTCGAGGGCGACACCGAGCAACACGAGTTGCCCGGGCGAGAGGTCGAGTTCGACGATCCAAAAGACCGTGAGGGCCAACCAGACTCCCCACTCCAGTCCTTCGGCGGTCCCGAGGCCCCGCACGAAAACCGTGGCAGGGTCGCCTCGGCGGGAGGTCACTCGAAGTTCTTCCAATACTGGCTTGGGCGCGGCCCCACTTGACCCTGGTACTTCGAGCCGATGATCCCCGAGCCGTACGGGTTGTCAGCCGGAGTGGTCATCTGCATGAAGCTGACCTGTCCGACCTTCATCCCTGGATACAAGGTGATCGGCAAGCTGGCCACGTTCGACAGTTCCAGGGTTATCTGACCGTCCCAACCAGCGTCGACGAACCCGGCGGTCGAGTGGATCAACAAACCGAGTCGCCCAAGGCTCGATTTACCCTCGAGGCGAGCCACCAAATCGTTCGGCAGCGCAATGCGCTCGAGCGTGGAACCCAACACAAACTCGCCCGGATGCAAGATGAACGGGTCGCCATCGGATGCCTCGATGCCCTCCGTGAGGTCGGAGAGATCTTCCTTGACGTCGATGAGGCCACGGGTGTGATTCTTGAAGACGAGAAACCGGTGATCGAGGCACACATCTACCGAAGATGGCTGAATTGCCGAATCTGCTAGCGGATCAATCGTTATTCGACCGTCTGCCAGGCACTCGCGGATCGTTGCATCACTGAGAATCACGACGCGAAACTAGCCGCAAATCGCCGAAAACATCCTTATAAACGGTTCGAAAAAATGTTGTAAGAGACCTACTTCACGCAAAGTAGCGTCCGTACTCTGTACCTATGGCTGCACGTATTTTTGCTGGTTCTATTTTCATCGCGGGCGCAGTGCTCATTGCAACGGTGTTTCTCGGAGGTGGCGCTTCGGAAGAAGGGGTCGAAACCGCTAGTTCGGCAGCCACAGCTTCGGCCGGTGACTCCGTCGGCGACGCACCCGTTGACGCCGATGGCGTAGCAGCTGCGACGACCGAAGAGACACTCCCCGTACCGGAGAACTTGGGACACCGCATCGGGTTGCAGAACCTGGAAGGTTGGCTGAACACCGACATTACGAGCCTCGACGAACTTGACGGCAAGGTCGTCGTACTCGAGCTCTGGACCTTCGGCTGCTTCAACTGCCAGAACCGGATCCCCCACACCCAAGAGCTCTACGCACGCACCTCCCGTGACGACCTAGAAATCGTCGGTGTTCACGCCCCTGAGTTCGACTTCGAGCGAGACGCTGCTGCTGTTGAGCAAGCCACGATCAACTTCGGTGTCACCTGGCCGGTGGCCCTTGACCCCGACAAAGAGAACTTCCGTGCCTGGCAAGAAGGCGGCCGCCGCTTCTGGCCACGCACCTACGTGATCGACCAAAACGGTGACGTCCGCTTCAACCACATCGGCGAAGGCGCCTACGACGAACTCGACGACGTCGTCGACTTCCTGATCGCCAACCCGCCTGACCCTGCCGACACGGCGACGACTTCGGTCATCGATTCCTAGAACCGAACCTACGTGAATCTCTCCGGTCTCCTCACCGAGGGCATCGAAAGCCTCCGCCTCCCCTGCACCTGGGTACTTCTCATCCCGGGCGTAGCAGTGATGCTCTTCGGTCGCCGTCGCACACCCCTTGTCACCGCATCGTTCATTGCCGCAGCACTCGGAATCGTATGGTTGCGATGGAGCGGCAACTGGTTTGCTGTTCCCGAAGGTGGTATTCAGATCGCCTTAGGCGTCGTGATTATCGCTGGCGCGGCGATCGCTTGGAAGCTTGACCGAGGCGTAACCGACGGACTCTCTGCCGGTATCACCGGCGGCGCAGCTGCCTGGGCTTGGATTCCTTGCGTCGGCCCAGACCTTGGTGGACTCCTCAACAGCGACTGGGATACCCCCATCACAAATCTTCCCGCCACCGCCGCCTTCATGCTCGGCCAGTTCCTACCGTTCATCCTTCTCGCTGCTGCCGGCGTGCTCGCCCCGCAGATCGCCGAGAAACTTGAGCACCGAACCGTGATTACCGCCGGAGCGATTTTGGTCGGTCTGATCGGACTTGCCTTCGTGACCCAACAGTTCGATGATCTGGCGTCTGAACTAGCCCGGCGATCGAACCCCGCCGATCTGTCCTAGCCACGAGTTTCTCCACGCGACCCGACTAGGTCGTTTGGCCTAAACCGCATCTTGCACTCAACCTGGCCCTTGAGACGTTCGATAGCTAGTGCAGAACGTGTGTAGACAACGCACGTGCGCTTGCGGAGGCCACCATGCGGTTTTTCTTTCCCTCAAACCCAGCCGGACGACTCGAATACTTGCTGATCATGGTCGTGACCACCATCGCTGGATACGTGGCAACCATCTTCTATCTGCAGTTCGCCGTGGACATCGACACCCAGCAAGTGTCCTACATCGCTCGAAACCTGCCGACCTTTGCGCTGATCCTGACTGTCATAATCGCCATCCAGATCATCGCGAGCATGCGTCGACTCAACGATCTCGGAAAGTCGACCGGCGCCGCGTTCCTCGTTCTTCTACCCCTCATCGGCACGTTGTTCACGATCTGGCTCGCGGTCACGAAGCGACCGAAGACCTTCGGGTACGCCCCGTACGGAGACAACCCACTCGACCCCCAGTCATGGGTCGACGACCGCCAACAAGCCGCATAACTCAACCCGTGCAGCGCTAGTAGCCCCTAGCTGCTAAAACCGGGAAGTGAGGACTAATCGCCGGGGCTTTCTCGCAACCGGAATCGCCGCTGTTGCTGCAGCATGCTCCAGCAACACGACCGAGCAGGCTAGCGAGCAGGTATCCGAACCGGACTCCTCCACCACAGTCCCTCCGGAGACCACCCCGCCTCCACCGACTCCGGTCGACGCGCCCGCCTTCGATGGAACGAATCCATTTCTTCTCGGGGTGGCTTCGGGCGACCCAGACCCCAGCTCGGTGGTGCTTTGGACTCGACTTATCACCGACGTTGCCAGCGATCTCGAGGTAGCTGTCGACATCGCAGCAGGCGACGACTTCAACGAGCTGATTCGTTCGTCAGTCGTCAGTGCCCTGGCAATCGATGCCCACAGCATCCACGCCATCGCCGACGGACTCGAACCCGATGCGTGGTACTCCTATCGCTTCCGAATCGGCGAGCACACCTCGCCGATCGGACGGGCCCGCACCACCCCGGGTGATGGCCTCACGCCGGTGCGCTTTGGCTTCTCCTCCTGCCAGAACTGGCAGCAGGGCACCTACGCAGCCCATCGCCAACTCGCCGACGAGGACCTCGACTTCTTCGTGTGGCTCGGGGACTACATCTACGAGTCGGGCTCATTCGATCTCGGGATCGCAACCGCAGCCGGCCCGCGGGTTCATGGCTCAGGCGAGACCACGACGCTTGACGAATATCGAGACCGCTACGCCCTCTACAAGTCCGATCCGTGGTTGCAGGCAAATCACGCTGCCCGTCCGTGGCTAGTTACCTGGGACGACCACGAGGTCGACAACGACCACGCGGGCTCCACATCTGAAGACGGCCAAGACCCGGCCGCCTTCGACCAGCGCCGGCGGATGGCTTACAAAGCATGGTGGGAACATCAACCCATCCGCAGTGAACCACCATCGCTCGATCCAGGCGAACCGTTCATCATCTACCGGACCCAACGCTGGGGCGACCTGCTGGACTTGCACATCCTCGACGGTCGCCAGTTCCGGGACCCACAACCCACAGACGGCGCGCCCGTCGACTTTCCCGCCGCGGCAAATCTTCCAATCCAGGGACTCGGACCGACCTCGCTCGACCCACAGCAATCGATGCTCGGGTTGGAGCAACGCCAATGGCTAATCGACGAAGTCAGCGGATCCACCGCCACCTGGTCGACGCTCGCCAATCAGGTCTACATGCACGGCATCAACGCATTCCCTGGCGAGACCCCAACGATCAATCCCGATAGCTGGGATGGTTATGCGGGAGCCCGTCGACTGCTCCTAGAGACGCTCGGGGACCAAGCGAACAATCTCGTAGTCCTAACCGGCGACTTCCACGCGGCAACCGTCGCCGATCTGCGAGCCGACCCCTTCGACATGTCGCTGCCTGTCGTCGGCACCGAGTTCATGGCGCCCGCCATCAGTTCGCAATTCCCACAGGCACTTGTCGGACTCGCGCCGATCGTCGTAGGCCTGAACACCCAGATACAACACTTCGAACCTCGCAACGGTTTCATGACTTGCTCGGTAGACGAGACGACGTGGACCACCAGGATCCACACCGTGCTAGATCCGACTGACGAGATGAGCCAAACCCAGGTCACCGGCATGTTCAGGGTCCGTGCAGGCAACCCCGGCATCGCGGAGAGCATGGTGGATAGCACCGAGCAGTGAGAGGCATCGTATCGCTCAATGAGACTAGGGTCTTGGTGTGATTGAGCTCGGTAAGCGACCCAATGTCCTCTGCATGGTTCTCGCGGGCGGTGAGGGCAAGCGGCTGCTGCCACTTACGAGTCCACGAGCCAAACCGGCAGTGCCGTTCGGGGGGCGCTATCGCCTGATCGACTTTGCACTGTCGAATCTTGTGAACTCGGGTTACCGCAAGATCGTCGTGCTGACCCAGTACAAGTCCCACAGCCTCGACGTGCACATCTCGCGAACGTGGAGTCTGTCTCGACAGCTCGGCAACTACGTCACCACCGTGCCCGCGCAGATGCGACGCGGTCCCCGCTGGTTCACCGGCTCCCTCGATGCGATCTACCAGAACTTCAATCTGATCAACGACGAACGACCCGAGAACATCATCGTGTTCGGCGCCGACCACATCTACCGAGTCGATGCTCGCCAAATGCTCGATGAACACATCCAGGGCGGCTTTGGTGCCACGGTCGCTGGCATTCGTGCTCCGCGAACCGAAGCCAATCAGTTCGGCGTCATCACCATCGGCGAAGGCTCGAACCGCATCGAGCAGTTCCTCGAGAAGCCCGAGAATCCCCCGGGCTTGCCCGACTCGCCCGACGAAATTCTGGCATCGATGGGTAACTACATCTTCTCCACCGAGATGTTAATGGACCTCGCCTCCGACGACGCTGCGAGTGAGTCGTCGAAGCACGACATTGGCGGCGACCTCATCCCGGCGCTTGTCGAACGTGGTGAAGCGGGGGTCTATGACTTCACCAAAAACGTGGTTCCAGGCGACACGGTCGACAACCGCCACTACTGGCGAGACGTGGGAACGATCGACTCGTTCTTCGACGCAAATATGGATCTCGTACGACCCCGCCCAGCCTTCGATCTCTACAACCGCGAGTGGCCAATCTTCAGCTACAGCCGCAACCTACCGCCGGCGAAATTCGTCATCGACGACTCCGGCGCTTCGCCCGACGTGGTGAATTCGGTCGTCGCTTCAGGCGTGGTTGTATCCGGGGGCAGAGTCGTCAACTCGGTGGTGGGATCTGGCACCTTCGTGCGGGCCGGAGCTGACATTCAGAACGCGGTGCTCTTCGATGACGTTCACGTGGGCGAGGGAGCCGTCATCCGGAACTGTGTCATCGACAAGAACGTGCACATTCCTCCAGGCATGGAGATCGGTGTCGACCCGAAAGCCGACGCCGATCGATATCACGTCAGCGATGGCGGCGTTGTCGTGATCCCAAAGAACGTCGTGATCCCGAAGACGTAGCGTTCGCCTTCGCCGACATGGCGAGACCTTATTGCCCGCCCGCACTTTCGGCCCGCTCGAGCACCGATCGGTAGAGGCTGAGGAACTGTTCCTTTGGTTCCTCCCACGACCAATCGACCATCATCCCGCGCTTTTGGATCTCACGGCGTCGGCGCGTAACTCGGCCTGCCGCGGCAGCTCGATGCAGCGCGTCGACTATCCCGGCCACGTCGATGGTCTTCGCGATAAAGCCGTTGCCAAGATCGGGATACACATCAGCGTCGGCGACGGTATCGAGAAGTCCTCCAACCGGCGTCACGATCGGGATCGTGCCGTAACTCATCGCCTGCATTTGAGCCAGTCCACATGGCTCGAATCGACTGGGCATTAACAAGAAATCCGCACCGGCGAAGATCTGATGAGCGAGCCCAACGTCGTACGCCTCGACATAGTGGAAGCGTTCGGAATTCTCGGCAGCGACCTCCCGAGCCCAACGCGCTAAGCGTTCCTCGCCGCTGCCCAACAAGAAGAGACGTACTCCAAGGTGCTCGAGATACGGCAGCAGGCTGATGGCGAGGTCGATGCCTTTCTGGTCGACCATTCGGGTCACCATTCCAAGCACCAGGTCGTCGCTCCCTGACCAGCCCGCAAGCTCGCGCAAGTGATCGGTGTTGACTACTTTCTTCTCCAAGTTCGAGCGTCCGTAGTTGGCAACCAGGTGAGGATCGGTCTTTGGATCCCAAAGATCGGTATCGATCCCGTTGCAGATCCCGACGAGCTCTGAGCCGCGGGCCAAAAGGTCCTGGTGTAGGCCTTCGCCGCGATAGGGCCGGCGGATCTCCTCGGCGTATGAAGGGCTTACGGCCACCACCGCGTCAGCTAAATCGATTGCTCCAGCGATTGGGTTTAGATGGTCGCGCCTGTCGAAGCTGTCGATCCGGTCGCCGCCGATGAAGTCGAGCCAGTTGTGATTCGCTCGGCCTTGGTAGCTGAGCGTGTGAATTGTGAACACCGACGCAAGGTCGGTCATGGCCAAGGCAACAGCGGTGTGCCAATCGTTCAGGTGGACGATGTCGAATGACCCGGTGTTAGCCATCGCCGCAATCGCGGCGGAGAAGCCAAAGAATCGACGGTCGTTGTCGGGCCAACCAATTCCGTCGGGACCTACGTAGGGATTGGAGCGGGCCATGCCCGGGACGTCGACGAGGTCGACCGGGCCAAGTTCAGGAGCCACACCACGGCGCACGCTAGCTTCGCCCACCCAATCGGGGACCTCGAGCGGGGACGTAACCTCGTCTTCGAGCACAACCCCGCCATAGTCGGGCAACACGAGAGTGAGTTCGACCGACGGGTCGTCTCGGAGCGCTCGGACCAAACCGGCGGCTGCTTCTGCGAGACCGCCGACGCGAGCGATCGGCGCAGCTTCACTCGCTGCAAACAGCACTCGCATCACCGGATCGCTTCCCACCCCCGCAACTATCGGTCACACTCCTGTGGAGCGCCAAATCTCGTTACTCGGCAACGCCTCGCAAATCGCCTACCAATTGATCGTTTCCAATGGGCGGCAGGATCAGACACAACACCGAACGATCGCCGAGGTCGGTCCATGATTCCTCGGTCGGAGTGAAACTTTGCAGGAAGTAGATCGAATCGTCATAGGACAGTCCGATGAAGTCTTCGAACCGGGCCACACAACCGGTTTGAGCTTCGAGGACGATCGCATCTTGACCCGGGAAGTCACCTTCCAGCGAAAGGTCGAACACCGCAGCGACCTGCCCATTGTGATCTTCCACGCAGGAAACCTCGAAGAGCGACGACAGCTCTCCCTCCAAGTCGGGAAGGGCGAGACACGCCCCCTCAGCGACCTCGCCGGTACCGACCACCCGCGGCTCGCCCTGCCCCACCTGTCGAGCCAACTCGGCCTCGGCTGGTGCGGCGTCGGCGGCCGGATCGCTTCCCGCACCGCTCGAACACGCAGCGATTACCAACGCAGCCGCGAGCAACCCAGCCCAAAGCATCGGGCGCTTCAGCGGTGAGCGCATGTGGGGTGCGACGTGCATCCCTACAGCATGGTCCATTATTCGGCGCGCAAGACACCGCCAGTTCGCTTGGGGCGATTGGACCGCGCCCAGCTAGGGTGGGAACCACATCCACCGGGGAGCTCGGGGCAACCGTGCTGAGAGGGT
>CAZTDG010000028.1:13948-22426 GCA_964612655.1 uncultured Acidimicrobiales bacterium | reverse complement strand
GCCTCTCAGGAAACATCGGCGTCTACGAGCTTGACGGCGAGGGTGGCCTCACCCATATCCAGGAACTCACCGGTGAGCTTCCTGAAATCGACACTCAGGGTCTCGTAGCTATCGGCGGCTAACGACTCCTGAAGCCAGGGCTTATGTGTCTCCTCACAAACTTTGAGCCCTAGCAAGTAAGTGCCCCCGTCTCATTCGAGGCGGGGGCATTTGCTGTTTTAAGGTTTGAAGATGACCTCTGAAAGTCTGTATACCTTCTCTGCGCGAGATGCTGCGTCGACTGTAGAGATCGCTCATGTGTTGCTCGATCTGTACCCCGCCGACGCACAAGGCGAGCTCGACGACCTGCGAAGCGAGGTTGACTCGATCATCGAATCTGGTGATGCCGACGCGGTGATTGGCGACTTGTTTCCCAAGCTGTTGACCGCTCGGGATGGCGCCCAACGTGCTGGGACGCTTCCGGCGCAAGCAACCGGAACGGTCGAACAACTCAACGTGTCGGGCGGGGGAGTGCCGAAGACCCGGTCGATTCGGTCGAGGTGGACTTTCGCGGCATCACCTCTGACAAGCAGAACAATCGTGTCCACCACGGACGACCCTTCCAAGCCCTGTGCCTGTGGAGCGGCGAGATCATCGACGGCCTCGCCGCCGACGGTCACCCGATCGCGGCGGGAAACGCTGGTGAGAACATCACCACCCGGGGCATCGAGTGGACATCGCTCACCATGGGAACCCAACTGCGGATCGGCGACGTGCTCGCCCAAATCTCGGCGATGGCCGTGCCATGCGGTCACCAAGCCCAATGGTTCTCCGACCGCGATTACTCCCGCCTCCACCACGAGAACGGTGACATCAGCCGCCTCTACGCCACCGTCATTGAACCCGGCACGATCACCACGGGCGACACCATCACCGTCGAGCCCGGCAACTAGAGATTCTGGGAACGGTGGACATGACTATTTCATGCTGCGTGTTCCCAGAATGATGAAAGCTCAGGGGGAGTAGTGGATTTTTTAGATGTGTCTGTGGTTGATCTTGCCGCTGCTATTCGCTCTGGTGAGCTCAGCGCTGCGAGCCTCGTCGAGCACTCGCTCGAACAGATCGATGCGCTGAACCCGGAGATCAACGCGTTCGTGGCGATCGACGCCGAGGCGGCCCTGGCGGCCGCAACAGAAATCGATCACCAGGTCGCCGCGGGGAAAGACCCAGGCCCGCTCGCTGGCATCCCGATCGGGGTCAAAGACCTTGAACCCGCAGCTGGGTTCGTGACCACGTTCGGCTCGGCGCTGCACGCCGATGACCCGCCCGCCGAAATCGATTCGCTCCTCGTCGCCCGGTTGAAGGCCGCCGGAGCGATCGTGATCGGCAAGACCAACACCCCCGAGTTCGGCCACACCGCCACCACTCAGAATCTGGTCTTCGGCGCCACCGCCAACCCGTTGAACCTCGATCACACACCGGGAGGCTCGTCCGGAGGATCGGCCGCGGCGATCGCTTCGGGGATGGTTCCGCTCGCTACCGGATCCGATGGCGGCGGTTCTATTCGCATCCCCTCCGCGCTCTGCGGCCTCACCGGGTTGAAGTGTCAGCAGGGGCGAATCCCGTATCGCCAAGACGGAAGCTCGCCAGCAATGTTGCTCGCAACCGGTGGCCCGATGGCGCGCACCGCAGCCGACACGGCGTGGGCGCTCGACGCCGTACGAGGTCCCCACTGGGCCGATCCCTTCTCGCTGCCGCCCGACGACCGATCCTGGTACGAGGCCGCCAAGGGTGGCGAAGCTCCCTCCCGGGTGGTGTGGTCTCCCACGATGGGTTTCGCCGAGGTTGACCCGGAGATCGCGTCGGCGTGTCAGGCCGCGGTCGATCAACTCGCCGCCGCTGGAACCGAAGTCATCGTCGACGACACCGTCTTCTCCGAGCTGCCGATGCCCGGGTTCTGGATCCACTGGCTGACCTATATGCGGGCACGTCTCGAAGAGTATGTGGACACCCCCGACCTCGCGAAGATCACGCCGCACCTCCAAGACATCGTTGCCGAGGCTGCACAGGTGACCGGCGTGGAGTCGGTAGGTGCGCTGACCCGAATGTTTGCCCGCAACCATGACGTCGGTTCGGTGCTCGAACGCCACGACGCGCAGTTCCTGTTGACCCCGACGATCGCACAGATGCCGCCGACGCTCGAAGAGATCGAACGCGATCGCGGACCCGCCGACTGGGTGCAAATGACCTTCGCGCTCAACATGACCAGACACCCCGCAGGTTCGGTTCCCGTGACCACCTCGGGCGTCCTGCCCGTCGGGCTGCAAGTCATCGGCCGCCATTTCGATGAACCCGGCGTCCTCGCCTCCATGGCGTTCATCGAGCAACTCCAGGATTTGTCCCCCGCTTGATACCTATACGGTACGACAGATCTTGAAGGGGTGAAGCGTGTGTCGGGTCTGCTAGCGTGAACTTCGTGCGCACATTGCTACTCGACCTGCGACTTATGGGCCCGGCGAACTGACGTCTGTCAGATCGACCGGGATTGTCTCATACACGTTTACGCACTCGAGGAGATTTCACTCATGAGCAGTCGCTCAGCACAGAAGCCATCGGCAATGCCGGTGGAAAAATACCAGCCATTCGCCCAGATCGATATCCCCGATCGCACATGGCCATCGAAGACCATTACCAAAGCGCCACTGTGGTGCTCGGTCGACCTTCGCGACGGAAACCAGGCACTCATCGAACCGATGGACTCCGAGCGCAAGCATCGGATGTTCGATGCGCTCGTCGCCGCCGGCTTCAAAGAGATCGAGGTCGGGTTTCCGAGCGCTTCACAAACCGACTTCGACTTCGTTCGAGAGATCATCGAACAGGGCAAGATCCCCGACGACGTGACCATCCAGGTGCTCACACAATGTCGCGAGGGTCTCATCCGTCGCACCTTCGAAGCCGTCGACGGCGCCAAACAAGCGATCGTCCACATCTATAACTCCACCTCCACGTTGCAGCGCAAGGTGGTATTCGGACTCGACGAGGACGGCATCGTCGACATCGCGCTCAAGGGCGCTCAGCTCTGCCGTGACCTCGAGTCGACCACCGACACCCAGATTCACTACGAGTACAGCCCCGAATCGTTCACCGGCACCGAGCTGCCCTTCGCGAAGCGGATCTGCGACGAAGTGATCGACGTGCTCGACCCGACCGACGAGCGCACCGTGATCATCAACTTGCCCGCAACGGTGGAGATGAGCACACCAAACATCTACGCCGACATGATCGAGTGGATGCACCGCAATCTCGCCCGTCGTGACGAGATCGTGCTCAGCCTGCATCCCCACAACGATCGTGGAACCGGTGTCGCCGCAGCCGAACTCGGCATGATGGCAGGCGCTGATCGTGTCGAGGGCACGCTATTCGGCAATGGCGAGCGCACCGGCAACGTCGACGCCATCAACTTGGCGATGAACCTCTTCAGCCAAGGCGTCGATCCAGAACTCGACCTCTCCGACATCAACGAACTGCGCCGCACCGCCGAGTACTGCAACCAGCTTCCCGTCCACCCACGCCACCCCTATGTTGGCGACCTCGTGTACACCGCATTCAGCGGCTCGCATCAGGACGCGATCAAGAAGGGGCTCGAGGCGCTCGCCGAGAACGATTCACCGCTGTTCGAAGTGCCCTATATCCCCATCGATCCCAAGGACGTGGGCCGTAGCTACGAAGACGTGGTGCGGGTCAACAGTCAATCTGGCAAAGGTGGGGTGGCGTACTTGCTCAAGACCGAGCACAGCCTCGATCTTCCGCGCCGCATGCAGATCGAATTCACCCGGGTCATCCAGGGCATCACCGATCGGACCGGCAAGGAGATGACCTCGTCGAACATCTACGACGAGTTCGACGCTACCTATCTCGGTCTCGATGGCCCGTACTTGTTGAACGGGTTCGAAGTCGCACAGAACTCACAAGGTGATGACCGCACGCTGCTCACGGCACGCGTCACCGAAAACGGCGAGTCCAAAGTCGTGCAAGGATCGGGCAGTGGTTCGCTGTCGGCGTTCGTGTCCGGCCTCGAAGAACTCGTCGGAACCGAACTGCGGGTGCTCGACTATCACGAGCAAGCCAAAGGCACCGGCCGAGACGCGGTCGCGGTCACGTTCGTGGAAATGCAGATCGACGGTCAAGAGCTGTGGGGATGCGGAGTGCACCCCGATATCACGACGAGCTCGATGCGCGCCGTTGTCAGCGCGGTGAACCGCTCACGCGGGTAGCGCAATCCCGGTACGTGTCTAGGTGACAGGTACTGCGGTGTCGTCCGAGGAGATCAGTACACCCTCGGAGTAAAGATCGAAGCGCACCGGGTACACCCCAGGTGCCAGCTCGGTGATGTCGAAGGTCACGGGTACCGCTACTTGCCCGGGCTCGATTTCGATGGCCTCGACGAGCTCACCGTTGAAGAACACTTCGAGCATGTCGACGTTGGAGAGTTCAACGGTGACGCCGTCGATCTCGTTGGTGCCGATCTCATAGATGACCGTGACCATGCGAGGCGGGATCGTCGTCGTGGTGGTGGTAGTCGTCGTCGGAGCCGCAGTAGTCGTCGTGGCGATCGTGGTCGTCGGCGCTTCCGTGGTGGTGGTAGTCGTCGTCGGAGCCGCAGTAGTCGTCGTTGTCTCTTGGAAGGCGACCGCAGGTGGCGGCAGGGTGGTGACCGTGGCTTGAGACGCAACGCCGACACCGGTGACGGTGGCAGCGATGGCGGCGAGTCGACCACCAGCGGAGACCAACTGTGAGCCGGTCACCGCAACTCCGGCGACGGTTGCTGACCAACCTCGAACTCGTTGCAGATCCTCGTCGCCGATACGGATGAACGCTGCCACAACGTCCGGATCGAACTGCGAGCCCGCCTGACTCATCAGTTCATGTCGTGCTTCAGTGACCGTTTGCGCTTGTTTATAGCTGCGAGCGTGGGTCATCACGTCGAATGCGTCGGCGACCGCGGTGATGCGACCGAACAGAGAGATCTGACCCTCTTTCAGGCCGTTCGGGTAGCCGTTGCCGTCCCAGCGTTCGTGGTGCTCGAGGGCCCCCTCATAAATGCTGGTGCCTAGCGTTCGTTCGAGGCGTCGCAGACGATGCCGGGCTGATTCAGGGTGACGCTTTAGCGTTTGCCATTCGGCCTCGGTTGGCTTGTTCGGCGACGAAAGAATCCACGGTGGAACGTCGAGCTTGCCGATGTCGTGGAGCAGCGCTGCCCAGTTCAACTTCTCGAGTTCCTGATCGCGCAGCCCCATCTCCTTGCCGATCAACGAGGTGTAGGCACGGACGCGTTCGCTATGTCCTCGGGTTAGGCGCTCGTGATCGCCGAGTTGGGTCAACAGGTTGATGACGTCGTCGATGAACTCGGCTTCCAGGCCTCGTTCGAGCGCCTGTCGCTTAATCGTCTTCGGGTTGCCTTCACGCAGCGAGGAGCCGAAGAGCTCCTCCACCGTCGTGTCAAAGGAGTTTGCTTGTTGATAGAACTTCGTCCGCGAAAGGAAGTCGAGGGTGTAATCCCCGACGAAGACACTGGTGATGAGGCTCACCACAAGAGCCACGAGGAACCACGCAACGAACTCCCACGTAGTTGCGAACGGGTGCAGCGCGGTAAGGATCGCATAGGCGACCAAGAAACCGACGATGGCTGGGACGACAATCAGGGCGACTCGGATAGCGAGCGCGGATCGGCGACGCGTTACGTCATCGACGTCGCGGCCAGGCACATACGGTTGCTCCGTTTTCGTATCTGTGGGTGAATCGGTCGACACTTGCTCTAGCCCTGTCACTTGCAAACGCCTACATGGCGCCTTCTTCTATCGGTAAGTAGGCGATATCTGTTAGGTACCGGGCTTCGCCACGTCTCTCCACGCGCGGCCGAAACGTTGCTATTGATAGCAGTGGCCATAGACTTTGCTGCTGGTCCGACTTCAGTCGTGCCCCTGGTGTTCACGTCTTGTGGTCACCTTGACGAAGCCAGTGGGATCATCACCGCAACTGCGAGTGAGGGTTCACCGAGCCAAGAGTGGAGAACATGCCTACTATTAACCAACTGGTCCGAAAGGGCCGACAGTCGAAGCGCCGCAAGGAAACTACTCCTGCGCTCAAGGGTGCGCCTCAGCGCCGCGGCGTGTGCACGAAGGTGTACACCACCACGCCAAAGAAGCCGAACTCTGCGCTTCGCAAGGTATGTCGTGTTCGTTTGACCTCCGGTATCGAGGTCACCGCCTACATCCCTGGTGAAGGCCACAACCTCCAAGAGCACAGCATCGTTCTCGTGCGTGGCGGTCGTGTGAAAGACCTCCCTGGTGTTCGTTACAAGGTCATCCGTGGCACGCTCGACACCTCTGGTGTTCGTGACCGCAAGCAAGCTCGCAGCCGCTACGGCGCAAAGAAGGGCTGAAGCAGATGCGTAAAAATGCAGCACCACGCCGCGAGCTCACCGCAGACCCGGTCTACGACTCTGTGCTCGTCACCCAATTCGTCAACAAAGTGCTCCAGCGCGGCAAGCGCGCCACCGCTGAGCGCATCATGTACGAAGCGCTCGAAACCGTCGGTGAAAAGACCGGCGGCGAGCCACTCGCCATCTTGAAGCGTGCGGTCGACAACGTTCGTCCCCAGCTTGAGGTTCGAAGCCGCCGTGTCGGTGGCGCTACCTATCAGGTTCCCGTCGAGGTCCGTCCTCGTCGTGCGAACACCTTGGCTGTTCGTTGGATCGTGAACAACGCTCGCAATCGTCGTGAGCGTTCCATGGCTCAACGCCTTGCGAACGAGTTGCTCGACGCATCGAACGCGATCGGTAACTCGGTGAAGCAGCGCGAGGACCTCCAGAAGATGGCTGAGTCCAACAAGGCATTCGCTCACTACCGCTGGTAGGGGCTGTCTTCCCGGCCTTCGGCCTCCAGCTGTCGCAATCCGAGCCTGTCGGCTCTCGATGCTGCCGTTCGTTCCTCACTAAGACTGCTGGCCGGAGGCCGTGTCCGCCCGCACCGGCTTCGCAGCTGCGGGCTACCGATGCACTTTCCCTCCGGGGGTAGGAACCCGCAGGGTTCCCTTGCACGTCCGTCAGGGCGTGCTCGCTTCCAGTTTTGGCGCTATGCCCACGACCCTCAAATTTGCGCGCTGCACGGCAATTATTGCCGTCGGGCGCGCAAATTTGGGCGCCGCCAGTGCCAGTGTCGAAGTCGAATAGATTCATGCAGAGATGACCCGTACTTCCACGACATCCACATTGCCTTGGGGTGCGCAACCAAACCCGTTGCTTCTTGCGCCGATGCAGGGAGTGACGAACCGAGGCTTGCGCGAGGTCTTCGGCACGACCGTCAGGCCCGATGTTCTGTTCACCGAATTCGTGCGGGTGCGTCCTGGTTCACCAACTCCGGTAACCAACGCCGATTTCGTCGAAGCGACCACAGAGGTTCCGGGGGTTCCTCTGGTGGTACAGGTGATCGGTAGCGCCGAGGAAGGCGTGGTCGAAGCCTGTCGGGATCTCGTGTCGCGAGGTGTGCAACACATCAACGTCAACATGGGCTGCCCGTGGGGTCGTATGACGTCGATCCTTGCCGGCGGAGGCATGTTCCGTGCTCCCGAAACCATCGAGCCGATGTTGAGCCAACTGCGTGAAATTGTTCCCGGTTCGTTGTCGGTGAAGACCCGCTCTGGGATCGACGACGAGCGTCAGATCTTCGCGGTGATGCCAGAGTTCGAGGCGGCGGGAATCGACTTTCTCGTGGTGCATTCCCGAACGGTTCAGCAGAAGTACACCGGTGCTGCGAATCACGACCTCACCCGAGAAATCGTCGAGCGAAGTGATATCCCCGTAATCGCCAACGGCGATGTGACAACCGCCGCTGGAGCAGCTGAGGTTCTGGAGCGGACGGGTGCGGTTGGCCTGATGCTCGGCCGGGGCGCCATTGCCGACCCGTGGCTCTTCAACCGGATCCGTGGCACGGCTCCCGAGAAGCCCGACGGCGAAGAGCGGCGCAGAGAATTGGCTGGCCATCTATCGCTCTTGCTGGATTCATACGAGACGATCTTTCATGGCGACGCGCAGGTTCTGGCGAAGATGAAGAGCGTTGTCGCAATGATCCAGGACCCTGATCAAGCCAAGTGGTGTAAGTCGCTCAAGAAGCAGAAGCGCGTGGACAACCTAAGGAGACTGCTGGACGAGTGAGTAGGTGTTGCTCATCGGGGCTAATCCCTTGCAGCGTCCACCTGTTTGAGAACTCCTCGATCACCGGAGCATCGGTCCCTGCCGACGGCTGGGCCTCGACGGCGAGGTTGCACTCGAACTACAGGCCAGTTCGAGCTAGGCAGTGCTCGCCGGCAGGATGATCTCCATGCGGGCACCCCCGAGGGGGGAGTCGTGGATGGTGATCGTTCCGTCGTGCTGTTCGACGATCGCCTTGGCGATCGCAAGTCCGAGTCCGGTTCCGCCCACGGAGCGAGCTCGTGGAGGAG
>CAZTDG010000028.1:0-13848 GCA_964612655.1 uncultured Acidimicrobiales bacterium | reverse complement strand
TTGGCGATCGCAAGTCCGAGTCCGGTTCCGCCCACGGAGCGAGCTCGTGGAGGAGGCGGTCGCGCGATATTGCGCCATCGCCGGCGCGCAACAGTGCTTCGAGAACTTTGCGCTCGCGGGACGTGAGCGTTACCTCGTCTCCGTCGACTGTGCATTTGCCAGAGGTGATATCGAGGGCGACAGCGCCGCGTTCCAAAACATCGGATGCGATCGGCACCGAAGTCCGTCGCATCAGCGAACGCACCCGAGCGACCAACACGACCGGAGAGAATGGCTTACGCACGTAGTCGTCGGCGCCGAGTTCAAAGCCGTCTGACTCGTCGTATTCGCCGGTCTTTGCGGTCAGCATGAGGATCGGCGTTTCAATACCTTCGCCTCGAAGCGTCCGGCAAACCTCGTACCCGTTCATTTCTGGAAGCATGATGTCGAGGCAGATCACTTCATGGCTTCACTAAACCTCAGGCAATCTGAGAGTTATCTGAGAGCCATGGGTTGCTAGTGCCCGCCGGCGGTTTATCGCCCGTGCCGCGCTACCCCTGCAGATTGGGTTCTAACTCAGACCCGCAATGCGTTCGGCGAGCTTGTCGATCGCCATCTGCCATCCCTGCGCCCCGGGGGAATCAGCGGGCACGCCTTGATGGGTCATGACCATGCTCGTGCTCGTTCCTATGTCCGTGAGCTCGACGATGACCGAAGTCTCCATGGACGCTCCTGGAGGCATCCCCATCTGCTCGGCGGTCATGAAGTTCCCGTCCGCGTCGGCCAGGCCCTCGGTGTAGACGAGTCGAGTCTTGGGGGTGATCTCTATGTACGCGCCGGCGAAGTTCATGTGCATGGGCCCGTTAGGTGTCGGTATCTCCATGGCGATGAAGCGGCTCCCGCCGACCTCGACGTTCATGTCCGCCTTGGGGATCGTTGCGCCAATTGGCCCGTACCAGTTGGCGAAGTGCTCGGACTCGGTCCACATCGCCCAGACCGTGTCTATGGATGCGTCGAATGTGCGCTCGATGGTTACGTGTTCAGACATGGCTTGTTTCCTGTTGTGTCGACTTCGCTGGGTCTTCCTGGCGAGAATACGACCAAGTCCGCTCCCGCCGCTACAAGGCCGCCGTTAATCCATAGGAGATGGTGGTTTCCATACGGGCACCGCCGAGTAGGCCGCAACCCGGCAGATTCGAAAACTGCCGGGAGGCCGACAAATTCGGCAAGCCTGAGGACCGTCCCCTGAGTGGTTGCGCGTGGACTGTGCGCGCATAGACTGATTTGCTGTGCCGCAGAACCCTTCGTGGTTCAGCCGGTTTCAAAAACTACAGGATTAGACTCATGGATTGACCGGGCTGCAAGGGCCCGGTCGTGGTATGTGTACACCTTTTCTGCCCCCACTTCACCCCAAGACCTAGGAACGAGAACATGGCAAAGCGAGTGCCACTCGAGCAAACCCGCAACATCGGCATCATGGCCCACATCGACGCGGGTAAGACCACCACGACTGAGCGCATCCTCTACTACACCGGCGTGAACTACAAGATCGGCGAGGTCCACGACGGCGGCGCCACCATGGACTGGATGGAGCAGGAGCAAGAGCGCGGCATCACCATTACCTCTGCTGCGACCGCCTGCACCTGGAACGATCACAAGATCAACATCATCGACACCCCCGGTCACGTCGATTTCACCGTTGAGGTTGAGCGCTCACTTCGCGTCCTCGATGGTGCGGTTGCAGTATTCGACGGCGTTGCTGGCGTAGAGCCACAAACCGAGACCGTGTGGCGCCAGGCCAACAAGTACAACGTGCCTCGCATGTGCTTCGTCAACAAGATGGACCGCACCGGCGCCGACTTCTACTTCGTGCTCAAGACCATCAAGGAGCGTCTCACCGAAGACGTTGCTGTTCTCCAGCTGCCCATCGGTAGCGAGGGCAACTACGCGGGCATGATTGACCTCGTGAAGATGAAGGCCCTCGTGTGGCCATCCGATGTCGACGAGAAGGACCTCGGCGCAACCTTCGAGGAACAGGACATCCCAGAAGACATGGCCGAAGAGGCCGCCCAGTTCCGATCTGACCTGATGGACACCCTCTCGCTCATCGACGAGGACCTCATGGAGCGCTACCTCGGCGACGAAGACATCAGCGTCGACGACCTCAAGGCCGTTATCCGTAAAGGCACTCTTGCTGGCGAGATCGTGCCAATCCTCAACGGCACGGCGTTCAAGAACAAGGGCGTGCAGCCACTGCTCGACGCAGTCGTCGATTACATGCCTTCTCCACTCGACCTTCCAGACGTAGAGGGCACCCACCCTCGCACCGAAGAGCCTGAGACCCGCAAGGCCGACGACAAGGCGCCATTCTCGGCTCTTGCGTTCAAGATCATGACCGACCCGTTCGTCGGCAAGCTCACCTACTTCCGTGTCTACTCAGGCACCCTCGAAAAGGGCGGCACCGTTCTCAACAACCGCACCGAGAACAAGGAGCGCATCGGCCGTCTCCTCGAAATGCACGCGAACAACCAGCAGGACCGCGACATCGTCCAAACCGGCGACATCGCGGCCGGCATTGGTTTCAAGGGCACCCGCACCGGCGACTCGCTCTCCGATCCAAAGCACCCGATCGTGCTTGAGGAACTGACTTTCCCAGATCCCGTTATCCACGTCGCCGTGGAGCCAAAGGACAAGGAAGCTCAGGACAAGCTCGGCAAGGCGCTCATGGCGCTCGGCGAAGAGGACCCGACCTTCAAGGTCGAGACCGACGAGCAGACCGGACAGACCATCATCTCGGGCATGGGCGAGCTTCACCTCGAAGTTCTCGTCGATCGCATGAAGCGTGAGTTCAAGGTCGACGCAACCGTCGGTAAGCCACAGGTTGCTTACCGCGAGACCATCACCAAGTCGCTCGACAGCTACAAGTACACCCACAAGAAGCAGTCGGGTGGTTCGGGTCAGTTCGCAGAGATCAGCGTGTCGATGGAGCCAAGCGGCCCCGGCGGCGGCTACAGCTTCGAAGACACGATTACCGGTGGACGTATTCCAAAGGAATACATCAAGCCCGTTGACGACGGTATCCAGCAGGCCCTCACCAACGGTCCACTCGCTGGCTTCCCGGTCGTCGACGTAAAGGTTGTCCTCGAGGACGGCAAGACCCACGATGTTGACTCGTCAGAGATGGCGTTCAAGATTGCGGGCAACGCCTGGTTCCGAGAAGCATCAAAGACCGCTGGCCCTGTATTGCTTGAGCCGGTAATGGATGTTGAGGTCGTCACTCCTGACGATTACCTTGGCGATGTGGTCGGTGACGTAAACTCACGTCGCGGCCAGGTACAAGGAACCGAACAGCGCGGCAACAACCAAGTGATTAACGCTCTGGTTCCGTTGTCGGAGATGTTTGGATACAGTACCGACTTGCGTTCGCGTACCCAGGGGCGCGCGACGTACACCATGCAATTCCACTCCTATCAGCAGACGCCTTCGTCTGTGCAGGAAGAAATTGTTGCCCGAGTCCGCGGCGAGTAACAACCGCTTTAGGCCGCACCCTGCGGTCGAAGAACTACACAAAAAACCAAACAGAGAAGAAAGAAACCCAAAGGAAACCAGTCATGGCTAAAGAGACCTTCGAGCGTACAAAGCCCCACGTAAACGTGGGAACCATGGGACATATCGACCATGGAAAGACCACGCTCACCGCAGCGATCACCAAGGTCCTCGGCGACAACGTCGAAGGCTCAGCAGCAACCGCTTTCGAAGACATCGATAAGGCACCTGAAGAGCGCGAGCGCGGCATCACGATCAACGTGTCCCACGTTGAGTACGAGACGGAGGGCCGTCACTACGCACACGTCGACATGCCTGGTCACGCCGATTACATCAAGAACATGATCACCGGTGCTGCTCAGGTTGACGGCGCAATCCTCGTGGTTGCCGCAACCGACGGCCCAATGAGCCAGACCCGTGAGCACCTTTTGCTCGCTCGTCAGGTTGGCGTTCCAAAGATCATCGTTGCCCTCAACAAGGTCGACATGGTTGACGACGATGAGCTTCTCGAGCTCGTCGAGATGGAGGTGCGCGAGCTCCTCGACAAGTACGAGTTCCCAGGCGACGACACCCCAGTCGTTCAGGTTTCAGCTCTCAAGGCTCTCGAAGGCGACGCCGACGCAGGCGCTCAGGTCATGGAACTCATGACTCAGGTCGACGAGTACATCCCGCTTCCAGAGCGTGACATCGAAAAGCCGTTCCTCATGCCTATCGAGGATGTCTTCTCGATCACCGGTCGTGGAACCGTTGTGACCGGCAAGATCGAACAGGGTGTCGTGGAGACCGGCAACGAGATCGAAATCGTTGGCCTCAAGGACACCACCAAGACCACCTGTACCGGTGTTGAGATGTTCCGCAAGCTCCTCGACCGTGGCGAAGCTGGCGACAACATCGGCGCACTCCTTCGTGGTATCGACAAGGAAGACGTACAGCGTGGACAGGTGCTCGCAGCTCCTGGCTCGATCACTCCTCACACCGACTTCGAAGCAGAGGTTTACGTGCTTTCGAAGGAAGAGGGTGGCCGTCACAAGCCGTTCTTCTCGAACTACCGCCCACAGTTCTACTTCCGCACCACCGACGTGACCGGAACGATCAGCCTTCCAGAGGGTACCGAGATGTGCCTTCCTGGCGATAACACCAAGATGAGCGTTGAGCTCATTGCGCCTATCGCTATGGACGAAGGTCTTCGCTTCGCTATCCGCGAGGGTGGTCGTACCGTCGGCGCTGGCGCCGTAACGAAGATCACGAAGTAGATCATGGCTGTTGCATCTCAGAAGATCCGCATTCGCCTGAAGGCGTACGATCACACCCAAATCGATCAAGCAACTAAGCAGATCGTTGAAACGGTGCGTCGCACCCAGGCCGATGTCCGAGGCCCGATCCCACTACCCACCGAGAAGCATCGCTACACGGTGATCCGGGGTCCGTTCAAGGACAAGGACTCACGCGAGCACTTCGAGATGCGCATCCACAAGCGTCTCCTCGACATCGTCGAACCATCGCCTAAGACGGTTGATTCGCTCCAGCGACTCGACCTCGCAGCCGGTGTAGACATCGAGATCAAGATCCAATAGCAATACAGCTGGGCCTTCGGCCTAGCGGATCTGACAAGAACAAGGGAGAAGTCCGAGGCCACGGCCTCGGGCTTCTCACGTTTTCGTGCGGCCTGTGATTTCTTCGAAGCTTGCGGACCCTCAGGCGTGCCGGATCCTTCGAAGAACGGTTCTAGGAGAACTCGTCGTCGAGTGGTTCGTCACTCGACATTTCAGAAGGCTCACCGTCGCCCTCTTCGCCCTCTTCGCCGTCGTCAAAGTCATGTACCGGGAGCGTCGCTGCAACGACGCTCGGCTGAGCCTCGCCAGCGGGCGGTCCAAGTCTGGTCAGTGGGCCCTCGACGATGTCGTGGCGTTCACCCGAGGCCGAGATAAGGCCCTGGGCGGTCGCTGCTGCGGGCAATGCAAGCAACGCCCCAACAGGGCCGAGTACGGCGGCGCCCGCCAGCACCGATCCGAACGAAACAGCCGGATGGATCTTTAGGGTGCGCGAATCGATGCGCGGGGCGAGCAAGTAGTTCTCGACCTGCTGGTAGGCGAGCATGAAGAGCAGCGCCCACAAGGCCTTCGCAGGTGATTCGACGAGAGTGAGGATCACGGGAAGTGAACCAGCGATATAGACGCCGACCACCGGCACGAACTGGCTGACGATACCCACCCACACAGCGAGAGCCAGCGGAAACGGCACCCCGATAATGGAGAACGCAACCCATGTAACCAACGCCGAGATCGAGGCCAGAACGGTGCGACTGAGGATGTAACCGCCCGTCTTTTGGATGGCGAGGTCCCAGATTCCAAGAATGCGACGCTGTCGATCCGGATGCAGCCGAGCGCAGATCGTGCGGCGAAGTCGGGGTCCGTCAGCGGTGAGATAGAACGTGAATAGTGCGATCGTGAAGAGGTCGAATATCAAGCCGACCAACGTCGCACCGAACCCCACCGCGTTGTCTGCAATGCCGGTCAGCTGCTGCCCAAGTCCATCGTCGTTCAAGAACTGGTCACGGGCTTGGGTGAGCTCGATGCTCTCGTCGATGGTGTTTTGCAACCACACTTCGATGTCATCGATCAGGCTCGGGGCATTGTCGACGAAGCTCCGCATCTGTTCGGCCAGCGCCGAGCCGACAACGAAGCTCAGCAGCGCAACGGCGATGATGACGACGGCGAACATGATCAAGGTGCCAAGGCCGCGCCGGAACCCCTTGCGTTCGAGCCAGTTCACCGCCGGTTCAAGCGCGAACGAGAAGAACAACGAAATCAGGAGCGTGATGAGAAAACCTGAGAGGCTTTCGAAGAGCCGTTGCAGGATCCATATCGCGACGAGCCCAAGCCAAAACAGGCCGATCGCTCTCGGAACCCAACGAGGCATCGACTCGGCTTCAGCCTCGACAGGAGGAGTGGTTTCGGCTTCAGTCGCCATCGTGAGATAGTAGCCATGGGGGTCTCGCAGTGGCGGGAGTGCTCGGTGGTACTCGCCGCTGAGCTAACCGAGCGTGCTGGAAAGTTCCAACGCAGTCGCGAGGCCATCGGACTCTACGTCGGGTACGTGGTAGTCCGCTGCGCTCTTCACGGCCTCCTCGGCGTTGCCCATAGCAACAGGGAACCCGACCGCTTCGATTGCGGGTAGATCGTTCAATCCGTCGCCCACCATCATGACCTGGTCCATGGAGAGCCCTAGCGACTCGGAGATGTGTGCAATGCCGGTCGCCTTGGTGATTCCTGGTGGGGTGATCGAGACGAACGCGATCCCCGGCATGATCGGTGAGGTCGCCGACGTCGATTCCAGCTCGAGAGGCCCCGCAACGCCATGTACGTCGTCGATCTGATCGACATCGACGACAAACTGCGCTCGTACGATCCGTTCGTGTTCGCTGCGAAAGGCCGCAAAGTCGCCTGCAACGAACGGGACTCCGAGAAGCCCTGCGTGTTCTACCGACGGTGGCGCGGTGCTCTCTACGGCGTAGGCGTCGGGGGAGTAAAGCTCGAGAATCCAGTCGCGATCGTTCGCCGACTGCACGAGGGCGTCGAGTGCGTCTGGTCGGAGCGAATCTCCCCGCGCTTCTCCCGTGCCAGCGTGCACGACAGCACCACCGGCATGGAAAACATGCCAGCCGTTCGGATCCAGGCGTTGCGCCATACCCCACGAGGCCCCGAAGGCACCACGTGCCGTTGTCAGCGCCAGGTGTTGGCCTCGTTCACGAGCTTGATCGACCGCCTTCCAGACCGCTTCGGTGACCTCTCCGCTCGTCCCAACGAGTGTGCCGTCAACATCAATACAAACCAGAGGAATCACCACCTCAGGTTAGATGAGAGGAACTGCAAATATTGCGAGAATTGGGGCATTCTAACCCTCAGAAATCATCAGAAATTTGCCGATAGTAAGACCGAAGTTTGATTTGGGGTTCGAATTAGCACGAACCCGACAGGAGATAGCCCTAGCGAATGAGCGCACGTGCCAAGGACCGGAGGTTGGATAGCAATGGCTAATTCCCTCCCAGCGCTTGGCGCCCCTGTTTCCTTCATCGTGGAGAACAGCGAAGCTGTCGGGCCGATGCCTATGGCAGAAATCGTCGCCAGTATTCGTGCTGGCGAGCGCGATGCCCACAGCTTGGTCTGGTGGGCTGGCGCCCCCGACTGGGAGTTCTTCGACGGCAACGAAGAACTCGTTGCGTTGGTCGACCAAACCGACGCCCCCATCTCACCCAAGACCGAAATCTTCGAACCCGACGCGGTACCAGTGACCGCCGAATCGCCGCCCTCGCTCACCGGGTTGTTCAGCGCCGTCGCCCGCCAAGAGAACGGCCTGAGCTCCAAGGAGTCCCTCCCGAGCTCTGGTGCCGTCGAGGCCATCGTTACAGCTCGTTCGATCCTGGCCACCGCGGAGTCTCGTGAAAAGGCCATCACTCAGGCGCGACACAAGACGCTGGCCGCCGCACTCTCGGGTCCAGCGGCACTCGGAGACGGACCGACCCCCGACGACGCTACTGAAACAGCAACACAGGACAGCACCGAGGTCGACGAAGTCGATGACTCCAGCGGTGAGCATCCGATCGTGGACCTCGCCACTGACGAGAAGCTGGAACCTCAGGAACCGGAACGCTCAAAGCACGAAGAGCATTTCGACGAATTGGTGAAGAAGTCCGAAGAGCACGAACGTCGCATTACATGGGCTACCCGAGTAGACGAGATTCTGTTGAGTGGATGCATCGCCGCTATCGCAGAGCGCGGCTACATCGCGATGGACCTGTCATCTCGTGAAACCGAGCACCAAGTGCTCTTCGAGTCCGAGACCGACAGTCGTTTCGTCATGTTCGAGATCGTCCCGCTGGCGCAGGTCAACGCTGCTGGCGATTCCGTGGGTCGACATCTCGAGATCAACATGTCGTGGGGTCAGAACGTTACCGATGTGGACTCGGCGTTCGCCGTCGTCCGTTCTCTGGCCTCAGACGAAGTCTCCAAGCCGGGCAAGGTCCGGGCCGAGATCGACACCGCTTCCTCACGAGTGTTCACCACCGTCGACCTAATCTGGGCAGCGGATGACTTCGTATCGGCCGACTATGACGTGGATACCGATGCCATTGATGATGCGGTAGCTGCTGCGCTTCACATCTTGGAGCGTCGCTGGTACAAGCTCTTTATTCGGCGTCGCTAGCCAGCAGATCGGTTATCCCTCGTGCGGGAACCGGCTCAGAGAACAAGTAGCCCTGCGCCCAATCCGCCCCGAGGTGCCGCAGCCCCTCGAGCTGGGCTTCGGTTTCAACGCCTTCGACAATGGTCTCGAGGCCCAAGGCTTTGGCCATTGCGATCGCCGCAGAGAGCACCGGTGCTCCGCTTCCATCACCGGTGAGCCCATGGAGGAAGGCTCGGTCGATCTTGACGATCTGAATGGGCAACTGTTGGACGTAGGCAAGCGAGGAGTAGCCGGTGCCAAAGTCATCTATCGCGACTCGAATTCCGGCATTGCGAAGCGCGAACAGTTGTCCGATCGCCGGCTTCTTGGCCAGTACCGATTCGGTCAGCTCGATCGTCAGGTGTCGACGATCGAGGTCCGCTTCCTCTAGGGCGCGTTCGACGACCGAGACGATGTCGGGTCGTTCGATCTCGGTTGCCGGAAGGTTGACGGCAACGTTGAAGTCGCTATGGGCGGCAACGAAAGCCTTGGCCTCGGCGGTGGCGTTCCGCAACATCCACACGCTCAGGTCCGATGTGAGCCCCGCTCGCTCGGCTGTCCGCAAGAACTCATCGGGGCTGACGATCCCGCTCTCGGGGTGTTGCCAACGCACGAGGGCCTCCGCGCCGTCGATCTCTCCCGTGGCGACGGAAACCTTCGGCTGCCAGAACACTATGAACTGGTCTTCTGATAGCGCATCGCGCAGTTCGACCTCGCGACTCAGACGTTCGCTTGCGCCAGCATCGAGAATACGGTCATGCTCGGCGGTTGAACCGCGTCCGCTCTGTTTTGCTCGAACGACCGCAGCATGGCCTTCGTCGATCAGTTCGAGCGGGTCGGTGTGTGCGTGACCGAGCGTGATTCCCACCGACACCGTCGTGGTCAGGTTGGTGCCATCGATCTCCATCGGTTCGGCGATCTCTCGGCGAATACGGTCTGCCACTAGGCGGGCGTCTGCACACGATTCGATTCGGTTGAGCACCACGATGAACTCGTCGCCGCCGAAGCGGACCACCGTGTCGCTGTGCATCAGGTGATTTCGGATCCTGCCCGCAGTCATGGCAATGACGGTGTCGCCGGCACGATGGCCGAGCGAATCGTTGATGAGCGTCAGGTCGTCGATGTCGACGAACAGGAGCCCAACCCCCGCTCCGTCGTTGTCGACCGCGGCGAGCGCTCGGCGAAGGATCTCTTCGAGCCCATCACGGTTCTCGAGGCCGGTGAGAGCGTCGTATCGAATCCGGTCGAGAAGCCGCTGCCGGGCACCATCGCGTCGGATCACGAGCGCAGCGAGCTCTGCGACGAGTTCGAAGACGTCCTTCTCATCCTCGGTGAGCAAACGAGGATGGGGCAGATAGGTAACCAGCACCCCAGCGATGCGAAGGTCGTTGCCGCGCAGTGGAATCGCGTTGCCAGCAGCCAGCCCGCTCTCCACCATGTATCGCCGGTACTCGCGGTACAGGCTGCTCTCGGCGACGTCGATGATGGTCACCGGCGCCTGACGCGAGATCGCCGCCGCCCATGAGCCAAACCACGTTCGCTGCGGCACGGCGTGCATCAGTCCAGACAAGCGCCCTGGGAGCGACGAGACCTGCATCTGTGTGATGTCATCCTCAACGGTCAGGATTGCACTGCGGGACCCCTCAAGGCGTTCGTCGAGGGCGGCGAGAAGGTCGCTGAAGATCATGTCGGTGCGACGATCGTCAGCCACATCGGTGGCGACGCGCGCTCGGAAGCGAAGAAGCCATTCGCCGTGTTCGGGCTCCGGCTCGGGAACCAAGTTGACGAGGTCGCCGCTCATAGTTCCATCATCGGTCAGTAATCGGCTCAAGGTAAGGACGCTGGTCGGAAGCGCACCCCTAAGCTGCTACCGTTTTGACGTCGCCCGGGTAGCTCAGTTGGTAGAGCAACGCATTCGTAATGCGTAGGTCACGAGTTCAATTCTCGTCTCGGGCTCGTAGCGATTACGGCCGTTATGTAGGACCCTTGTAGGTGCAGGATCTTCGCTGGCTAGGAAGCCTGACGCTTGTCGTAAGAAGCGTCGAACCAACCCGTATCGACAGTGTCGGTTTGGGCTTGTGGAGCCGCCGCAGGCGTTCCAGGCGCTGCTGCAGCCGGAGTCGCGGCAGGCGGCGTTACAGGCGCTGCTGCTGCAGTCGGAGCTGGAGTCGTCGCTGCTGGAGGAGGGGTGCTTGCATCTGGGGCCGTGGTAGCCGCCTGGGCTGCAGCTGGTTGGCCAGCGACCGAAAGCGTTTGTTCAAGTCGGGCGATCCGGGCATGCGCGTTCTCTAGCTCCGACCGGAGAAGAACAACGTGCTGCTGGGTGTGTTCGATGCCTTGGTTCGATGCGCTGAGGGCATCGGCGAGCTGAGTCTCCACGGAGGTGTGGCGGCGCTGAAGTTGGGTGAGCTGCGAAATGGTCTGCAGCGCCTCTACCAGCTTGGTCTCAAGTTGTTCGAGTCGATCGGCCGAGGCGAACGAGCCGAGCCGTCCGTTGGTGGCGCTGTTGGACTTCTCGAGGCCAACCAGACGAGTGTCGTGTGCACTCAGTTCGCCCTTCATTGTCTGGACGACCTGTGCCTGGATAACTCGTAGTTTTTCCGCGAGCTGTTGGGCTTCTTGTGCTGAACCCGCGATCTCATCGACTCGGTCGTCGTTCGTGGATGCCGCGACTAGCGATGTAGCGGCGGCTTCAATATCGAAGTCGTTGACCCGGGCAGTGAGATCGGTTACCTCCTGTCGGAGCGACTCGTTCTCGGTCTGTAGAGCGCTGGTCAGCTCGTTCGTCGTGGACTCGACCTCGGTGACGCGAGCGCTCGTAGCCTCAAGTTCGGCTTCTATCTGCGAGGTGTCCGCAACGACGGGCATGGCCGAGTCGGCGGTGTTCTCGAGTTGCTCGAGGCGGCTCTGGACTTGGCCAAGTGCCTCTTCTTGGGTCGCCACTCGCCCGGCGGTTTCGTTGTTCGCGGCTTCGGTGTGGTCGATGCGTTGACCAAGAACATCGGTTGTTCCAGCCATTGCACTGATCCGCTCACCGTTGTTTCGAGCGAGCTGTTCGACCTCGCCGACCGACTGCGCGGTTTCGGCCTGTCGCTGGCCGGACTGCACGGCTTCGAGATCGGACTGGATCTTGGCAATCCTTTGACCCTGGGTTTCGATCTCGGTGGTGTGGGTGTCGATCGATGCACCGTGGTCGCTGAGGATGGAGCTTTGGGTCTCGAACTGAGTGACGTGCGCCTGTTCGAAGGACTGGAGGCGGGCGATGTCTTCGTACTGAAGGCTCAACTCTTCTTTGTGCTTGTCGAGACGCTCGGACTGCTCTTGTGACAGTTTGCGCTGCTCATCGAGAGCATTGGAGTGATCTCGAACCTGATCCTTTACCCCGTGGATCTGCTCGCCGTGCTGTACGAGCTTGTCTTCGATCACGTTGACACGAGCTTCGACTTCAACCAGCGGAGCGGTTGCGGCAAAGTGCAGTTCGTCGACGCGTTCGTTCAGGCTCACGCTCGCCTGATCGGAGCGCTTGTCGATGTCTGCGATCGTGGTTTCCAAGGCGGCGAGCGAGGCCCGGGTTTGGGTGTCTTCCAGCTGTCCTTCAAGATCCGCGATGCGAGAAACATGAAGGTCGTTGTTCGTCTCGATGATCTGCGCGAGTTCGGTGATACGGGTGAACGCTTGCTCGAGGTACCCGGTGAGTTCATTGAGCTCACTAGCTTGTCCGAGACGAGCGTCTTCCATCAGCGCGATGCGAGTGTCGAACCCATCGACGGTCGTGATCACGGTCGTTGCGACCGTTTCGTCGGACTCCACCAAGCGGTTTGCAAGCTCGTCGAATCGTGTCGTCGCCGAGACGATCGACAACTCCATTTCGGCAATTCGGTCGTGAACGCTTGCGTCGATGCTCGAATTAAGCGGCGCTTCGAGAACAAACTGTTCGAGGGAGCCCAGTCGGGTACGAATCAGATCGAGCTGAGAAGTTACCTCGAGGATCCTGCCATCGGAGGAAGACCGAATCGTGTCCAGGGTGACCGACCGGGGAACGGACTGGGTCATGGTGGTGTCGGCGGTAAGTTCCGGCCAATAGTTGTCTGTCGACGTTCCGGGGGTGGAGTCGTGACTCATGGGATTCCTCGCGATGGGTAAGACGTGGTTACAACCGGACGTCGGCATTAAGTCGCGGGAGATGAGCAAATTGGGCATTTTTTTGACGACATTGGTCGATCTAGCAACGACCAATTTCCGAATTTTTTTGCACCGGGTGGAGCAGATGTGAACCACTCTCGGTAGTGGAATCTGTTCTCTTGCTTCATTCGGGTGTTCGATGGCTGAGAGGGCAAACCATCGCCACGCTTGGCGCGAGCGATGGGATCAAAGGCTCACGTACAGCGATCTTGCGTGGACTTAGCGTCGCTAACAGGATTTCAGTCATGTTTACCGAACTTGCGTTCATCGACTGGGTTGCGCTCGCCTTCGCGGCCGTGCTTTTGGCCGGTGCCGCTGCTGCTGCCGTCCTGGCCTACGCCACGTCGCGGGCCCGTACCTCAGAGCCGCGTAGCGGCTACGCCCACGCTGCTAGTGCGTCGACCACCGCGGAGACCATGGCCAAGACCAAGACCGAGCCAGCCCATGCGTCAGCTCGGGTCGCCGACAACGTCGTCGACCTCAACGACCATCGGCCAATCCACGCCGCAGCAGAGGAACCCCAACACGTCGCCGAGCCAGCCGAGGTCGATGGTGCTGGTAGCGCACCCTCGCTCTTCGAGCAGGGCTCAAGCATTCCGCTAAGCACTAGCAGCCTGGCCCGAGACGACGAAGGCGACCTTCGCGATCCGATTGTGTTGCCAGCTGCGGACTCGGCTCAACACGTTGCGAGCGACGACACCGTGGATCTGCGAACGGCGATGCCTACCCCAGCGGTCAGCGACGCAGACGACTCCGCTCTCAGCGCAAAGCTCGCCACACGTGCGGCGAAGTTACGCGGGCGACCAGAATCCGAGCAGCCAAAGACCGCTGACGCTTTCGCAACTCGAACCATTGAGATGGCTCCGGGCGAGGTCCTAACCACAGCACCGCAGGCGGAGACCACCGCAGGCTCTCGCATCG
>CAZTDG010000027.1:14100-23336 GCA_964612655.1 uncultured Acidimicrobiales bacterium | reverse complement strand
GCCCGTGACGAGCGCTCGTTCCCATGCCACAGGCGGCTACTCGAACTCGATGACGAGGGGTTCGTCGTGCACCGATACCGATTCCCAGTGGGTGGCGGAGAATTCGCCGGCCGGCGAGCTGATCGTGAGTTCGTCTTCGCTGACGAGGTTGAATTCTACGACAGCGCCATCGGAGAAGATTGCTGACATCGGGCTCGAACAGTTGGGCGGCGGGTCGTCGTTGATGATCAACCAACCCTCACGTACGGCGATGGAGGTGGTGAAACCACCGGTCGTGCATTCATCACGGAACCAGGCCACAACGCCTTCGCCCTCGCGCCACGCGAACGAGATCGCGCCGTCGTGGGGTTCGGAGTCGATGGCATCGATGAGCCACGCCGTTCCTTGGAGCGGAAGGATCTCACGAGTGTTCAGGATCTGACCGAAGATTGGGTCGAATCCATCCGCGACCCCTTCGCCGTCTGCCGTGTCCGAAGCCGCTTCATCGTCGCTGAACCCGCTCGAGCTGGATCGCGACAGCGTCGTTTCATCATCGGCTGTCTCGCCGGACGCGGTCTCGTCGCCGGTCACGCTCTCTGCAGTCGCGAAGTCATCGCCGCCGCACGCAGCCATGAACAACACGAGCAGCAAGAGCCCGATAGTCGTCTTTGCCCTCATCGTCATACACATACTAGGTCGGCTAAACCGGCGCGTAGTTGCGTTGATCTTTCATCAACCCATGATTTGGTAGCGACAACCTCGGGCTGAGCCGCCCTTGAGCTAGCTGGGTAGTTGGTGACGGTGTCCGTATTTGTTCCAACCGGCGTCCGCTGGGCCGATCCATGCGACTCCCAAAATCCACGCTGCGTAGAGACCAGACATTGCGTACGAGGTGGCCTGCACCGCAACGATGTCACCGATGAGGCGGGGAAGAATGACCGCTCCGAAGATGACAGAGGAGATGGGCATCAATCTCCAACCATTCCGGCCGGTGTCATGTAACCGACGAACGTAGACCGCAAGCGTAGGAAGGAACATCAAAGCAGCGAAGAGGAGCGATGGCGAAAGGGCGATGAGTGCGTCACTGATTTCTGGTGGCCTGCCGGTGTCGCCGATTACCAGACTCGCAACCGCTACTGAGAGAAATCCGGCAATGAGGAACCCGATCACGAGAAAGAGATTGAACCACCAAAGTTCTGCTCTACATGCTCGGCTTTTGAAGTCGAAGGCGCGCCGCAACGGGAAGAACATCCACTGGAGCGGTGAGGTTGCAGCTTCGCGCTGTGCCCGGGCAGAGGGACCATGGTTTGCGATGACGTCGCTCGCAGATGTTGCGGCCGGCGTTTCTGCGTGACGTGCTATCGCCTGGCTCCATTGGCTCGCAACATCGTCCGTCGGGGCTGCGCCTTGTCCAACGGCGGCTGTCGTCTGCGACGCCTCGGTGGTCGCTTCGGTGGCCACAAGCGTTAGCGCACGCGCTGGCGGTTCGGCGGCCTGGACTGCGCTCGTCCACTGCACGCCGTCCCACCAACGCTTCGTTCCTGGCGCATCGCCCGCCATGTCGTACCAACCCGCTGGAACCGCTGCTTCTGCACTCATCAGTGTCCGCCTTTCCCGCCTTACTGATGCCTAAGTAGATCGGATGTCAACGGCACGACCTTTATGGAATTCTCGGGTTCTTGTAACCGTCTACCGCTTGGGCAGTAGATGCGTCGCCCCGTACTTGTTCCATCCTTCACCCGGGATGAACCACATCATGACCGAAATGAACAAGCTGTAGAGCGAAGCTAAAGCAATCACCAGGAGGTAGATAGAAACGGCATCGGCGCCGAAGATGATCGGGATGAGTGCCGCAGCGAACGACAGGACCGGGATGCCGATCAAGGGCCATCCGGATCGGTCGGTGTCGTGCAGGCGACGTACCTGTAGAGCCACAGCGGGGATCGCCGAACCAATGAAGAAAAGGAACAATGGTGCAAAGGCCCAAAGTGCCCCGTCGGTTTCGGCGCCTGTTCCCTGCTCCGGTTCACCCACGAGGACGATCGATGCGATGGTGCCGATCGCGAAGAAGAGCATGGTCCCCATAATCAGGAACAATTGAAACCACCAGAACTCTGCTCGACAGGAACGAGCTTTGAAGTTCGCGTAGTTCAGGTACGGCAAGAGCATCCATTTCAACGGATTGAATCCGGGGTCTACAGCCGCATCGACGGACATTTGTTGAGCGGCGACAAGTTTCGCCTCAGCTTTCCCGCCCTCAGTCCCGGCATAAATCTGGTCCCAGTTCGCCCAGCTCTCTGCCGCGTTAACTGGTGATACGAACTTGTGCAACTTCGTCTCGAGACCTGAGCCCTCGACGCCGACTGGGATTTCCGTCGTTGTGGACTGTTGTGCGGCCGGTTGAAGCGGCTGCACCTCGACCGTCCAATTCGACCCATCCCACCATCGATATGTTCCCGCAGGATCACCTTCCATGTGGTACCAACCCGCTGGGATAGAACTCTCGCCGTTCATTGCGCTTATGCCTTCCGCTTCGCCTAGAAAACGGATCGGATATCGAAAATCCATTCTTTAGCCAATTCACAATCAGGCCGGAGGCCTCCAAATCGCGACGCAGTCGCTGCCCCGTAGAGATCCAATCCGCAGAGCACACCGAGCCGAAGGCGAATGTGCGATTGCGGCGAATAGTGCTCTGCAGCTCGGAGGGGCAAAATCGCGACGCAGTCGCTGCCCCGTAGAGATCCAATCCGCAGAGCACACCGAGCCGAAGGCGAATGTGCGATTGCGGCGAATAGTGCTCTGCAGCTCGGAGGGGCAAAATCGCGACGCAGTCGCTGCCCCGTAGAGATCAGACGACTACAACCAAGGACGCAGCTGGACCTTTGCGTCGACCATGCGGCCGGGGAGTTCGATCTGCCAGTTGCCTGATTCGATCCATGCCTTGTCGGCGCGTTCGCCCGCCTCGACTTCGTCGGTTGGCCGGTAGGCCCACGCCATGCCTACGGCCGCGCCGACGGTGTGGCCCCACATGCCGTCCGTGACGTAGCCGACCCGCACGCCGTCGCGATAGATGGGCTCGTGGTGGTGGAGCAGCACGGACTCGTCGTGGACGGCGACTTGGATGAGGCGACGGGTGTTACCGAATGCCTTAGCTTCGGCGAGTGCTTCTTTGCCGCGGAAGTCCTTGTCCCAGTCGACGGCGAAGTTGAGCCCGGAGTGCACCGGGTTGTCGTCGGGGGTGACCTCGTGGCCCCAGTGTCGGTAGCCCTTCTCAAAGCGGAGGGAGTTGAGCGTGTGGTAGCCAGCGAGTTCCATGCCGTGTGGCTCGCCTGCTTCCATGAGCAGGTCGAACACGTGCACGGCGAACTCGGTGGGCACGTACAGCTCCCAGCCCAACTCACCGACGTAGCTCATCCGGTTGGCCCGCACGAGGCAGCTGCCGACGTCGATCTGTTGGTTGGTGGCGAACGGGAAGGCTTCGTCGCTCATATCGGCCTGGGTGAGACCTTGCACGATCTCTCGTGATGCTGGGCCCATGACGGCAAGCACGGCGAAGGCCGACGTGATGTCGGTGACGGTCGCATTGGCTTCGCTACCACTTCCAGAAACAGCACCGTGGTTGAGAATCGCCTGCTCGATCGCGAAGAGGTCTCGGGCTCGGGTGCCCGCGCCGCCGATGACCCAGAATTCTCGTTCGGAGATTCGACTCACCGTCAGGTCGGCTTCGATACCGCCCTTGTCGTTGAGCCATTGGGTGTAGACCGAGCCACCAACATCACCAGCGACCGGGCCTGCCGACATGTAGCTCATCACCGCAGCAGCGTCTTTGCCCTTGACCGAAAACTTGGCAAACGACGTGAGGTCGAACAGGCCTGCCTGCTCGCGTACTGCCTTGTGCTCGATGGCATTGGCTTCGTGCCAGTTCTGGCGACCCCAGCTGTATTCGTATTCGGGCTCGATACCGAGTTCGGGCTTGGCGTAGAAGTTCGGACGCTCCCAGCCCATCACCGAGCCCCACGCAGCGCCGTGTTCTTCGAGTCGGTTGTGCAGTGGCGACCGGCGGATGTCGCGGCCGGTCTCGTACTGACGATGCGGCCAGTGGGGGGCATAGAGCAAACCCAAGCCTTCGACGGTGCGATCACGCAGGAACTTCTCGGTGCCGTGGAACGGTTCGAACCGGCGGATGTCGACGTCGGAGAGGTCGATGTGCGGCTCCCCTTCGGTCATCCAATGTGCGAGCGCCATGCCCGCTCCACCGGCGGACTGGATACCGATCGAGTTGAACCCCGCGGCGACCCACATGCCCGGCAGGTTCGGCGCTTCGCCGAGAATGTAACTGTCGTCGGGAGTAAAACTTTCCGGACCATCAAAGATCAGGCGAAGGCCAGCATCGTTGAGAACCGGGACACGATCGAAGGCGTGCGGAAGATACTCGGCCAGATGGTCCGAGTCGGGGTCGAGACTGATGAAGGACTTGTCGGTCGGAGGCGGACCAACTGCGGGCCACGGGTCCGCGACCGGCTCGAACAAGCCGACGAGCAGAGAGCCTCCGGCCTCGGGCTTGAGGTAGGCGTAGCGGTCAGGATCGCGAAGGACCGGCCACTCGGCATCGAGTCCTTCGATCGGTTCGGTAACCACGTAGTAGTGATGCGCCGCGTGCAACGGAACCGAGACGCCCTGCTTGGCGGCCAGGTGGCGGGTCCACAGCCCGCAGGCGAGCACGACCTGGTCGGCTTCTATGCGTTCACCGTTATCGGTTATCACACCAACGCAACGACCGTTCTCGACGATGAGGTCGTCGACGCCAGTTCCCTCGTAGAGCTTGGCGCCACCCTGACGAGCACCCTTTATGAGCGCTTGGGTGACATCGGACGGGCCGACCGCTCCATCTTCGGGAAGCCAGATGCCGCCCACGATGTCGTCGACGTGACACATCGGGAACTTCTCGACGACTTCGGCGGGTGAGATCTCTTCGGCGACGACGCCGAGATATCGAGCCATCGCCGCGGTGCGACGCAACTCTTCCCAACGGCTCTCCGTGCTGGCAAGCGATATGGCGCCCGGGTCGAGAAAGCCGGTTGCTTGGCCGGTCTCTTCTTCGAGCGTCTTGTAGAGCTCGAGGCTGTACTGGGCGAGACGGGTGAGATTCTCCGTCGCTCGAAGCTGAGCGACGAGACCCGCCGCGTGCCAGGTGGTGCCTCCGGTCAGTTCGTGGCGTTCGAGGACGGCGACGTCGGTGCGACCGAGTTTGGTCAGGTGATAGGCAATCGACGCGCCGACGATGCCGCCACCCACGACGACAATCTCCGCACGATCAGGTAGTTCAACCATGTCGCATGCAATCGGCCATCACAGTGAAATTATAGGGTCTAACTCTTGTAGTTAGACCCTATAACTCACTGGTGGCGACCCTCTCGGGCTTCAGCCGGGTTGACCTTGGCCTGCGGTCAGTTGCTCTGCAGGATCTTTAGCTCCGGTGGGTTGGCGCCCTCGCGGCTGCTGTACCTGACGGTGCTGTTTTCGGCGGCTTCGTCGTACAGGACGAACGAAACAGACTCACCTTCCATGCCCTCCAGGTAAGAACTCACGTCCCATTCGTACCACTGGTCTTCGGGACCCATTTCGACCGTGGCGATCGGCGTGCCAATCGATGGAGCCGAGTTCCAAGTGATTGAGTCTTCGTCCCAGTTGCTCGACGTTGCATAGAGGGTGACCGGCACGTCGCTGCGAGAACGAGTTGCGTACAACCGGAGTACCGCTGCATCCACATCGTCGATGTCGTCGAGGTCGAAGTTCACATACGTCCTGCGGAAGAAGTTCTCGCTGTTGCCTTGCTTGACCTCGATGGTCTCTTCGTCGCCGTAGTTCTGGTCCGAGTTGCTTCCGCCACGCACGTAGGCATCGTCGGTTGGGGTAAGAACGTCGATGTCTTGTCGAGGGCTCGACAGCGCAGCGATTCCGATGCCGTCCTCACCACCACCTGCGTACAACAGGTAGAGCGAACCATCGTCGTCCTCAAACACGTACGGGTCGCGGAGTTGGTTGACGTTCTCTGGAGCGCTTCCGGTCTCCGATGGCTCAGGATCGAACTGGCCACCCTCCCAACCCGAGACGGGTTGCAGAATTTCTGCCGGCGGGAAGCTGAAGTCCCAGTTCTCCCAGTCGCCGACACTCAAATCGACGGTCGACATCAAGACTCGCTCGGGGCTGTCGCCGCGACGGGTATAGAAGACCTGGAGCTCATTGCCATCGACGTGTACCGCGGTGTGACGCACGCGAAGTTCGGAGCGGCTGAAGCCCAAGTTGTCTTGGATCGGGTCCTGGGTGAGGTTGTCGGGGTGGCTCTCCCACAGGCTGGGGATGGTTGAACCGTTGTAATAGTTGTTGGTTGGCTCCCACGGGTTGTCGACATCTAGAGCTCGGCTCGGGGAAGATGAGTTGTTGAAGGCGTACAACTCGTTGCCGTGCTCAAATACCCGGAAGTAGGACGTTCCGAGTCGTACCGGCTCGATGTTGCCGTTGAAGTCGAGGCCATGGTCTGAGGTCGTCACCCAGGAGTACTGGCTGTTCTGTTCGTTGCCGTTGAAGAACGTGGAGGAACCGGCGTGGAAGTACATGATGATGCGCTGGTTCTCGTCATCGACGTGCACGTCGGGCGACGCGAAGTGGTTCTCTTCGATAACGATGCCATTGCCGACGTTGGTGTCTCGGCCACCGTTGTCGAGGACTCCTCGCTGGCCGATGGGCACGCTGCTTCCGGTGTCATGCAAGGTCCAAGGACCGGTGAGGTCCTCCGCCCATGCCATGCGAATGTAGTCGCCAGAATGGTCGCCGAAGTACAGGTAGTAGTTCGCTGAAGGGTGCGCTCGGTCGCCCGACGCAATCCAATCGGGAACGCTAATCAGCGAAGGTCCGTTGATGTTTGCTCCCTCGCCGGAGACCCCGAGGTCAGCGAACATTTCTTGGTCGATTATGGGCTGGCTGCCATTGAGCCGAATTACTTCATAGTTCGAAGCTGTGCCCTGGTTTTGAGCGGTAGCCGTCCCTTGTGCTGCAAGGAGAAGCGTGATCAACATCGCCAATATTGCGAGCGGACCAAACCGCCTCGCCACTCTTCGACTTCTCAATACGCGCATATCTCGCTCCTAGTGTCCACAGTCGGATAGGCGCCCATCGTGAGAGGGCGCCGGATTCAATTGTTACAGATCGTAACAGTGTTACAGATCGTAACAGTGTTACAGATCGTAACAGAATTTAGGTCGACCGATTTAGCCGCGGAGTTCGGTGTTGTCGGGATCAAATGCTGGCTCGGAAAGAACGACAGCCTTCTTCATCTCGCCGAGGATCATGACGCCCAACTCGTTGCCGGGTTCGGCGTGGTCCGCGGTGACGTAGGCGAAGGCCAGGCTCTTGGCGACGGTGAAGCCGTAGCCGCCTGACGTGGTGAGCCCGATCGCTTCGGCGTCGTCTGCAGGGGAGGCGAACACGCCTTCGCCACCGAGGCAGTCCGCAGCACCGTCGACGTCGAGGCCACCGGCGTCGACGTCGAGGTAGACGAGCTTCCACGGGTTGCCAGACGGCGGACGATCGAGTGCGTCCTTGCCGACGAAGTCACCCTTGTCTCGCTTGACGAAGAACTCGACGCCCGCCTGAATCGGGCCGATGTCGTGGGTGAGTTCGTTGCGGGTCAGATACATCTTTTCGATGCGAAGCGAGTTGAGCGCATGGCCGCCGAAGTCGGCAATGCCGTGCTCCTCCCCCGCTGACCACAAGGCGTCGTAGACGGCTTCCATCTGGTCGACGTCCATGTGGAGTTCCCAGCCACGGGCACCGGTGAAGCCGACGCGTAATCCATACACGTCGACACCGGCGATGCTCATTGGTCGAGCCGAGAGGAATGGGAACGCCTCGTTCGATACGTCGGTGTCGGTGCGCGCTGCGAGAACTTCGCGGGCCTTCGGTCCGACGAGCACGAGCACGCCGCGCTTGGCCGAGTAGTCGGTGATGGTGACGTCTTCGCCGTCTGCGACCGAATGGTTCAACCAGTCGAGATCTCGCTGCTCGCCCATGGCACCGGAGATCGCGTAGAACGCGTCGTCGCCGGCCTTGGTGAGCGTCATCTCGGTTTCGATACGGCCCTGTTCGTTGAGCAGGTAGTTCAGTGAGATTCGGCCGTCTTTGGGGATGCGACCGGTCGTGATGCGGTTGAGGAAGCTCTCGGCGTCAGGGCCGGTGACCTCGTATTTGGAGAACGCGGTGAGGTCCATGATCCCAACGCGTTCGCGCACGGCCTTGCATTCTTGGGCGACAGCCGGGTACCATCCGGGTCGGCGCCAACCGTGCGCGTCTTCGAGCGGCTGGTCCTCGGGGACGAACCACTTGGGTTGTTCCCAGCCGTAGAACTCGGTGAACATGGCGCGCTTCGACTTGAGCTTGTCGTACACGCTCGAAACGCGCACGGGCCGGTTAGCCAAGCGCTCCTCGCCCGGCGGGTGCACTCGGAACATCCACTCGTAGTCCTCGACGGCCTTGGGGTCGATGTAGTCGTGATCGGCCCAACCGAAGCGGCGAGGATCGTAGTGACGCAAGCTGAGTTCGGTTTCGCCATGGACCATCCATCGGGCCAACTCGCGGCCAGAACCAGGACCCCATGCAAGCCCGATCGACGAGCCGGTGTTGAGCCAATAGTTCTTGAGGCCTGGCGCAGGCCCGAGCAGCATATGGCCGTCGGTGGTGTGGGTGATCGCGCCGTGCACCCAGCGCTTGATGCCGACCTCGCCCATTGCGGGTGCCCGGTCAAACGCCTCCCCTAGCCAGGGAGCGATCTTGTCGATGTCTTCGGGGAACAGCGGGTTCTCGGCTTCCCATGGAACACCGTCTTTCCAGACCTGTTCGGCGCCAACGTGCTCGTAGATGCCGATGAGCCCGGCGGTCTGTTCCTGACGGAGGTAGCCGGCTGCCCGGTTGTCACGCATGACCGGCATTTCCCAGTCGAGGTTGGCGGCCATCTCCGGCAGCTCCTCGGTCACGAGATAGTGATGCAACACGTTTGCTTGGGGCACGATGAAGCCGCTCATCGCCGCGACCTGGTCGCCATAGCAACCGGCTGCGTCCACGACGTGTTCGCAGGTGATCGTTCCCTTCTCGGTCACGACCTCCCATTCGCCGTTCGCCTGTTGGTTGACTTCGAGAACCCGGTTGCGGCGGCTGATCTCGGCGCCCAGCGTGCGAGCGTGGTTGGCGAACGCCATGGTGAC
>CAZTDG010000027.1:0-14000 GCA_964612655.1 uncultured Acidimicrobiales bacterium | reverse complement strand
GCCGCCGTGGTGTAATCACCGATCGATCGGGTGATCTGGCCCGCAGCATGCCAGGTGGAGCCAGAGGTCAGCTCGGCCTTCTCGACGAGGATGCAGTCGGTCCAGCCTTCCTTCGCCAAGTGATAGAGCAGTGATGCCCCGTGCACGCCGCCTCCGATAATGACAACTCTTGCGGTCTCGCGCACAGCTTCCACTCTCCGAAAAATCGAACTCGTCGCAGCCTACGGCTGCGCCGGTTAGAGACTCTAACCATTCTTGTACCGAGCCGAAAAAGCGAAGACCTTTTTAGACGTCTTCGCCGTACATGTAGCGGAGGGGATCGGCGAGCAGTTCGATGCGTTCGTTGTCGGGGCCGCGGAAGTAGATCGAGGTTTCGTGCACGAATTCGATCTCAACGCCCGCCTCTGCGAGCGCAACCTTCGCTGCCTCCTGGGCTTCGGGTGTGACCGAGATGGCAATGTGATGGAAGCCGCCCAGCACTTCGGCGTACTCGCCGAGTTCGAGGCCGGGGAAGTCGAAGTAGGCGAGCAGGTTGCCGTTACCGACGTCGAAGAAGAAGTGCGTCGACCCGGGGTAGTCGCGGTTCTCAAATAGTTCGGTGAGGGGGAACCCAAGCACGTCTTGGTAGAAGCGGATCGTCCGCTCGACGTCGGTGCTGATGAGGGCAAAGTGATGGACTCCGCGCCCCGCGGGCTCGGGCCGCTCGGACTCTGGTCGAAGATGCTTGGCGCGCAAGGCATCCCACTCGTCGGTGCGGTCGTTCGTTGTGGAGTCCATCACTTCACCTTTCAAAAGATTTGTGAGTGATTACCGACCTATACGGTCAGTTTTTACGTACAAATCTTAGCTGACAGGTGTGGCTTGGATTTCTAGTTCGATGTTGACCTTGTCGGAGATGAGCATGCCGTCGAGGCCGATGGGCATGTTGAAGGCGATGCCGAAGTCGGATCGGAGGATCTCGCCCTCGGCGCTGAATCCGGCGCGGGTGGTCTCGTACCCGTCGACGGCCACGCCGTGGAACTCGAGGTCGAAGGTGACCGACTTGGTGATGCCGTTGATGGTTAGGTCGCCGGTGAGCGAGCTCTGGCTGACACCGGTGGACACGAAGGTCATCTGCGGGTTGGACTCCACACCGAAGAAGTCGGTGCTTTGAAGGTGGCCGTCTCGATCGGCGTTGTTGGTGTCGATGGAGGACAGTTCGACGGTGGCCGACACGGAGCTTGCGAGCTGGTCGTCGGCGATCGTGACTTCGCCGGAGAAGGTGTTGAACTGGCCACGCACCTTGCTCAGGCCTAGGTGACGAACGGTGAAGCCGACCGAGGAGTGTGCGGGCTCGATTGCCCAGGTGCCGGCGGTCAGGGTGAGAGATTCAGACATTGCGAATTCCTTTTCATAGTTGTTCAATTTTGAACTAGTTAATTTAATATTGAACAATATAGTTCATCTTTGAACTACTTCCAACACCCATACCGATAGAGTTCTCCCCATGACATCGACCAACTGGCTCGACCCCGTCGAGATGCGTCTCTGGAGGGCGTTCCTCACGTCGACGTCCAGCGTCACCGCCGCACTGGATAGCCAACTCAAAGCCGCAACGGGGGTGTCGATCGATGACTATGACGTCCTCGCGAACCTGAGCGAAGCCCCCGACCAGCGGCTTCGTATGAGCGAACTCTCCCAAACCGTCGTGCATTCACGGTCACGGCTGACGCAGCGGATAGACCGCCTCGCCGACCGAGGCTGGGTGAAGAGGGAGAAGTGTGAAGAGGACGCCCGCGGCACTTGGGCGGTGTTAACCAAGCAAGGCATGCAAACACTCACTGAGGCCGCACCCCACCACCTCGACCACGTGCGGGCCAACTTCATCGACCACTTCACACCCGACGAGCTCGAAGTTGTGATGACGGCGCTCGAACGAATCGCAAACAACGCTCGAACGCAGTAGAGATTTGTACGTAGAATCAGACCGTATAGGTCAGTTTTTACGTACAAATCTCAGCTGGTGTCGGCGATCGAATCGTCGCGTTGTAGTCGACGCCGACGAGGGCGCCGCTTCGACACCATCGTGCGCATTTCGGCAAGACTGCCGAAGCACAACAACCGGTCGTTCGCTTCGAGCACGACCACGGCCTTCGGGTTCGGCATCACCGTCGTGCCACGCTCCAACGTGAGCACTCGAATGTCTCGTTCATCGAGACCACATTCACCGAGAGGGCGCCCAACGAACGCACCGTCTTCACGCACCTGCAGTTCGGCTACTCCGTAACCGCTTGAGACCGACAGGCGCTGCCGTACGTCCAACTCGGGGAAGGCAACCTGTGACTCGACGTAGTCGATCACGATGCGCGCAATGTCGGCGCCGGTAGCGCGTTCGATCCCTTGCAACCCGGGCGAGGAGTTGACCTCCATCACCAGCGGCCCGCGGTCGCTCTCCAACATGTCCACGCCGGCAACCCGAAGACCCATGATCTGCGCCGAGCGCACAGCGGCGCGTTCGTAATCGGACGAGAGCGAGAGGGGCTCCGGCTTGCCACCCCGATGCAGATTCGAGCGGAAGTCCCCTGACTTGTTCGTTCGCCGCATGGCGCCAACAACTTGGTCGCCAACCACAAACGCCCGGACATCGGTACCCGAACTCTCCTTCACGAACTCCTGCACCAACACGTTCTGACGGGTGGCCTGGAGGGTCTCGATCATGGCCTGCGCCACCGAAAGATCGGGAGCCAACATCACGCCGATCCCTTGGGTTCCTTCGAGCAGTTTGATCACCACTGGAGCGCCACCCACGCGCTCGATCGCCGGAAGGATGTCGGCGCGGTCGCGCACGAAGGTGGTGGCGGGCATCCCGATCTGATGACGGGCGAGAATCTGATGTGCGTGCAGCTTGTCTCGGCTGTTGCGGATACCAGCAGAGGAGTTCGGGGTATACACATCCATCTGTTCGAACTGGCGAACCACCGACGTTCCGAAGTAGGTAACCGACGAACCAATACGCGGTAGGATCGCGTCGTAGTCGGACAGTTGGTTGCCCGAATACTGCAGATCCGGTTGCTCATCGGAGAGGTCGATCGCGAAGCGAAGCGTGTCGAGAATGCGGACCTGATGCCCGGCATCGATGGCGGCGGCCTTCAGCCGTTGGGCTGAATAGCTGCGTGGCTCTCTAGAAAGGATCGCCAGCCTCACTACACTCCTGCTTTCGAGATCATCATCGACGGTTGCTCCACTAGGACCACAGCGTCTTATGATCGCACGAGGAGTCAGAGCGTGGCGAAACGAGACGAGTTCAAGATCGGCGATAGCACCGTGGCCGCGGGCACGCGTGCCCACGTCGAGCTACCGGTGTCCCGATTGTTTACCGGTGCTGAGGTCGCGATGCCGGTCACGGTATTGCACGGCGCCGAGGACGGCGCCACCGTGTGGATCAATGCAGCGATCCACGGCGACGAGATCAACGGCGTGGAAATCGCCAACCGAGTTCTCGACGGACTAGACCCCAAGAACATGCGTGGAACCCTGCTGGTCGTACCGGTTGTGAACGTGCATGGCTTCATCACCGGCGACCGTTACCTCCCGGATCGGCGCGACCTCAACCGGTCGTTCCCAGGGTCGAGCAAAGGTTCGCTGGCGTCTCGCCTCGCCAACCTGTTCATGACCGAGATCGTGTCGCAGTGTTCGGTGGGCATCGACCTCCACACCGCCAGTGACAATCGAACCAACCTGCCCCAAATTCGCGGAAACCTCGACGACGAACAGACGCGTGAACTGTCCGAGATATTTGGACCCCCGTTGATCATGCACTCAAAGAATCGGTCCGGAACGCTGCGCCAGGCCGGGGAGAAAAAGGGCAAGGCGGTGCTGCTCTACGAAGCTGGCGAGCCGCTCCGGTTCAACCGCTTGAGCATCGACACCGGCGTCGCCGGAGTCCGCCGCGTCTTACGTCACCTCGATATCGCGGACTGGGACGGTCCCGAAGCAGAACCCGTCGCGGTCTCACGAAGCTCGGGATGGGTTCGCGCTAGCAAGAGCGGCGTGGCCAGGATCGACGTGGAGATCGGCGAACGGGTGGAAGAGGGCAAACAGATCGGCACCATCATCGATGCCTTCGGAACCCGCCTCGGGACGATCAAGGCCAAGCGGTCCGGCCTGGTCATCGGCCGGACGCTCTATCCGCTTGTCAACAAGGGCGATGCCCTCGTGCATGTCGCCTCCCTCGAACCGAACGGCTCAAGCGAAGACGCCTAGTTGGGTCGCCTGATCGGCGACCTACACGACAGCGCTACGGCGCCAGAACGTTCATGGCAGCGAGTGCAAGAACGTGACATGACGGCCATTGGGTGTTCGGTCGGGTGGCTTCCCACCACACGAAGGTGACCTCGTCCTGCACGTCAGCGGGCACGAGATGAGGCAACACGCCGTCGTACTCAGGGAATCCGGCTAGCACGGTCGCTGCGTTCCAGGTGGCGGGAACCCACTGGACGCCGCCGAAGAAGCCATTGCCCGTGTTGATGTCATGGGTGTTGGTCGATTCGCAGGACAACAGTGCGTCGAGACCGACATCGGTGAGCAGCGGCCATCCGAAGTCGTTGGTCCCCTGAGGAGCTTGCGATGCTGGCACTGGGCTACCGGTGGGTGGCGTTACTGGCCTGCTGCCGAGGCCAGGGATTGGTGCTGGTTCTGGGGTCGGCGCTGGTGCTGGCGCCGGTTCTGGTTCTGGCTCAGCGTCGGGAACCTCAGGGGTCTCCGCCTCACCGGTTAGCGCTTCTCCGTCGAAGTCTTCCTCACAGGTGCGGTATCCATCGCCATCGGAAGTATCGCAACGGTCGAAGCCGTGACTGCCGATGAGGGTGTCGATTCCGGCATCGCCGTCGATGATGTCGTTGCCGCGACCGCCAGAGATGCGATCGTTGCCGTCGTCTCCAGAGATCGTGTCGACGGCCATGCCACCGAAGATCTCATCGTCGCCAGGGCCGCCTGCGAGGCTGTCTTGGCTGCGATGACCGCGAAGGCGATCGTTGCCCTCGCCACCGAAGATGGTGTCCTTGCCGAGGTTGCCGAGGAGGACGTCGTTGCCGGTTTCACCCGAGATGCGGTCAGCTCCAGCATTTCCACGGATGCGGTCGTTGCCGCTGCCGCCGACGATCTGATCATCGTTGCCGCCACCTTCAGCGAAGTCATCGCCAGCGCCGAGGAGGATCTCGTCCTCGCCGAATCCGCCATCGACCCGGTCGTCGCCATCGCCTGCGGTGATGGTGTCGTTTCCGTCGCCGCCACAAATGACGTCGTCTGCACCGGCACCGGTGAGGATGTCATCGCCGCCGAGCCCGATCATGAAGTCTCGGGTGACGTTGCCGCCGGTCAAGACGTCGACGCCATCGGTGCCGATCTGGACGTTAAAGCCCTGCGCCTCGGCGTCTGAAGCGGTGAGACCAAGGCATTCGACTTCGCCGGCTTGGGCGCCTACGGAGGCAGCAGCCACAACGGTGGTGGCGAGCATGGCGATGCAGATGCATGCTGCTCGAAGAGGAGAAACTGACATGAGTTGATGGTCCTTCAGTCGTTTGCAATCAGCGGGAGCCGATGTAGTTGCCCGCGGTTAAACGCAAGACTCAAGTACGCGAAGGTACCAGTCCGTAACCCAACTGCAACATTCACCCGGACGTGACAGTTGTCTTGGTGTATGTGTGCGCATACATGCGCGTTGTCAGGTGCTTGGCCTTTATCCCCGACAAGTGACCCGCGATAACGTGAGGCCACGTGCCAGGGAGGAGACCATGATCGAAGCGGTAATCGTCGACGCTGTTCGAACGCCGGTCGGACGCCGTAACGGGATGCTGAAGGATTGGCACCCGGCGGACCTCCTCGCCCACGTGCTCTCCGCTCTCGAGGAACGCAACGGCTTCGACCCGGCGATCGTCGACGATGTCATCACCGGGTGCGTCATGCAGGTTGGCGAACAGTCGCTCAACATCGGTCGCAACGCGGTGCTCGCTGCTGGTTGGCCCGAGTCGATTCCAGCCACAACCGTCGACCGACAATGTGGATCAAGTCAACAAGCCATCCACTTCGCTGCCCAGGGAGTTATGGCCGGAGCGTACGACGTAGTGATCGCCGCTGGCGTCGAAGGAATGACCCGCACGCCCATGGGTGCGACCATCATCAAAGACCTCGGGTTCCCTTTCCCGCAATCGATGCAGGATCGCTACGGCGACACCGGGCTCCCTCCGCAGGGCATCGGCGCCGACATGATCGCCGAGGAGTACGACATCTCCCGTGAAGACCTCGACGCCTACGCGTCGGAGAGCCAACGACGCGCCGCCCAAGCCACCGAAGAAGGACGATTCGAGAACGAGGTCGTTCCCGTGGCGATACGCATCGACGGCAAGTCCACAGACATGACCCGCGACGAAGGCATCCGTGAAGGCACCACCCCCGAGGTGCTCGCCAATCTGAAGCCAGCGTTCGCCGAGGACGGCAAGATCACCGCGGGCAACTCCAGTCAGATCTCCGACGGAGCTGCTGCGTTGCTCATCATGAGCCAGGACAAGGCCGACGAACTCGGCCTCAAGCCTCGAGCCGCGTTCCGACAGTTCGCACTCGCGGGAACCGACCCGGTCACCATGTTGAAAGGCCCGATCCCGGTCACCGAGAAGTTGTTCAACAAGGCAGACATCAGCCTCGACGACGTAGACCTCTTTGAAATCAACGAGGCGTTCGCGTCAGTGGTCCTCGCATGGCAGAAGGAAACCGGCGTCGATCTCGACAAGGTAAATGTCAACGGTGGCGCGATTGCGTTGGGACACCCGCTGGGTTGTTCGGGCGCCAAGCTCATGACCACGTTGGTCAACGAGCTCGAACGGACAGAGGGCCGATACGGCTTTCAAGCGATGTGCGAAGGCGGAGGCCTCGCGAACGGAACGCTCATCGAGCGAATCTCCGCGTGATCGTCTATATCCATGTGCCCAAGACGGGCGGCACGAGCATCCGCATGGCAGCCGCTGAACACTTCGGTGAAGACGCCATGCTGTATGACTACGGTCCCGACGCTCCACGAACGTCGCTGATCGTGCGAGAACTTCTCTACGACGCCAACGAGCCAGACCACCTGGTCGAGTGGATTCACAACAACGGCATCAAGTTCATCTCGGGCCATTTTCGGATGAACCGCTACCCCGCCCTTTTCCCCGAAGCCAGCCTCATCACCTGGGTCCGCGACCCGGTCGCCCGAGTGGTCTCGCAACATCAGCACCGCACTCGCTCACTGGGCGAGAAGCGACCCCTCGACGAGTGGGCCGAGAAGCCAAAGTGGCAAAACCTCATCACTCGCCAGACCGGCACCGACCTCGCTCGCTTCGCCTCGGTAGGCGTGCTCGAACGCCACGCCGAAAGCATCGCGAAACTCAACGCTGCGTTCGGCATCGACCTTGCTGTACGTCACGACAACGAGCTCACCGCAACAACCACAGTCCCCGACCAGCAACGTCAACGAATCCTCGAGTTAAACCACGACGACCACACATTCGTCGACCAAGCCAACCACCGCCTCGACGAGACGATCTCCTGACCCTCCCCTTACGCGTACGGCAAGTGGACGAGTCCCAACCAGAAATCCTCGATCTGCGTCACGAGCGCGTCGAGCTCCGCGAGTCGAGCGGGCTTCGTCACGTACGCGTTGGCACCCGCTCCATAGAGGTCGGTGACTTCACGCTGGTAGGACGAACTCGTAAGCACGATCACGACAAGGTGTGGGTATAGATCGCCCGAACGCAGCTCGGAGATGACGTCCAAGCCAGACATACCCGGCAGGTTGAGGTCGAGCAGGACGAGGTCTGGCGCGGCCTGTTCAGTTTCCGCTTGTCCAAGGTGCTCCAAGAGCGCGGGCCCAGAGCCTACGTCGACCACCTCGAAGTCGTGGCGACCGCGGTCGAAGGCTTTGCGCATGAAGACGATGTCGGACGGCTCGTCTTCGACGAGCACAATTCGAGCCGGACGATCAAGCACCGATCATGTCCGTTTCGAGCTCATCTCGCTTGGGTTCGCGGGGCAGACTCACTAGGAACGCCGCGCCGACTTCGACCTGTGGATCGAGTTCGATAGAGCCGTCGCAATTCTCGACGAGCTTCTTCACGAGCGCGAGGCCCACTCCGCTTCCCGGAGCCTCATCAGACAACCGGTTAAAGAGGCGGAACGCCGCTTCGTGGTTCTCGACCGCTATCCCGGTTCCGTTATCTTCCACTCGAATGACGACAGATGCCCCATCAGCTTGCGAGGACAAGGCGATCTTCGGGGCCCGGCCTGGGTGGCGATACTTCAAGGAGTTCCCGATCAGGTTTTGGAATATGCGTGCCATAGCGATCGGCTCGACCGCCGCCTCGCCAAGGTCTTCCAACTCAACCTCCGCGTCGAGTTCGCGAATGAGCGCATCGAAGTCTTGGATCACGGCCTCGGCAATCGGGGTGATCGGTACTGACTCCACATCTCGGGTGTCCACCGACGCGCGAGCGTGCTCGAGCAGCTTGTCCATCGTGACGCACATGCGTTCATAGCCATCGACAATGTGGTGGGCGTAGTCGACCAGCTCCTCTTTCGGCAGCTCATCTTCGGACGACTCCCGCAAGATCAGTTCGGCATATCCGCCGATCGAGCGCAACGGCGTTCTGAGGTCGTGGGCAGTGGCGTATGCGTACTCCTCAAGGTCGGCGTTCGAACGAGCGAGCTCGTCGACGGTCTCGGCGAGGCGATCCCGCGCGGCATCTCGCTCATCGGCGCGTTCCACAGCGGTACTCAACGCTGCTTCAGCGAGCGCTTGCTCTCGGCGATACCTCCTGTTCACGATCAGTCCGCCGCCGATCAGCAACGCGACCGACGCGAATCCACCGAAGGCACTTATCGAACGCGAGGTGAGTTGCTCGTTTCGCACCCGCTCCAAGAAGTCGTCATCGGGTGCGGTTACCGCAACCACCCAATCAGGGTTATTCGCGAGCGTGGTCACGGCGAACTGGTAGTCGGTGCCTCCGGCAGAACCGCTGATCAGTTCGTTTATGTCGCCACCGTCCAAATCCCTGACGAGATTCGACACGAAGTCGACCGGGGGTTGTTCAAGGTCAGCGGCTTGGGCGAGTTGACCGTCACCGGCGCTCGCGCCTTGCGGGTGAGCCACCACGCTGAGCTCGCTGTCGAGAATGAACGACTCCCCATTCGGTGAGGCCCGTCGCCCGGCCATAAAGGTCGACAGTGCGTCGAGTCGAATATCGATTCCGATAACCGCTTCGATATCACCGTCGATGCCTGGTACCGCTTGTGCTCGGGTGACACCGGGGAGTCCGCTGCTGAAGAACACATACGGCGGGGTCCACACACCGGATCCGTCAGCCTGCAGCGCAAGATCGAACCACGGCCGAGTACGTGGGTCGTACTCGTCCGCGGGATCAAACGCAGCGTTGAGCTCGAGCGCATCGGAGTCTCGGTCGGTGTTGAGGACGGTTCGCCGACCAAGGTCGTCGATCACAATGTCCTTTGTGACGTAACCGTCTGCTTCGTTACGGACGACATAGGTGAACGAACCGTCGTTCCGTCCAATGAAGATGCCATCGAAAGACTCGTTCACCCGGAGCACTTCGAAGAAGACCTCGTCGACTCGAAGCCCGGTGCCTTCATCAAAGTCACCTCGGGCGAGCAGCCGGGAGAGTTCGGTCGCCGAACGCTCAGCGGGGGCGAGGAAACTCTCGGTGTTCACCACGGTCTCGTTCGAAACCGCGGAGATGACCTCGCGCATGTCCTCGACGATCGCGTCCTCGCTCGTGAGCCGGAACGTCAACAGCACGCTGAGCAGCACGATGAGCGCCGTAACGGCCGCACCAATACCGAACAGAAGGATTCCAACCGAACGCTTTGCCGGATCGCTGCCGACGTTGGCCCATGGGCCCGACATTTACGCCGTCTCCCCGGATGAGAAGTCGGTGAGTCGGTTAGTTGCCTCGCCGGTGAGCATCGTCAACTGCTCGGAGATCTCGCGGAGCGCCTCGACATCTGGTGATTCCAGTGCCAACGACTCGGCCAATAGGTCGGTGAGGATCGATAGCGCGCGGACCGGCGAAGCGAGCGAGTGCTTGATCTCGCTGCGGAGCCGCAGCTCCATTTCCCTGTCCGCGTCAGCTACTTCGCGAACCATCGCCATCCACCAACCTCAACGCGTCTCAACGAAATCGTCCCGCACATACCCCTCTACGGTAGCGCGCTCCAGCGGGCAGGTTTCGCAACGTACGCGTTTGCACCGGAGCTACATGCGAATGTGTTGCTAGGTCCAGGCCAAGGCCGAACGTTGGGCCCAGTACTCGGCTGGTTCCATCGCCGACTGCGTCACGTCGGATTGGCCTGGAAGCTGCAGGTCGCGGGCCAAAAGGTTTGAACTGAGCTGTTCGGTGGTGAGCGCTCCGCTCAAGACGATGTTGCTCGGGATGTACTGGGCGGCGGCAGCGAGAGCGATTGCATCGGGGGTGGCCTCCACTCCGGCAGCTGTTGGCGGGAGGTCCCCCGACGAGGTGAGTCGACCATTGGCCAAGGCCTCTTTGATTATGATCGCAGGCCCATTCTCGGCCAAGCGCTCGATGGCATCTGACGTGGAGGTTTCGAGCAAATTCCACGTGGTCTGAACGGCACTGAACAGTGGGGCTCCATCGACGACGATGCTGGAGACGCAGTTGAGTACCTCGGTTTGTTTCGGTCCGCTCGTCGACACTCCAATAGCAACGCCAGTATCGCGAAGGGTAGCTAGCTCGCTCAGCAGTTGGTCGTCTTGCAGTGCTGGACTCTCTGGGGTGACCGAGTGAATTTGGTAGAGCGCTAGGTGAGACCCGAGCAGTTCCTGTGTCTCACCGAGTTGCCGACGAAAGGCCTCGACGCTGTGGTCTTTGATCTCTTGGACTTCAGCGTCTTGTTTCCAGTCCGCAACGTAGGTGTAGCCCCACTTCGAACCAACGACGACGTCTGAGGGATTCGAACGTTCAATCCAGCGGGCGAGGAACTGTTCGGCAAGGCCGTACGAGCGGGCAGCATCGAAATACCGGACGCCGTTCGCATACGCGAAGTCGAAGACCTCCATCGCGTTGGCTTCCATTGCAGCCTTGTCTGCTCGACCCGACAGATCACTTCCGTGCGAGGTTGTGATGTAGGCGGGCCTGCCGAGAGCGGCTGTGCCAAGGCCGATGGTTGTCGGCGGTAGGTGTTCGAGCAGTTGGTTCGTCATTACCTTCACGATGACAAATCTATGCCAACGGCAACCGTCGGCGACTATCGAGATGAGTTCCCCGTTCGTCGGGAAGTCGGGTTCGACCTAGAAACACCCGAAAGCGTTGGGGGCCAGTGGTGCAGCCGAAAGGAGCAAACCTGCTCCGAATGGAATTCGTAATGTTCCGGCATGGGTTACCGGACCCAGATCGTAGATCTGCTTCATTTCCCCTAGGAGTACCCACCCCATGCGGCCAGTTCACATCACCGTCTACTCAGACTTCATTTGACCATGGTGTTGGGTTGGGTCCGTGCGACTCGACAGGTTGAAGGAACACTTTGGAGATCGCGTAGAGATCGAATGGAAATCATTCTTTCTTCGCACAGGTCCTCGAGATTGGGAACGTCAAGATTTCTTGAACTACACCCAGTCGTGGATGCGTCCAAAGGAAATGGAACCTGAGCTGGACTTCACCGTTTGGGCTACCGATGACCCGCAGCCGCATTCAAGCGTTGAGGCGCATGTTGCATTTAAGGTGCTCGAAGAGTTGGCTCCCGACAATGCGAAGGCGTATCACGATCTGATTTTGAAGGCGTACTTCGCGGATAACCGCGACATCAGCGACCCGAGCATCCTCACCCAACTTGCTGTAGAGGCCGGTGTCGATGCCGAAGCGTTCGCACAGGCAATAGGGGAACGTGCTGAGGCTATGACCGAGTTGGCTTATGAGGAGTACAACAGTGCCACCTCACAGAACATCACCAGCATTCCAACAGTTGTATTCGAGCATCAGTTTCAAGTGCCGGGCGCTCAACCGTTGTCAACCTATGAGAACATTGTCGAGCAGATCGAGGAACAACTCGCCTCGCAGGGTGAATGATGAAAACCCCTATCGAGCTCAACCCGGAGTTCTTGATTGCAAACGTTGCTGGTCTAGACCAAATGTTTCACCCGGCGAACGATTTCGTCACCGAAAAGGTGCTGGATTACATCCATGAGCACGCACGCGTCTTCATTGAACGTTCGCCGTTCATGCTGATTGGTTCACAGTCAGCTGATGGGAAAGCCGATGTCAGCCCGCGGGGAGATCCTCGCGGATTCGTCAAGGTGCTCGACGACGAGAAAACGTTGCTGATCCCGGATCGACCGGGCAACAATCGCATCGATACGTTGCGCAATATTGTCACGAACCCTCGGGTTGGCCTGATCTTCTTGATCCCGGGCTATGAGGAGACGATGCGCGTCAACGGAGCGGCGCAGATTACCCGAGATCCGGACATCCTTCAATCGATGGCCGTGAAGGGCCGCGTGCCGAAGCTTGCAATAGCAGTGCAGGTAGATGAGGTCTACATCCATTGCGCGAAGGCCATTCGGCGATCGCATTTGTGGGACGAAAGCGAGCACCAGGATCGGAGCGAGTTCCCCACGATGGCTAAGGTAATGCTCGATCACACGTGGGGTGCTCCCGACGACCCTGAGGCCATGAAGCAGATCGACGACAACATGGACGACTTCTACCGCCAGACCCTGTACTAGTAGACGCTGTATTTAGCTCGGGCCTCTATGACGCGGGTGCGGTTGTACCCAAGAGCGAAATCAGGTGCGCAGATCTGGGTTTAATGCAGGAGCTCGATCATTTGGTCGCTGACACTGCGAAGGTGTTCGGGTTGCTCCATCGAGCGAGCCAGCATCATGGCCCCCTCGAGTGCTGACAGGAACGTCTTGGCGAACTCGTTGGGTTGAGTAGTCGCACTGATGGTTCCGTCGTCGATGCCGTCGGCAATTGTCTGGCTGATCCAGTCTTGCTGTTCGCTGAAGAACATTCTGGTTTGGGCGCTGACTTTGTCTGGAACCGAACTCGACTCGCTGGCGAGCATTCCGCACAGACAGACCCGGTCAAGATTTTCGAGGGTGCCTTGAAAGATGCCGGCGAATTCTTCCAGGCGCTCTAGTGCCCCAGGCGTGTTCGCGCTGATTTCTCTGACCGTCTCGGCGAACTCGATTCGGTACTGCTTGGCGACTGCCTCAGCGAGGTCGGTCTTGGCAGGGAAGTAATAGTGGACGCTGGCGCTCTTGATGCCGACTCGGTCTGCGATGTCGCGGTAGCTGAAACCGTCGTAGCCAACGGTTTGAATCAGCTCTTGTCCCACTTCGAGAATCTCGTCTGCCTTAGAGATGTCGTTGGTCTTGGTCTTGTTCGCCATGTTGCGGAGGCCTTCAGATAGTTCCATGAATTCTACTCTCCCAAGTACTAGATAGGTACACGGAGGCCATGAAATCAAACGAATTTAGGGCATTTGGCCCAAATCTGCAACGGGAGTCAGGTTGCAGGTTGGTGTTTGATCACGCAGCTCTTATCGTTCTCTACCTACTACTAGGTAGAGAGTCAACCATTGGCCTCTGCATAGGAGGAAGCAATGGGCTTCTGGAACAAAAACAAACAAACGGAGACAGCAAACATGGCAACACAGCGTTTCAACAGCAAGGTCGCAGTAATCACGGGCGGCAGCTCAGGTATTGGTAAGGAAGCCGCGACTCAGCTCGCAGCCGAAGGTGCACAGGTCGTCATTGGTGGCCGCGATGAGGCAAAGCTCGCAGCTGCTGCAGCCGAGATTGACCCATCGGGACAGAACGTTGCCTATGTTGCTGGCGACATCGGTTCTCCAGCGGTCGCTAAGAGCCTTGTCGACACCGCTGTTAGCCGTTTCGGTGGCCTCGATGTTCTCGTGAACAACGCAGGCATCTTTGCTCCCAAGCCATTCCTCGAACTCAGCGA
>CAZTDG010000026.1:21504-24133 GCA_964612655.1 uncultured Acidimicrobiales bacterium | reverse complement strand
ACGCACGAGCGGCGCGAGGCCAGGCGGGCGACGTTGTTGACGGGGTTCCGACTGCAGCGGCGGTTCGTGAGTTGGAAGCCTGGTATTTGGGGAGTGTGCAGTTCCAGTCTCGGGCGTGGGACTTCGCAGAGCGGGCAGCGAACAATCAGCAGTAGGTCGTGAATGCGACTACCGGTGCGGGCCAATGGACCCGGATCGGTGACGGGCTCAACCCGACGTTCGTGAGTAATGCCCGAGAGCGCCTGTCAGCGCTGGTTGACGGTTCGCCCCGCACAACCGTGTCCTCTTCGTCGGTACCAAACGCGGGCGCGCTCGCACCAGACCCGGTGGCAAGCGTTGTGGACCTTTCACCGAACGACATCGGCACAGTGGGCGAGCGTCTAACCCGCGAGCTTCTAGAAGCCAACGGTGATATACCCATTCGGAGGGCGACGATAACGGTTCGGTTGTCGACGGGCGAGGTCTTCGACGTCGTCCCCGACTTCTTCCGCGACGCAGGACTCGTCAATGGAACCCAAACACTCGACATTATTGAGTCGAAGGCGTCTCGCAACGCGTTGCCTGACCTCAGAAATCTGTCGGACAACCAGGCTGTGCTACTCGACGCGTTGTTGCGCGGTGACGATCTGACGATCTGACGATCACGCCAAGCTCGACACTTCTACGTGAGTTGCCCAATGAAGTCGACCGTGTCGTGATCGGGCGTTTCGATATTCAAACGTTCCTACTGAGTTGATTGACTACGGTGAGGGTATGACTGTTCGTAATGTGGGTCGTGAGGTCGGGGACCTGCTTGAAGAGCAATATGGGTTTGAGCGATCTGAGTTCCCGGGTCGTTACTTCCGGATCGAGGATGCTCAGCACGCACTTGTCTACAAAGACGGACATTGGCATTTCCGTCGAGATAGTTGGAAGGGCGGCGGGTACTCGACAGTGTCAGCGCAGTTGTGGGTAGCGCGGCTTGACATAAACGAGTTATCTAAGGGCACCTTCCAACGGAAAGACCGGGGGGGCTGGTGGCCTACAGTGAATGTCACTCGGGAGATCCGACCTAGGGGTCTCGGCTCGTACACGGGCCGTTTTGAGGGGTTGGATCGTACTCGGGAGATGGATGTTGCGGAGTGGGTAGAGACGTGGCTGCCGGAGTGGGCAGAGAAGACACCCAACATGCCCTTGTTGACGGAGGTGATCGCGAAACAGGCCGCAAGCCCGAACAAGGGTGTGCGGAGTCGTGTTCACTCGGTGCGTTGGATGACGGCGATGCTCGATGGGTGGACTGACGCTGACGAGGAGGAATTTCATCTGTCGTCTGAACGTGAGATTCTCGCAGACCAGCAAAACGCCAACAGTCGTTATCTCGAACACATTGGCCGTGCTCGTGCGTGGATAGCCGAGCATCCTGACGGTATCGAGCGCGAGTTGATGGACTAGATGTCTGCGTCAGTGCTCAACTTTCGCGTTCGTTATGTCGATCGTTTGTTCACCTGGCGAGCGAACCGATCGTTGTTGCGACGTTCGGTTGGTTGGCTGCGAGATTGATGAGGCGGCTGTGGCCAGTATTGGTGATGTTGAGGAACTGTTTCGGTTGCTGAGCGAGTCGAAGGGTGGTTGGAACCGACGTCTAGCTCCGCTTTTGACCGAGTCGTTCCATGCACGGGTCGGGGTTGTCGGTCCCGATGGTGAGGTCTCGTTGCTGGACGTCGTGACGGGTGTCGGTGCGGCCGTGAGCTGGCACAACCTCGGATTGTTGCTCGATTGGCAAGAGGCGCGCTTGCTCCAGGCAACATGTTGGGACTTGGTGGAGACCATGGTTGGGTTGCCAGACGACTACTGGTTCGAGCCGGAGAAGTACACCAAGTTCGAGTGGAGCGGAACCGATGTCGCCGATGGACTCGCGGCCTTCGATCGGTGGTTGGTCGAGGAAAACACCGAGTTCCGTGGCGAGGTGCCCTGTCGGCTCGTGAATGTGGACACTGGATCGGACTTCTACGTGGCGTTGTTATGTGAGGGCAACGAGTCTGAAGTCATCGCGCAACTCCAGGTGATCGGCCTTAAGGGCGAGCTACTCAACAGCTAGTCAAGCGGTGGGCGGTGTGGTGTGACATGGAACGCACCCCTCTTTCGCTGATCTTTCGGCGGGGTGCGCGATCGTCGTCTTCGTGCCACTTACCTTTCCCGCCCATCAGGCGGTAGTTCTGCCACTCAAAATCTGGAAGCCGCGCTGGTTCGACGGTGTTGCCCTCGTCGCCGGTGCAGGTAGCCCGGACTTGTTCAACCCGCTTTCATCGGTCGACACGTTCCAGTCGCATCACCTCGACGGCGTCATCGTGGCCGTGGTGTTCACGATCGTGTACTCGATCCTGCTTCGACGGTTCGCCGTCGACGGGTTGTTCGGGGCGCTTCCGAACTTCGGGCCACTCAAGGCCAAGAACTACCGGGTCCTCAAAAACGGTCGGCCCCGTCTCCTCGTCACCGCATTGTCGGCGTTCATCGGTGTCGCCAGCCACGTGGTCGTCGACAGCTTCACCCACGCCCACCGTTTTGGCGCGAACCTGCTCGGTCTCAACGACATCCTCTTCGAGTTGCCGGTCCTCGGCGGCATGAGTGGCGCGCGAACGCTCCAATACCT
>CAZTDG010000026.1:0-21404 GCA_964612655.1 uncultured Acidimicrobiales bacterium | reverse complement strand
CTCATCGCCGGGATCGTTAACCGGCCCACTACTGTTGAGCCGTGTCCCGATACTTCCACCCACCACACCACGACGTCGTCGACGTTGTCCGGCGAGCACTCACCGAAGATCTCACACCGCTCGGCGACCTGAGCGCGTCGCTCGTCCCATCTGGAACGACCGCCACCGCAACCTTCAACGTTCGCCCCGGCGGCGCAATCGCGGGCTCGGCGTGCGTCGCCGAAACCATGCGCCAGGTCGATCCCGATCTCGAACTCGATTGGGCCGTGACGGACGGCGACATCTTGGACGCCGGGCAGGCACTCGGCACGGTGAGCGGCTCCCTCGAATCGATCCTCATCGCCGAACGGCCATCGCTGAACTTCTTGATGTATCTCTCGGGCATTGCCACCAACACCCGGGCCTACGTCGACGCCGCCGACGGGTCCGCACAGGTGTGGGACACCCGCAAGACGACCCCGGGCCTTCGCTCGCTAGAGAAGGCCGCCGTACGAGCTGGGGGAGCGCGCAACCATCGCGGCAACCTGAGCGACTGGATCATGCTCAAGGACAACCACCTGATGGGTACATCCATCGCAGACGGTGTCGCGCTTGCGAACCGTCGTTGGCCCGCCCGTACCGTGCATGTCGAAGTCGACCGCATCGAGCAGATTCCTGAAGCGGTGGAGGCCAAGGCCGACGCGATCCTGCTCGACAACATGGGTCCCGACACCCTCCGCGAAGCTGTCGCTCTCGTGGACGAATTGGTCGCCGCAGGTGCTCGCCGCCCGCTCCTCGAAGCCAGCGGAGGCATCGACCTCACCACCATCGGCGCGGTCAGCCACACGGGCGTCGACATGATCTCCACTTCGAAGCTGAGCTTCGGTGCTCCCACCCTCGACATCGGGCTCGACATCACCACCGACGCAACTCCAGGGTCCTAGCGCGGTGACGGAGAGCCTTCTCACGATCGATGTCGGGAACACCCAAACCGTCGTCGGCCTATATGACCTAGCGGCAGCCGGCGTTGACGCTGCCGACGGGCTCATCGATCACTGGCGGGTCTCTACCGACCACGACCGAACCGCCGATGAGTTCGCAGCAACCCTCGCCGGTTTCCTCCGCTTCTCCGGGACCCAGTTCGACGAACTCACCGGAGTCGCCGTGTGCTCGGGAGTGCCTCGGATCCAAGCGGTGATTCGAAACCTCGCCGATCGTTACCTCGACGAGGAACCGATCATCATCGGCCCCGGCATCAAGACCGGTATGCCGATTCGCTACGACAACCCACGAGAGGTCGGCGCAGACCGGATCGCGAACGCCGTCGCCACCTACGAGCTCTACGGTGGTCCGGCGATCATCGTCGACTTCGGTACCGGCAACAACTTCGACATTGTGTCCGCGGCCGGTGAATTCATGGGCGGTGCCATCGCCCCTGGGATTGAGGTATCGATGGACGCCCTCGTCGGGAGAGCGTCCGCGCTCCGCTCGATCGAACTGGTCGAGCCTCGTAGCGTGATCGGCAAGTCGACGGTCGAGTCGCTCCAGTCGGGAGCGGTCTATGGATTCGCCGCGTCGGTCGACGGCATGGTGGCGCGGTTTCAAGCCGAACTCGGAGGCGAAGCCGTCGTTGTTGCCACAGGAGGGCTGGCACCGGTGATCGCTCCGGTAGCGTCAACGATCGAACATGTCGAGCCGTTCCTTACCCTCCACGGCCTTCGCCTTGTCTACGAACGCAACATCTAAGAACCGAAATGTCTACGAACGAAACACTGGACAGTCATGACTGAGATTCCCTATCGCTACGACGTCACCGCAACGACGACTGCGTTGCATGCCAAACACGGCGAACTCGATGATGGCGCCGAGACCGGCGAGGTTGTCTCGGTTGCTGGGCGGCTCATGCTCAAGAGGGACCAAGGCAAGATCGTCTTTGGTGTCGTCCAGGACGGCGGCGGTCGCATCCAGATCTTTGCCCCGGCCAAGACCACCCCGGAGTTCGAAGCCTTCGCCGACCTAAGCCTCGGCGACTGGATCGGCGTCAAGGGCGAGGTCATCAAGACCCGTCGCGGCGAGCTGTCGATCCGACCCGAGTCCTGGACGCTTCTGGCTCAGACCAAGCGACCCTTCCCAGATAAGTGGCACGGACTGACCGACCCCGACACCCGCTACCGTCAGCGCTACGTCGACCTTTGGGTGTCCGAGGAGTCGAGCGCGACCCTACGAGCTCGCAGCCGCATCATGTCGCTTACCCGCCGCTGGCTCGAAGACCGCGACTTCATGGAGGTCGAAACCCCGGTCTTTCACAACGTCGCCAGCGGAGCGATGGCCCGGCCGTTCACAACCCATCACAACGCGCTCGACCTCGACCTCTTTTTGCGTATCGCACCCGAGCTGTATCTCAAGCGCCTGACCGTGGGTGGGTTCGAGAAGGTCTTCGAGATCGCTCGCGTGTTCCGCAATGAAGGTCTGAGTACTCGCCACAATCCCGAGTTCTCCATGCTCGAGCTCTACTGGGCCTACGCGGATTATCACGACGTAATGGAACTGGTCGAGCAACTCGTCAGCTACCTCGCTCAAGAGATCACCGGCTCGACCACCATCGAATACGACGGTCGAGAGCTGAACCTCGCGGCCCCTTGGCAGCGAGCCACGATGACCGACCTCATCGCCGAACACACCGGCCTGGAGCTTTCGGTTGAGATGAGTCGTGACGAACTCGCCGAAATCGCGCAAGCCCAAGGTGTCGAAGTCAAGGACTACTACGGCCCCGGCAAGCTCATCTTGGAGATCTACGAGAAGACCACCGAGTCCAAGATTTGGGGACCGGTCTTCGTCATGGACTATCCGAAAGAAGTTTCGCCACTCGCTCGCGATCATCGAGAAACCCCCGGCTTAACCGAACGCTTTGAAGCGATCGTCGCCGGACGGGAGCTTTGCAACGCATTCAGCGAGTTGATCGACGCTGATGAGCAACGGGCTCGATTCGAGGAACAAGAAGCCGAGCGAGCCGCCGGTGAAGCCGAGGTCATGGGCATGGACCTCGACTACGTGCGAGCGCTCGAATACGGCCTCCCGCCAACCGGCGGTCTGGGTATCGGGATGGATCGCCTCGTCATGCTCCTGACCGGGTCGACGACGATCCGCGACGTGCTCCTGTTCCCCACACTGCGTCCAGAACAGAACTTCGACGCGGAGCAGTTGGTGGTCGACGAGCCTGACGATCCTGAGGATCAGTAACGCCCCAATTGTGGTGATGCGCGCAACCCGGGGCGCGCAATGTCACCTGGCGAGGCCTTCTGAGGCGACGAACCACTAAGGGTGAAACAAGTCACGAAGTAAATACCACCTCCGCGGTGTGATCGCCTAAGATTGTTAGACGCGGAGGCGGACTGTGCCCTTTTTGGTGCACATTCGTGGGGTAGCTGCGCCACAAGAGCGTGGAACCACACATGACAGAAGTATCCCCTGACACCTCAGCAAGCCCATCGACGCTCGATGGCGCGCGCCCAAGCGCGCCTGAGCGTGCTCGTCGTAGCCGCACCGTGCTCGCGTGCCTCGACGCCGCGTCGATCACGATTGTTCTGCTCTTCATCACCGTGGTTACCGAAGGATGGGCTGGCCTGCGCGAGCCCGCGCCGTTTCTTCTCGGTATCGCCGGTGGAGTCCTACTTATCTCCAGCCTTTGGTGGCGTAATGCCTACGTCATGAATCGTTCCGTGGCGTGGAATGGGAACTTCCGGCTGGCCTGGGATGCGCTCGCCGGTGCAACGCTGTCGATGATCGCGCTCTCGTGGCTCTTCCAGGTCAGCGGAATGAGGCTTTGGCTCCTTCTCGTCGTGCTGGGTTGGTTTGTGTCTCTGACCCTCTGGCGGATCGTGTTGCGACGCTCCCCTGATCAAGACACCGAACCGGTACGGGTCATCGTTGCAGGAAACACCGGTGACGCCCTCGCAACCCGCCTCGCGCTGCGCTCCGATCCTCGAGTTCGCTACGAGGTCGAGGGATTTGTGATGGACCGCCTCGACGAGAGTGTGCCTGAGATCGTTTCGCAAATGGCGCTCGGCTCAATCGATCATCTCCCACACGTCGTCCAAAAGACCGACGCCGATCTCGTCGTCGTCTGTCTCGGTGCCCTCGATGCCGAGCGATTCGCCCCCATGGTTCGTGAACTCAACGTCCTCGGCGTCGATGTCGCACTCAGCACCGGTCTGTCCAACGTCGCGCTGCGACGGGTGAGTCTGGGACACATCGCGGGACGTCCGTTGGTTCATGTCACTCCCGCCCCGCTCGGGGGCTGGCATCTCGGGCTGAAGCGAGCGCTCGATATCCTCGGCGCAACGGTCATGCTGGGCCTCGCAGGGCCGCTGATGGCTCTCGTCGCGATAGCAATTCGGGTCGAAGATGGCGGACTGGCGATCTTCTCCCAAACGCGTGTCGGGAAGGGCGGGAAGCACTTCACGATCTTCAAGTTTCGAACCATGGTCAACGACGCGGAGAAGCTTCAGATCGACCTGACCAACGACCACGAGGGTCCGGTCTTCAAGATGACCGACGATCCGCGCATCACGCGGGTGGGACGTTTCTTGAGAAAGACGTCGATCGATGAGTTGCCACAGCTCTTCAACATTTTGCGTGGGGAGATGAGCCTTGTTGGACCGCGACCATTGCCGGTCCACGAGGTAGAGGCTGCACCAGTGAGTTTCCTGGATCGCCACATGGTGAAACCAGGTCTCACAGGTCGATGGCAGGTGTCGGGGCGTTCCGACACCGGCTTCAAAGAGCTCGATGAGCTCGATCGCTGGTATGTCGACAACTGGTCCTTGGGCCAAGACCTCGAGATTCTGGCAAAAACTGTACCGGCGGTACTTATGGCGCGTGGCGCCAGGTAGGAGAGAGCGGACAAATGACACGACTGCTTGAGACGATTCGAAAACGCGCCTGGCTTCACATGGGTCTTGACCTCGTGATCCTCTTTTCAGTGATGGTCGCTGTTACCGCATGGCAGTGGGGAATCGGCCAGTTCTTCAACGCTGGTTCGGTGTTACTGGGAGTTCCCGTAGCTCTTGGGATCATCACGTACCTGATCTGGGAAGACGTGTACGAGGTTGCCCATTCTCGACGTTGGCCAACCACGGTGACCTTGGTGTTTCGCGCTGTTCTGGCTGGCGCCGCAGCGTTTGCTCTCGTGGCGTTCGTGATCGGCATCGGCGACGGTGCTCGCCGATGGGTGGGCTTGGTCTCGGTTCTATGGTTCGTGTCGTTGTCGCTGCATCACGGTCTTCGAGCCACGTTGAAAAGCAACCTCAGTCGCGTGATCGTCGCCGGCAGTCCAGAGCATGCGATAGCGATGCGGGACCTCCTCATGGCCGACCGCCGCCGCGCTCATCATGTGCTCGGCTTTGTCGTTGACGACCCGGCCACCTGCCAATGGTCCACGTCAGCCAAGGCTCGCGCTCGCAGCGCCGAGGGCCACCGCGATTCTGAGCTCGGTTCGATCGATGATCTTCCCCGTTTGGTCGAGGTCTACAGCGCAGACCAGGTGATCTTTTGCATGGGCGGGCTCACCGGTGGCCGTTTCGCTCACGCTGCTCGATCATTGAGCCGGATGGGCGTGGACGTCGCAATGACCGGGATCGGTGACATCGCGCCTCGCCGGGTTGCGACTAGTCACATCGAGGGTCGCCCGATCGTTTCGATCGCTCCGTCGATGGCGACTCCGTGGCAGCTGGGTGTGAAGCGGCTCGTCGACATCGCTATCTCGGGGCTGATGCTCCTCATCTTGGCTCCACTCTTTGGGATCGTTTCGCTGTTCATTCGCCTCGTTGACGGCAACTCGCCGATCTTCTCGCAACGGCGAGTGGGCAAGGGGGGCGAGGTCTTCACGATCTATAAGTTCCAGACCATGGTCGCCGACGCCGAGAACCTCAAGATCGACCTCACCAACGAGTACGACGGGCCTATCTTCAAGATGGAGCGCGACCCGCGGATTACGCGCATCGGTGCCATCCTTCGAAAGACCTCGATCGATGAGTTGCCACAGCTGTTCAATGTTTTGCGCGGCGACATGAGCCTCGTCGGGCCTCGCCCGTTCGTCGAGGCCGAGGTCTATGCAGCTCCCGACCGCTTCCGACAACGCGAGGCGGTTACGCCTGGCATGACCGGAGCATGGCAAGTATCAGGCCGATCCGACACAGACTTCGACGAGCTGGAAGAACTCGATCGCTGGTATGTCGACAACTGGTCGCTCGGTGAGGATCTTGGCATTTTGGCCAAGACCGTTCCCGCGGTGCTTCGCCAAAAGGGTGCTCGCTAGTCGTTGCTGATACTCGGTTCGAAGTCTTCGGGCTTCGGGGGATCGAAACGAAGGTCGAGCGCCATCCACAGCGTGTGGCTGAACGGCACGAAGATCGGGACGGCTAACAATCCGGCGACCAGCGGAACTCCAAGCGCGATCGGCACGCTCGTTCCGAGTGTCGCCAACGTCAACATCGCGGCAAGGGCCAGTCCGCCGATAAGTGCGTAGGTGACGATGAGCGCACCCAGGAAATAGCCGTACTCACGGCTATAGCGGTAGCTGCAGTGGGTGCACACCTTCTGCTGGGTCAGGCCGTGGTACACCTTGCCTTGCCCGCAATTTGGGCATCTGCGTTTGATGGCCCTGTTGAGCAGCGTTGCGGTGCCGAGAGTACTCACTCCATCCAGGGTAGAGATCGTGTAGCCATCCGGCTGGTCGTCCAGCCCAAGTTCGCTGGCGCCTTCCCTGAAATCAGCCGGCGGATGGACGATGATCTGGGTATGCATGAGCGCGCCGGACAACCCGCACAACCTGATGACCTCATCGACGTCGACGAGGTCATCGGGGCCTACTACGACAAACATCCCGACCCCTCCGAGATCTCCCAGCGGGTGGAGTTCGGAACGTCGGGCCATCGCGGCACATCGCTCAATACGTCGTTCAACGAGGACCACATTGCGGCCACCACCCAGGCAATCGTGGAGTACCGCGCATCGCAAGGAACGGCCGGGCCACTCTTTCTCGGCAAGGACACCCACGCCCTAAGCGGGCCCGCTACCCAAACGGCGCTCGAGGTGCTCGCTGGCAACGGCGTACCGACAATGATCGACAGCGCAGACCGGTTTGCGCCGACGCCTGCGGTCAGTCATGCCATCCTCGGCTACAACCGTGCGAGTGGCCAGGGACAGGCCGACGGCATAGTGGTGACGCCCTCGCACAACCCACCCCGCGATGGTGGCTTCAAGTACAACCCGCCCCATGGAGGCCCTGCGGACAGCGACGCCACATCGTGGATCGCAGATCGGGCGAACCAGCTTCTCGAGGCAGGAAACGACGGCGTTCAGCGAGTCTCTCTCGATGAAGCCCGCGCTGCGGACACCACCCAGACCTATGAGTTCATGGGGAACTACGTGTCTGACTTGGGAGCCGTGCTGAACCTCGATTCCATCCGTGATGCCGGTGTTCGTATCGGTGCCGACCCCATGGGCGGCGCGGCTGTGGACTACTGGGGTGCGATCGGGGAGCACTACAACCTCGACCTCACCGTGGTGAACCCCGAGGTCGATCCGACCTGGCGCTTCATGACCCTCGATTGGGACGGCAAGATCCGTATGGATTGCTCGTCGCCCAACGCGATGGCCTCACTGGTCGCGGCCAAGGACAGCTACGACATCTCTACCGGCAACGACGCCGATGCTGACCGCCACGGCATCGTTACCCCTGACGCGGGTCTGATGAACCCGAACCACTTCCTCGCCGTCGCTATCGATTACCTCTTCGCGAACCGTCCTGGTTGGGGCGATGACACGGCCATCGGCAAGACACTGGTTTCGTCGTCGATGATCGATCGGGTCGCTGAAGCCCTCGGCCGGACACTCATCGAGGTGCCGGTCGGCTTCAAATGGTTCGTGCCTGGCCTGATCGACGGTTCGGTTGGTTTCGGTGGTGAGGAATCCGCTGGTGCATCGTTCCTGCGTCATGACGGAACCGTGTGGACCACCGACAAGGACGGCCTCATCCTTTGCCTGCTCGCCGCGGAGATCAAAGCGGTCACAGGCAAATCGCCCAGCGAGCGGTACGCGGAATTGACCGACGAGTACGGTGCGCCCGCCTATGCCCGTGTCGACGCTCCAGCAACCCGTGAACAGAAGTCTACGCTCAAGGGTCTCCAACCGAGCGACGTCTCGGCCACCGAAGTAGCCGGGGAGGCAATCACCGGCACGTTCACCGAGGCGCCGGGCAACGGCGCGGCGATCGGCGGCCTGAAGGTGCAAACCGAGAACGCCTGGTTCGCGGCTCGTCCATCCGGCACCGAGGACGTCTACAAGATCTACGCAGAATCCTTCAAAGGCGCCGACCACCTCGCACAAGTCCAACAAGAAGCCAAAGCCCTCGTCGACGGCGTGCTGTAACCGGTAGCCCGAAAAACTGGGGTAACAGCGGGAAGGTCAGTAACGAAGGGTCTGACCCCAAAGGATTGAACTTTTGGCCCGCTAGGGCCGGATCCGCGCCCTGAAGGGCAACGCCCGGGAAGTTAGACGACGAGGTTCTCGACTCGGTCGACCAAGTGGTCGGCCGCGGCCTTGAGCGCTTCGCCACCTGCGGTGTCGGAGAACGACGTGAGTGCATTGGTAGCTGTCTCGGCATAGCGCTTGGCGTCTGCGTGGGCGCTCTTCAGTGCACCGCTCGCCCGGACGATCTCACGGGCTTCATCGCGAGCCGTGGTATCGATTGGACGCCCGAGTAGTTGCTGGAGGTCCTTGCCGACTTCGCCGTGGGCCATGGCACGGATAACAGGCAGCGTGTAGACACCTTCGATCATGTCGTTGCCTGCGGGCTTGCCGAGCTCTTCGTCGGTGGCGGTCAGGTCCAAGATGTCATCGACGACCTGGAAGGCCATTCCGTAGGCACGCCCGAAGATCGTGAGATGTTCGGTGTGCTCCTCGGGAAGGTCGGCGACGATGCCGCCGATTCGACAGGCTGCTGCGAGCAGTGATGCTGTCTTGCCGTCGATCGACTTGAGATAGGACTCCTCGGTGCGGTCCACCCGGTAAAGAAATTCAAGCTCGCGGACCTGACCATCGCAGAGTTGACTGATCGTCTTTGCCAGCAGGCCTGCGACCTCGACACCCAACGAAGCCGAAATCTCCGATGCTCGTCCGAGCAAGAAGTCACCCGCCAAGATCGCTTGATGGTTGCCCCATTTCGAATTGACCGACTCAACCGTGCGACGGGTCGTGGCCGAATCCATAACGTCGTCGTGATAGAGCGAACCCTGGTGAACCAACTCCACCGCTACGGCGCCGAGGATTACCCCATTACTCGCAGGGGCAAAGTCGGGGCGTGCTGCAGCTGCTGCGGTGATGCAAAAACCGGGACGTACCCGCTTACCGCCCGCGCTGATCAGGTGGGAGGCGACCTCTTGTAGAAGGCCATTATCGGTTTCTACGGACCGGTACAGCTCTTGCTCTACTCGGGCAAGGTCGCTGACGAGAGCCGGTACGTCTTCAAGAGGACTCGTTGTAGCCACACCCTTATGTTAGGAACTTAACCCTGCGAGTGCGGTGTTGTTTGGGGTCAGATTTTCCCAGACGGGAATGAATTCGTATCGTCGGGTGCTCACCACAGAAGAGATCCTGCCGACAGGAATCTAACCAGCTACGTAACTCTCCTCGCCTGACGAAGGTGTGCGAGGGTAGCCCGTGGCTAGACTTGCAGGACTAGTTCGCTTAAGGAGAAAACCTTGTTCGAGAGATTCACCGATCGGGCTCGTCGAGTCGTGGTGTTGGCCCAAGAAGAAGCGCGCCTTTTGAACCACAACTACATCGGTACTGAGCACATCTTGCTCGGGCTGATTCATGAGGGTGAAGGTGTCGCTGCCAAGGCGCTGGAATCGCTCGGCATCTCCCTCGAGGCTGTTCGCAGCCAAGTGGAGGAGATCATCGGGCAAGGCGGCTCATCGCCATCGGGCCACATTCCATTCACTCCCCGTGCCAAGAAGGTGCTCGAACTGTCACTGCGCGAGGCGCTGCAGCTCGGTCACAACTACATCGGCACCGAGCACATCCTGCTCGGACTCATTCGCGAGGGCGAAGGTGTCGCCGCTCAGGTTCTCGTCAAGCTTGGCGCCGACCTTTCCCGTGTCCGCCAGCAAGTCATTCAGCTGCTCAGCGGCTACTCGGGTCCAGGCGGCGGTTCTGCCGCTGCTGGACCATCGGGTGAGAAGGCCGGAGCAACCGCAGGCGGCGGAGGTGGCGACAGCCAATCCGGCTCGCTCGTTCTCGACCAGTTCGGTCGAAACCTCACCCAAGTCGCCCGCGACAAGGGTCTCGACCCCGTCGTCGGTCGTTCGAAAGAGACCGAACGTGTCATGCAGGTGCTCTCGCGCCGCTCAAAGAACAACCCGGTGCTCATCGGTGAGCCTGGTGTTGGTAAGACGGCGATCGTCGAGGGCCTAGCCCAAGCGATTGCGTCGGACAATGTTCCAGACACCATCCGTAACAAGCAGCTCTACACCCTTGACCTCGGTGCGCTAGTCGCAGGTTCTCGCTATCGCGGTGACTTCGAGGAACGCCTCAAGAAGGTCCTCAAGGAAATTAAGACCCGCGGCGACATCATCTTGTTCATCGACGAGATCCACACCCTCGTCGGCGCCGGTGCTGCAGAGGGCGCGATCGACGCGGCCTCCATCCTCAAGCCAATGCTTGCTCGTGGTGAACTCCAGACCATTGGTGCCACCACCCTCGATGAGTACCGCAAGCATCTCGAAAAGGACGCTGCTCTTGAGCGTCGTTTCCAGCCGGTCAAGGTCGAAGAGCCTTCCGTGGCCCACACCATTGAGATTCTCAAGGGTCTGCGTGAGCGCTATGAAGAGCACCATCGAGTCACGATCACCGATCAGGCACTCGTCGCTGCAGCGAACCTCGCCGATCGCTATATCTCGGACCGCTTCTTGCCAGACAAGGCCATCGATCTGATCGATGAGGCTGGTTCTCGCTTGCGCATCAAGCGCATGGATACTCCACCGGAGTACAAAGAGATCGAAGCCGAGATCTCCGAAGTTGTACGCAACAAGAAGATCGCGGTGGAAGAGCAGCGCTTCGAAGACGCAGGCGAGCTTCGCGACCGCGAGAAGGAACTTCTCGTCAAGCGCGAGGAAGTCGAAGCAGAAATCAAGGCATCGGGCGCTGACCTCTTTGACGAGGTTGACGAAGAAGCGATCGCCGAGGTTCTCTCGCTCTGGACTGGTATCCCCGTCTACAAGCTCACCGAAGAAGAGACCGAAAAGCTTCTCAACATGGAAGCCGAGCTACACAAGCGTGTGATCGGTCAGGAACAAGCCATCGAGGCTTTGTCCCGTGCGATTCGACGCACCCGAGCCGGCTTGAAGGATCCGAAGCGTCCATCAGGTTCGTTCATCTTCCTCGGCCCATCGGGTGTCGGTAAGACCGAGCTCGCAAAGACGCTCGCCGAGTTCTTGTTCGGCGAAGAAGAAGCACTGATCACCCTCGACATGTCCGAGTACATGGAGAAGCACACGGTCAGCCGTCTCGTCGGTTCGCCTCCCGGTTACGTCGGATACGACGAGGGTGGCCAGCTGACCGAAGCGGTTCGCCGCAAGCCATTTAGTGTCGTGCTCTTCGATGAGATCGAAAAGGGCCACACCGATGTCTTCAACACGCTGTTGCAGATTCTCGAAGAGGGTCGACTGACCGATAGTCAAGGCCGCTCGGTCGACTTCCGTAACACGGTGTTGATCATGACCTCGAACCTCGGTACTCGAGACCTTCGCAAGGCCAACCTTGGCTTCACTAAGGGCGATACGGCCATCAGCTACGAACGGATGAAGGACAAGGCGCACGATGCGCTCAAGGAGCACTTCCGTCCGGAGTTCTTGAACCGTGTCGATGACACGATCGTGTTCCACGAACTTGCTCAAGATGAGGTTCGCCAAATTGTCGACCTCATGATCAAGCGGGTGGCTACCCAGATGGCTGGCCAAGGTATGGGGCTCGAACTCACCGACGCCGCCAAGGACTTCGTATCCGTCAAGGGCTACGACCCAACTCTCGGTGCTCGACCTCTACGTCGTGCATTGCAACGTCTCGTTGAGGATCCACTTTCGGAAAAGCTCCTGTACAAGGAGTTTCGCGCAGGTGAAATCATCATCGTTGACGTAGAGGACGACCCCGAATACGCCGGCGAGCAAAAGATCGTATTTCGGGCTATCGAAGGCTTCGAACCGCCACCGGTCGAAGAGCTCGAAGACTCCGACAAAGCGCAGGTGTAAGCCAAGACCGTCGGCCCTCACGGGCCTTCGGGGCTGTATGGAGATTTTGGCTGCGCCAAAACGCTCCGGAGAACGCCTTATTGGCGCGCCAATCAACGAAGTGTGACGATTTGTCCCATTGTTACTGTTCGGCTGCGACTTGACGACGAAGTTCTACTCCCGGTGAGAAACCGCCTAGCGTAAGTCGCCGTGACCGCCAAGTTCCGCCTGCTGTTCCTGGCCCTAGCCCTGCTCGTGCTGAGCGCGTGCCAGGTCGATGCAGCTGTCGAGGTTGACGTAGCCGACGATGGCTCGGGGACAGTAACGCTCACCACCGCCTTCGACGACAATGTCATCGCCGCAGCTCCCGAGCTCGTCGACCGGCTACAGGTCGAAGACCTCGCGAACGCAGGCTGGATTGTGGACGGCCCACGAGAAGCCGAGACGGGCGGGGCGATCGTGGTGGAGGCGAGCAAGGACTTCGCATCGTCGGCCGATCTCGCAGGGGTGCTCGACGAGATCGCGGGCCCAGGAACGCTCTTCTCGGACTTTGAGGTCGTTCGCTCCCGAAGCTTCGCCCGCACAACCTACGAAGTAGCCGGACGCATCGATCCCCAGATTCCGCTCACGACGTTCGGCGATAGTGCAATCGCTGGGTTGGTCGGCAACCCGCTCGGGCTCTCCTTGGCTGAACTTGAAGCGATCGCTGGTCGTCCGTTGGCCGACACCGTGACCCTCGAGTTCGAAGTCATCTTGCCCGACACCGTGCTCGCCAACACCCTCGACGTCGACGGTCGTAGTGCTGTCTGGCGATTGACGCCCCGGGACCCACTCGCCACCGACATCGAGGTGAGCACGAGCATCGAGGACCAAACCCCGAGGATTTGGGCTGCGGTTGCGCTCGTGGCGCTGGCACTGCTGGCGACCTTGCTGGTCTTCCGCATCTTGGCTCGCTTTGGCAACCGCCGCACTGACGAACGCGGTGAAGAGGTTGTGCAGCTTCGTCGCCCCGACAGGTCCGCAGGCCAAGTGGCGGCCTCGACGGCACCTCGGAGCCGTCCACCTCGGCTGGAACTGGTCGTTCTGGATGCCCGCGGCGTGCTCTTCGACGAAGCGAACGATGTGGGATCACGATTGGTTCCCTTCTTGCGCGAGCGAGGGTCCAAGGCATCCCTCGAGGAGATCAACAACGCGTTTAGGGCTGCCACGCTCGGACGATTGTCGACGGGCGAACTGTGGACGATGCTCGGGCTCGGCGACGAGGATCACAAGGAACTCGATCTGGCACATACCTCGGCGTTCCAGCTACGCGATGGTGTCGTGGACTTCGTCGATCGGCTTCATGAGCGGGGCTTGCGGGTCGCGGTGATCACAAACAACTCCATTACGTGGTCGAAGATTCTTCGTCGACGTTTCGACCTCGAGTCCCGAATCGACACCTGGGTCGTCAGCGGCGAGATCGGATCCCGTAAGCCCGACGCGGCTTTCTTTGAAGCCATTCGACGCATGACCGGAGTGGAATTCTCCGATGCGCTACTCATCGATGACCAGATCGATGATCTCGATATCGCCCGCTCTCTAGGAATGTCGACCGCCATGTTCGTGCCTCGTGGATCGCAGCTCCCCTCGTCCTCACCGCACCCGATCGTGCATGGTTTCGACTCGTTCTTTGGTCGTTCCCCGACCGGCGCTCAATAGCCCAGGCACGTCAACAGCGTCGGATTTCGCGTGCCTACGGGCGAGCGAGAGGGTGATTCAAGGGAGTCATTGAAGGTCCACGCCTCGGGTCGCGCCAGGGTCCAAAATGGAGACGATGGGATCACCCCGCTACGTCGAGACAATTGAGGCTGTGGATGCGTTGGCAGCGCGTTGCCAGAAGCATTCGTTGACCCCCGACGAGTTCACCAGCGAGATCAACGACGTCTTCTATGAATACCTCATCGATGAGGATCCAAGGGACGACATCTCCAGCCTGGTCGACTACTGCGTGCAGGTAGCGACCGAAGTCTGCGAGCTCACGCTCTTTGGCGATCGTGTGCTTCCCCAGCGTCTCGACCACCAGTTGCGCTGGATCCTTGAGCAACAAGGTGAAGCGATCAGCCTCACCCACTTGGTTCGCCAACTTCGGGCCCGTCTCATCGAAGGCGATGACGTCGCCAAGGTTGAGCTCGTCGAGCTGTGTCAACACGGCTACGAGACCCACCAGGATCTCTTCTCCGCCGTCGATTCCGAACAAGACGTTCTTCTGCTCGCCCACGAGTACAGAGTCGTGCCAGCGTTGGACGCGGCGATCCGGCCGACCTCTCCAGGTCGTCTGGCATCAGAGGACAAGAGCCGGGGGTTTGCGCTTCCGCGAACCCTTGATCTGCTCGCACATTTGGCCAACGACCCTCGCCATCCGAGCGGGACCCTGGCCCGTGACTCGCTCACGGACTTGTGCTCGTATCCCGAAATCGCAGGCGCAGCAGCGCTTCGTCTACCCGTCCACCTACTGTCGGACGGTCAACGACACCGATTGCTTGGCATCTACGAAGCTCAAGAGGCGAACCTCGGGCCAGAAGTAGTACGCATCTTCATCCCGGAGCAACAGCTTCGTGATCGCGAGATCCTTCGTAGTGCGCTCTGGCAAGCCAATGACGCGACGCGCATGGCGATGGCGCAGCCCTATTCCGACCCCGCCTAGGGGAGCCATGCAACCCTGGATGATTTTGGCGCTGGTAATCGGCGCAGGATTCCTCACCCTCTTGGTAGCTCCCACTATTCACCGTCGGATCAATGCATCCTCTCGGCGTCAGGTCGCGCAAACTCGAACCGAGCGGGCCCGCCAGCGCCAACAGGACGGCGCGGCCACTCGCGAATTCACCGATGCGTCCGCCTGTGTTCGTGTGCGTGACCGTCTGCTACTGCATGGCGTTCGAGCGGAGATGCTCAAAGACGCAAGCCAATGGCTTTTGATCTTTGATGCCGAAGATAGCGACGCGGTCGACGCCGCTATCGCCGAGCTTGATACGGAGTAAGTGTCCGTCGAATCGTCGCGATGGCGTCCTCAAAGACAGGTCCGGCGTCGGTCTCATCGACGAGTAGTGGCGGGAACCCTGAACTGGGACGAGATGGGAGCGTCGGGATGGCACGTCGCCGGCCCGGCTCACCAAAGAAGTCGCCGGCAAGCTGAACTGGCCGCTCTTGGACCGCAACATCGCGAGGTACATCGGTCCAACGGTCTAGGAGGCGAGCGTTGACCTCGCAGGCTTCGGCTAAGCCGAGCAGCCCGGCGAGGACGTGTCGACATGCCGCATCGCCCTTGTCGTCACAGTCGCAGGAGGTAACCAGAACCTCAGCCGCGGGAACCTCTCCGGCTCGTGCGGTGTCGTCAAGGCTCAGCTCAACGCTGTACTGCGAGTCATCCTCCGACACCGATGTCGATGCCGTTCGTGGATCGATCTCTACGGTTGAGACGCCGCCCTTGCGGTGAATTCTGCGGGCCTTGGCCATCCGGCCAGGGTCGCCGACCTCGATCGCGAGGTTCGCGATCGATCGTGCGATTTCGGAGCGCAGTGGGCGAGGCATCAGTTCTCTTCCTCTCGTCTGGCAACCGCTGAGGATCCGAGACGTAGCGTCTCGCGAAGTTCGTCGGTGGTCAGCTCGGTGAGCCAGCTCTCATCGCCGCCAACGACCGCGTCGGCGAGTGCTCGCTTCTCGCGCAGCAGCGCGTCGATTCGTTCCTCGAGAGTGCCCTGACAAACCAGCTTGTGTACGAACACGGTCTTGTCTTGGCCGATACGCCATGAGCGGTCGGTGGCCTGATCTTCCACCGCGGGGTTCCACCATCGGTCGTAGTGGATGACGCGGCTGGCGGCCGTGAGGTTGAGTCCTGTGCCACCAGCGCGAAGGCTGATGAGCTGTATCGGTAAGCCGTCGCTGGCCTGAAAGGCATCGACCATTTCTGTGCGCTGCTTGCGCGTGGTACCGCCGTGTAGGAACGGCACGTCATGTTTGAGGCGCGAACTCAGGTGGGTGGCCAACAAGTGACCCATCTCCCGGTACTGCGTGAAGACAATCGCTCGCTCGCCGGCCTCGAGCAGATCATCGACGAGTTCGTCGAAGCGGTCGAGTTTCCCAGATCGGCCTTGGTCCCCCACAGAGTCTTGCTTGAGGAACAGCGCAGGATGGTTGCAGATCTGCTTGAGTCGGGTCAGCGTTGCGAGAACGATGCCACGTCGCTCGATTCCCGACAGCGCATCGGCCTTCTCAAAGAAGTCATCGAGCACGGCTTGATAGAGCCCGGCCTGTTCGGGAGCCAAGGTGGCCCAGGCGATCTGTTCGACCTTGTCTGGGAGGTCGGGAACCAGCGACCGGTCGGCCTTGGTGCGGCGCAGAACGAAGGGTGCGGTGATTCTGCGGAGGGCTGCGAGGACTTCGCCGTCTCCGTCTTCGATGGGCGTCGCAAAGGTGCGTTTGAACCAGGTGACGCCGCCCAACATCCCGGGATTCATGGCGTCGAGAATCGACCACAGTTCGGTGAGACGATTCTCTACAGGGGTTCCCGTGAGGCCGATCCGCTGGCTCGATTGCAGGGTTCGCACCGCCACCGCAGCGTTGGTGCGATGGTTCTTAATCGCTTGGGCTTCATCGCAGACGATCACATCGAACTCGATCGGAGCAAGCTCTTTGACGATGCGACTCATGGTGCCGTAGGTGGTGATCAAGACATCGTGAGTTGCGGCGGCCCGGATGAGATCGGCACCCCGTGGACGGTCCGAACCGTGCACGATCTGCACCTGAAGCTCAGGGGTGAACCGGTTCGCCTCGGATTCCCAGTTGCTCACTACCGACAGCGGACAGATGACCAGATGTGGTCGGTGGGGACCGTCGGCGCTCACGCGCCGCAACGTGCGTTCGAGCAGGTGGGCCAGCGCGGTCGGGGTCTTTCCGAGTCCCATATCGTCAGCGAGGCAACCGCCGAGGCCGAGACGCCCGAGAAACTGCAGCCAGCCGAGAGCTCGCCGCTGATACGGGCGCAGTTCGCCCTCGAACCCGGCCGGCTCCTTAGCCTCGGTCAGTTCATCATCGGGCAGACCCGCGATGAGATCCCCGATCCAGCCTTGCGCGGTCAAGTCGTCGTCGCTGATTGGACTCAGATGATCAATGGACTCTCGGAGTAGCTCGGAGGGGGAGAGTAGTGACGCTTCACTTCGCTGCTTCTCCAACGCTCGCAGGCTTGCCCGCATGTGATTGCGATCAACTTGAACCCAGTTTCCGCGAAGCGAGATGACCTCTGCGCTCGTTCGGGTGAGTTCCTCGATTTCTTCAGGCGTCAGTGTCACGTCACCAAGGGCAAGCCCCCAGTCAACTTCGACCAGTGCGCCTCGGGGGCTCCAGCCTTCGTCGCCACCCGATGCGTTGGCGGTGGCGGTGAGGCGGGGGTTGACGCTCGTAAACCCCTCCGGGGTGAGGATCGTCAGCCCGGCGGTGCGACAGATAGTGGCCCCGTCTCGCAGGAGTTCGTTGAGTTCGCCCGCATCGAGTTCCAACCGGGAGGGAGTCGCCTCATCAGCCAGACTTGCAAAGATCGCAAGCTGGGCACCGAGACGGTCGAAGAGGTCACGAATTCTGGTTCGCAAAGCAGTGAGCCCTGCGGCGCCACCTAGTTTGGGAGATTCTGCGCTCCCATCCCAGATGTCGGCAAAGCTGGTCTCGCGACCTCCGTCGGATACCGCGAGGAAATCGACGACCCATGTTGTTGAGCCGGCGTTCGTTGGCGGCGAGAGCTTCCCGCGAAGACGAACATCGGGTGCGCCTGCGGTGACGCTGCGGTAGTCGCTCAACTGGGTGGCCCATTCGGCGAACGCGGCCTCGTGTACAGCGGAGTCGCCAACGAAGACCGAGTCTTGGCGTGAGAGCGCACTGGTGATGCGTCGCAACGCCACTACCGAGCTCGCCCTCGTGCGGGCGAGTGGGGGCCGCCACTGTGCTTCGTCGAGGGCGAAGCGGCATAGGCCGTCGACCATTGTTTCGAGCAGCCGCATCATTTGGGCGGGCCACGGTTTGTCCGTGGCGCTGAACACTACGGCTGGCGCGTCGATGAGTAGTTCGTCGACGGCCGCTTCGATCGAGGTGTCGGCCAGCGGATCCCACTCCGCACGCCAACGCAGCCCTGCGGTATGCACAGTTGGCATGAAGCGCCCGGTTACCGCGATCTCCACCGCCATCAGCGTTGCGTCGTAGAGCCAACTCAGTGACCCGGACCAACTCGACGATGGGCGGGCTCGAATAAGGACCGAACACAGGGCGCGAGGGTCGACGGGAATCATAGCCGCGGCTTCGATACCCGCTGAACGGCCCGATTCTTGCAACGCGTGCTCTTCAAAGCGTTCCGCCGCAGCTGCCCGGATATCTGGGCCGAAGATACCGATCGCCAGTTGGCGGACGTCTCTCGGTTCGGCGTGGGGGTCGTCGACCCAGAGGCCGAATCGGTCTCCCAGCCACGTCACATGAAGAGCCCCAGGGGGGTAGAGCGAGCGCACCACCTGACCACGCTAGCGGTGTGCATGCCCAGTGCGGTTCTTGGTCTTCGGTACCCCCTGAAGCCTCCATATCCGCTTCCGACATTTTATTTCATTTACGTTACGAACGTAACCAAACTGATGTAGGGTGCACTACATGGACACGACGACATTTACAGATGACGGTGCCTTAGTCACCGAAAATGACCAACGGCGGTTTCGTATTCGACCCCGCCACATACTTGGGTGGCTGCTAGTAGGCATTAGCCTTTTCGCAGCCAGCGCAGCTCTAGGGGGTAGCGATAGTGCCGTAGACGCTCAGCAGACCAATGATGGCATTCTCTTCGGAGCCTTCGCTCGGACGCAGGGCAATCAAACACAGATAGAGGCCTATCAGGAGCTAGAGCGCCAACTAGGAGCGAAGCTGCAGATCGCTCGCACGTTTTCGACGTGGGAGGACAACCTCGATAATCGCCTGAACAACTGGATTGTCGATGGCGATCGACAGCTGTTCATCTCGGTCAAGCCAACCCGTGACAACGGGAGCGAGATCTCCTGGCGTTCGATCGCAAACGCTCGTCCCGGCTCGCAACTCCACAATGAGATGATCGACCTGGCGCGAGACGTTCGCGCCCTTGGACCTGACGTTTGGATCTCGTTCCATCATGAACCCGAGGCCAGAGACCGAGTCAGCTTCGGAGACGATGATGACTTCATTGCAGCATGGCGTGCCTTCCACACCGTGTTCGAACAGCAAGGCGCCAACGCCGAATTCGTCTGGACGATGACGAGCTTTAGTTTCCAGGTTCCTACAACCGACCGCCGCTCGGCAGGAAAGTGGTACCCAGGTGACGCCTACGTCGACTACCTCGGTGCCGACCCATACAACTGGAACCAATGCCGAAACCCTCAGGAGGGCTACCGCGAGCTCGAAGAGATCATCACCCCGTTCATCGAGTTCGGTGACCGACACCCCGACAAGCAGCTGGTGCTGCCAGAGTGGGGAGCAGCTGAAGGGCCATCGGGTCAGAAGGGCCAATGGCTCGACCGGGCTGCGAACTTCTTGCAGCAGCCAGAGATTGCCGACAGGTTCGCTGCGGTCGTCTACTTCAACTCCGAGCATCAAGAGAGTGCACGATGCGACTGGTGGCTGGACTCGAGCACCTCGTCGCTGAACGCCGCTCGTCGCATTGCACAGAACCCGAACTTCCAGCGCAACAACGGAGGCGGTCAGCAAGCGGCGCCTCAGTCACGTCAAGTCGTGACTGTTGCTAACGAACCCAGCGTGACCTGCACCGTCCGTTCTACCAACGGTGGTGACCTGGTCGAATGGACCGACTTGGGCGACCGTTGGGACTACAACGTTCGTCGAGATGGCAGCTGGGTCGGCAGAACCAGCAACGACAGTTTGCTCAACGACGGGGTCCGTGATGGTGACTACCTCGTGATCGCCCGACGCGCCGGCGTGCGAATCGATACGAACTGTTCCCGGAACTAGTTCCCTAATTCAGCCGAGTTGGTACTACGGCGTCGGCGTCGCTACAGACGACGCCGCACGCCGTAGTGCTCGCTGTAACAATCGCTGATCACCTAGCCGAGCACGGAGCGCACGCTCCAGGCCAGCGATCGGGTACAGATTCTGTGGTGCCCGCTGTTCTTTGTGCGGTTCGCTAGCGAACCGAGGGAGGGCAGCGGAGACCTGGTCGGTAATGCTCACCGCCTGGGTGAGGTCGGCGCTAGGGATTTCGCAGCGAAGGATTCCTGCCCAGCCGTGCGTACGAGGGCCGGGGAGTCGCAGATACCAAGCGAGTCGTGCGAACCGTCCCGTGCCGATCTGGAAGAGCGGGGTACGTTGTCCAGCTTCGAGCGCAGCGACGACCGTCAACGGATGCCCCTCGAGGTATTGGACATGTTGGGTCTTGATGATTCCGATCGAGCGGTCCGAACTTCGGCCCCGTAGCGGCCCGTCGAACACCACTAGGCCGTCCCCGTCGATGTCTGGAATCGTCTCTGTTTCGAGACGGGTCATCTCCTCGTGAATTCCGAGATACAGATCCTCGGGCGACCCTGTCGTGATTTCGACATGCTCGTAGTCGCCGAACTCGGTGTTGATCGAGGCAGCAGTCGGTGTCGGTGGCGTAAGCACAATCCTTCGAAGAGCAATGTCGTGGAGGGTCGCGGACGTCGGGCTACAAGCCACCGAACCGGCCGCCACCGTGGCACACGAACCGGGCAAGACCCTCCCGTGCTCATCGGTGACCCAAATTCGGGCATCGATTCGCCGCACCCCGTCGACGAAGTAGATCGTTCCCGGCTCGTGCCCGACAGGGTCGATCGGGCGCCACTCATCGGGGGTGCGCTCGATTGTTGGATCGACAACATCGGTCGAGGCATCGAGGCCATCGCTGTCGCCACCGGTCCCGTAGTCGGGGTCCCAAGCTTCGACGGCGAACTGCATTCGCCTAGCCTGCCACGTCGACGCGTGTCGCCTGCGACCCGCTGGGCGTCCGGGTGATCGTGAAGCGATCCGAGATGCGCTCGGCCAACTCGCCCACGTGAGTGATCACGCCGATCATCTGCCCCTGCGCTCCCAGTTCCTCGATCGCTGACGCCACAACATCGAGCGTTTCTGGGT
>CAZTDG010000025.1:11162-24954 GCA_964612655.1 uncultured Acidimicrobiales bacterium | reverse complement strand
ACCCCAGATGTTGTAAGTCAGCGCCTCCGCGCCCACGCTGATCGGCTCGCAATTCGCTGGGAACGCTATGGCGAAACCGTGGCGGTAACCGCTGGCGAGGTCGATGCATCGATCGAACGTGCGAGCATTCGATTGCGTCGCGCTGGGTTCGGTCGCGGGGATCTCATCGGTATCGAGATGCCGATCGGTCTTGACGCGGTCATAGCGATCCATGCGGTCTTGCGTGCCGGGGCCGCCTTTGTGCCGATAGACCCGACCTATCCTGACGCCCGCCGCGAATACCTCCGCTCGAACGCCGATTGTGCGGTCGTGCTGACATCGCTCGCCGACATCGACTCGCTCATCGTTGCCGACGTCGAATCGCCTCCGGTCCAGGTGGTTCCCGAAGACCTGGCGTACGTCATTTACACCTCGGGCTCTACCGGCGTTCCCAAGGGCGTTCCGATCACTCACCAGGGACTCAGCGAGTATCTCGGCTTTGCCTACACCACCTACATTGGCCCGTATGCGCCGGTGATGCCGCTGTTCACCTCGCTGTCGTTCGACCTTACGATCACCACGCTCTTCTTGCCGTTCCTGTCTGGCGGCGTGATGACGCTGCATCCTTCGGGCGGTCTGCCAGCGCTGCGAGAGATCGTCGACCAGCGAGTGGCCACGTTGGTCAAGGCCACCCCAAGCCACCTCGAACTACTCGCCAGGATGATCGACGACGAACATCCGCTGGCTGGGCTAATCGTCGGCGGCGAAGCGTTCATGACGGACCTTGCAGATCGATTGCTCGATGTGTGTGGCGAAGGATTAGTGATCTGGAACGAGTACGGCCCGACCGAAGCGGTCGTTGGGTGTATGCAGCATCGCTACGACCCGCTGTTCGATACGGGGCCAGAGGTGCCAATCGGCGCCCCCGCACCAGGGGTAGGGCTGCACGTCCTCGACCCGAGCGGTCACCCAGTGCCGCTGGGGGTGCCCGGCGAGCTCTACATCTCTCGCCCTGGAATGGCGCCCGGATACTCATCGGCTCAAGGCGCAGATACCGAGCGGTTCGCCAAGGTTTTACGTTCGGGGTCTTCCGCGATGCTGTATCGCACGGGCGACCTCGTTCGGATGTTGGACGCCGATCGCATGGTGTACCTCGGACGCATCGACGAGCAGATCAAGATCAGCGGTGTCCGGCTAGAACCGGGCGAGATCGAACACGTCGCGCAAAGCGTGGACCGCGTTGGTCAGGCAGTTGTTGGATTGTGGACGCCTCCTGTCGGTCAAGCCGTTGACCACTGCGTGCGATGTGGATTGGGTTCGGACGTGCCGGACACGGTCATTGATGGCGACGGGGTCTGTTCGAGTTGCCACGACTTCGACGTGATCGCGCCGCAGGCCAAGGACTGGTTCAAGGACGAAGCGGACCTCGCTGTCGAACTCGCGCTCGCCCGAGCAAATTCCACCGGCGATTACGACGTGGTTCACCTGATCTCCGGAGGCAAAGATTCGACCTACGCCCTCTACAAACTGGTCGAACTGGGTGCACGAGTCTTCGCCATCACCCTCGACAACGGCTACATCGCCGAAGTCGCCAAAGCCAATGTCCGACGGGCCACCGAAGCACTCGGCGTCGACCACGAGTTCGTAACCGTCGAGGGCATGGACGAGATCTTCCGAGACAGCCTCGAGCGGTTCTCAAATGTGTGCAACGGTTGCTACAAGGCGATCTACACGATCGCGCTGGCCAAGGCTGAGGAACTCGGTACCAGCGCCGTCGTGACAGGTCTTAGTCGAGGGCAGTTCTTTGAGACCCGTCTCGTTCCGGGCATGTTCGACTCGGATCGATTCGACCCCGACTCGATCGATGCCATGGTTCGCGAAGCGCGCCACGTCTATCACTCGACCCCCGATGCGGTCTCGGAGAACATGGACGTCGAGTTCCTCTCGGACCCAGAGATCTTCGATCGGATCCGATTCGTTGACTTCTACCGCTACGTCGATGTGCCGCTGGGTGAGCTCTACGAGACGCTCGAGTCGAGCGGTACCTGGCAACGTCCACCCGACTCGGGTCGTTCGACGAACTGTTTGATCAACGCGGCGGGAATCTTCGTCCACAAGATCGAACAGGGCCATCACAATTACGCCGCTCCGTACAGCTGGGACGTGCGTCTCGGGCATAAGACCCGCGACGAAGCCATGTTCGAACTCGACGATCCGATGGATGACGACGAGGTCGCAGCCATAACGAGCATGCTCGCGGAGGTCGGATACGAGCCTCGCAAGCCCGAGGTGCTCACGTTGTGGGTCATGCCTGAGGGCGACGAGGAGATTGACCTCGATGCGCTTCGGGCCAGTTTGGTCGGTCAGCTGCCCAGTCACGCCGTGCCCAACGCGATCGAGGTAGTCGACCACATTCCACTTAGCGCCAACGGCAAGATCGACATGGCGCTGCTCCCCGCACCAGCGATGCGGCGTCGCGCCGATAGCGCCGATGCTGGTCGTGCGGTGTCGGGGGATGTTGAATCCACGATCGCCGCGATCTGGGGCTCGGTCCTTGGAATTGACGAACTATCCGCCACCGCCGACTTCTTCGCGCTGGGAGGCACGTCGTTGCATGCGCTGGAGATGATCGTCCGAGTCAGCGACAAGTTCGACCTGGTCGTCCCCGAATCGGTTGCCTTCACAAACCGCACCGTGGAAGACCTAGCGGCATACATCGAAAACGGGAGCGCGAAAGACCGACTCGACCTCGCCGCACCAGCGATGGCGATCCCCGAGTTGGGTGAGGGAGAGCGACCGCTGTCGCCTGGCGAAGAATCGCTGCTCTACGAGTGGCGCCGTGACCCGAGCGACATGCGATACAACGTCGCCCGGATCTACACCGTTCCTGACGGCTTCGATGCGCAACGCTTCAACGATGCGCTCGCCACAGTTGTTGCCCATCAACCCGTGCTTCACACCTCCTATGGTCGCAGCCGCCGACAGCTCACGGTCGACCAAGCGCTTCGAGTGGGTTCGATGCACAGCGAATCGGCTTCGCTAGATCATCTCGCCGACCGAATGAACGCAGTTCCGTTCGATCTCGTCAACGGGCCACTCATCAACGTCCAGCACCTGACCACCGACAACCCCGACGACACCGGGCGACGCGCAATTCTGCTGCGGACCCATCACATCGTGGCTGACGCAGGCTCACTCGACATCATCTGGGAGCAAGTGGATCTGGCCTATCGAGGCGAACCGATCCCGGCTCTCGAAACCACCTATGCCGCGCACGCGCAATGGCAGCAGAGTCGAGTTTCGGAGGTCACCGACGCATGGAACCCGGTAGAAGCGCCGAGCGAGCTCATTGTGCGAACCGGGCCGATCGACGGCGATGACGGCTACGTGCATCGCCCGCTGTCGATCACTGCGGAGCAATTGCGAAACGGCCCTGGAACGACCCTGTTCGCAAACGCACTCGCCGCCCTCGGCGCTGCACTGCGTCCGTTCCACGATGGCGACTCGATCGAATTGACCGTCACGTCGTCGCTTCGTGATCACCCAGCGCTACGAAACGTCGTGGGCTATCACCTGAACCCACTTCCGGTCGTCCTTGATGTCGACCTGCAGAACGACCTGGATTCTCTTGGGCGGTCGGTGAGTGCCACGTTGGCCGCCGCGCTTGAGCATCGAGCGGTTCCCTTTGCCTCCATCATCCGCTCGGCACGCGCTCGCAAGATCTCGGGGCCTACCGGTCGAGTGATGCTTGCCGTGGAGGACCTCGCCCCCGCATCATTGGGCGGCGAGTCGGTACAGCACCGCATCTTGGCTTCGGGCACCGCGGTGAACGACCTGACGTTCTTCGTGCAGGTACGGGACGACCTTGTGGAGCTCGGCGTCGAATATCGAGGAGAGACGATAGGGCGAGCGGTCGCCGAGCAGATGCTGGATGCGTTCGCTCGCTCGATCGAACACATCATCGGTCGGGGGTCGGCTTCGGTAGTCACGTGTGTTGAACGACCGACTGCCATGTTCGGCGGCCCAACACATCCGGGTTCGGCCGAGGTCGTCCCCATGCAACTCGCCGCGGCGATTGCCGCGAGTCCCGATGCACCCGCGGTCAGCTGCGGCGGGGTAGCGCTGAGCTACGCCGAAATGGATTCCCAAGCTCGTGCGATCGCAGCTCGCTTGCGGGCTGTCGGCGTTCGTCGTGGGGATCGTGTTGCCGTAGTGATGGCGCCCACCGTCGAGATCATTCCCGCGATCTGGAGCTGTTGGCTTCTCGGTGCCAGCTACGTTCCCGTTGACCACACCCAACCAGCCGCACGATTGACGGCCTTGCTTAGTGCGGCCGACGTATCGGCGGCGTTGACCACCGGTGACGGGCATCCAGGCCTCACCGAGGTCGTCACCGTTCTGATCGATGCGCCCGATGCAGCTGTATTGCCCTTGAACAATCGGGTCGAAGTCGAACGCGACGATGAGGCGTACGTCATTTTCACGTCGGGCTCCACCGGTGAACCGAAGGGTGTCTCCATCACCCATGGCAATTTGGCTGCATCCAACGGCGCCCGATTCGACTGGTATGAAGAGGCCGCCGATCGATTCTTGATGGTGTCGAGTGTTGGCTTTGATTCATCGATCGTCGGATTGTTCTGGACGCTGACCGGCGGCGGCGAAGTGGTGCTTCCAACGCAAGCGCAGGCGCACGACGTCGACGCCCTACTCGAACTCATCGAGAGTCATGGCATCACGCACACGCTGATGGTTCCGACCTTGTGGGGAGCGCTCCTACAACGCTCTAAAGCACCCGTTGGTGTTCTCGATTCGCTGCGTGTCGCGATCGTTGCCGGAGAGGCTTGTGCTCCGGCTCTGGTGTCTCGACACTTCGAACTCGCGCCTAACGCCCAACTCGTCAATGAGTACGGCCCGACGGAGGCGACCGTTTGGGCAACCGCACACCGCTGCGAGATCGACGACTCCAAACGTTCCGTCGTGCCGATCGGTGGACCGATTTCGGGTATGTATGCCGAGGTGCTCGAGGTGGGAGGCGTTGAGGCGACACCGAACAACGTGGCTGGCGAGCTGGTGATTTCTGGACCTGGCGTCTCGCCTGGCTACCTTCGCGCCGAACAGGACATCCCGTTCGTCGAGCGCTCCGGACGTCGCGGCTACCGCACCGGCGATCTCGTCGTTCGACGGAGCGAAGGTTCTGGGCAGGCGGAGACGATTGAGTTCCTTGGTCGCATCGACGAGCAGCTCTCGGTCGGTGGTGTGCGGATCGAACCAGCCGAGGTTGAACAAGCCATTGCAAGAATTGCCGGAGTGGATGCCTGCCTCGTCGGTGTCCGTGACGGATTGTTGATGGGATGGGTCGAGGCATCGCTGAGCGGAGAGGCGGTCCGCGCCGAGGCGGCTTCGGTGTTGCCGTCAACACACGTTCCGAGACGCATCGTGGTCGCATCACTGCCCCGCAACGTCAATGGCAAGGTCGATCGAACCCAAATCGACACCCTGCCCGATTTCGTGGAGACCGTCGTCGTTCCGGCGCACGCAGAGCCGTCATCTGACCCTCGAGTGGAACGGATCACGCAGATCTTCTCGGATGTTTTCGACGGGATACCGGTGAGCCCCAACGACGACTTCTTCGACTTGGGTGGTGATTCGTTGCATGCGGTGGCGTTGGTTTCGCACCTCGAAAATGAATTTGGAAAGCGGGTCCCGATCGGCGAACTAGTAGAAGCTTCCACGCCAACACTGCTCGCGGAGCGGATCGCCGCACAGACTGGCTCTCAAGCCACTGTCGATGGGCCAACCGCAGCCGAAGGCCCCAGCCGAGTCAATCCTGCGTACTCCGGGGATGCAGACCTTGTGGAGTGGTTGCGTTCCACGGGGAGCGGAACTCCGCTCATCGTGTTGCCTCCTGGCGGTGGAAATCTGCTTCGATACGGCCCACTCGTGCGAGCGCTCGACGAGGACGTTCCAGTGGTTGGTGTGCGCTTGCCGGGAGCCGATGGGCGCAGCGTGATCGTTCACACCATCGAGCGCCAGGCAGAGGCGATGCTGCGAGCGCTCGACGCCGCAGGAGTCGTTGGCCCCTACCGTTTGCTCGGTTGGTCGACGGGCGGGCTCCTGGCATGGGATATCGCTCAGCGACTACTCCGTCGAGGCGACAAGGTGGAGATGGTGGCAATGGTCGACACGGTCATGGCCGGGCTTCACGTTGACGATGCCCAATCGATTGGTGAGAAGTACCGAGAGTTGCTCCGTGACGGTGGAGTGGGCGCTGTCGCCGGTGAAGGCACCAAGCGACTCCGGGAACGAGCATCGTTCGCAATGGCCCGCCGCCGCTACCGTGACGCCGCCGACGCCGGTATTGAGCCAAGTGTTGAAGACGCCGAGCGTCAGCTTGGCCCGGTCATTCGCCGGGCAGCGCTGACCTATCGCCCGCAAGCCTTAGATGCTCCGGTGCTCTATTTCGCAGCGAGCGAATCGGCCGATGATCTCACCGTTGACCCCTGGGCCGAGCTGCAATACCTGCGTGGATTCCGGGCGGTTGAGATCGACGGCGTGCACTTCCTGCCAGAAGTTCGTTGCATCATTGGCCCGAATCGAGCCGACGAGGTCGTCGACGCGATGAATCGGTTCCTCAGCGAATAACCCCACCATTGGGAGCTATTGCGACCTCCATCGGGAGAGATTTTAGGGAAGACTAGGAGTTCTGCTCATATTTCTTCTGAAGAGGTGGCTCATGAAAGAAACCGTCATAGCCCGAACCGCGTTGGCTCCCCCGATCGTCCTTGCGGCGGCCCTGTACGCAATCTTTGCGGTCGCGCTCGCTGGGATTCCCGGCATCTTCAAGTGGATCTTTCTAGGCGCGCTGACTTGGGGTTTGGTTTCCTTTGTGCGCCGGATCGTGGCGATGCGCCTCGCCGTGAACGACGACACCGTTATCGTCGTGAATTTCGGTGGCACCCACGCGTTGGATCTGGAGACGGTCAAGGTCGACTCTCGTGTCGACCGTGAGGCGTGGCCCCAAGATGACTTGATCGACGAATTTCGCGAGGCTCTGGGTAGGAAGCCGGGACCAAGCAAATCGCAAACAGACATGGCTCGGGGTCTTTGGCTTTGCGATTCAACCGGCGAAGAGGTCCGGGTTGGCGTAGCTCCCGCATACGGCAGTCGATTGGATCTCGTTGCCGAAGAGCTCATCGTGGCCATCGAGGAGCGCCGAACGGCCGCCTAGTTTACCCCTGTTCATAAGGGTAATAATGTAAGACCCCTCTTGACACCCCTTTATTATGAGGGTAATAATGATCATCTCGACACGTTGTGTGTCGATGCCTCGGCGAAAGGAAGGCAGATGATCGATCGTAACAACGCAGCGGAGACAGTGGTGCTTGCATCATCTAGGGGGATAGCGCGAGTGAGTCTTGCGCTCTATTTGGTCGCCTTCGTCGTGGTCCCCGCGTTCTACCTGCCGTTCAACCTGTCGTTCGTTGTCTGGGTGGCCGTTGCCGCCGCGATCGGGATTGGTGGCTACGTTCGGTTTAGTTCCATGCGTTTGGTAGTTGATGACGAGAAGGTCACCGTCGTCAACATGCTCAATCAGCATTCGTTGGACACGGCCACCGCCCGGATCGTTGCCAATGATGCGAGTGCCTTCTGGGCGGACGGGGAGCTGCGGGAGGGGCGAGCCAACATGTTGACACTCACCGACGCCTCTGAACGACAGGTCTTGGTCGGCGTGGCTCCAACCCTTGGTGAGCGCCACCGTGCGGTGATTGAGGACTTCAACATCGCGCTCGCACGGCATCGCCTGGCGAGCTAGAACAGGGTCGTGGCCCCTCGGCAGGAAACACTCGTCGCCCGGGTACCCATGGCACCGGTGAACGTATTAGTGCTGGGTATTTTCATCGGGCTGCTGGCCATTACTAGCTTCCTGCCCTTTTCGACCCGGGTGTTCGTTGTCGGCGTAGTTTGCCTGGCTGCCTACGGGTTTCTCCGAAAGGTGGCCGCAATGAAGGTCGCGGTCGATGACTTCAAGGTCACCGTCGTCAACTTGAAATCGCGTCATGAGCTCGAGTTGTGGAGTGTTCGACTTGAGGTCCGAGAGGATCCCGGCATCTGGCCCCAAGATGACCTCCGGGAGGTGATGCGCTCCACCTTCGAGCAGGACGACCCGAAGCGAGCGAGAACACTGGTGCTGACCGACTCCTCCGAGCAACAGGTTCGGGTCGGCGTGGCGCCGTCCTATGGCCGCCGACTCGACACCATCTCCGAAGACCTCAACATCGCCATCGCCCGACACCGCTCCGAGCTGTAGATATTCGGCGTGTCTTCTCGGGGCAACATCTCCGAAACTTTGTTTGGTAGCGAGCCGGCGACGCCCGTATGTGGGTTTGTTGTTACATGACCCGCTCGAAGCTTGCGCTCCTCGCCGTTGGTGTGATTGGCGCGCTCGCGGTGATCGCGCTCTTCGCCGTGCCTGCGATTCTTGGGTTCGACTCCGAAGGTCCGCCTCGGTTGGCCATCGGTGATCGAGCCGAGGAGAGCATCGCGTTGGCCGTCGGACGCGAGGACGGTGCCCAACCGTCCGCTCTGGAAGCTGACGCCGAAGTCATCGAAGTCGGCGACGACGGAACCATCCGCATCGAAAACGCCGACGGCGCCTGGGCGCTCACCGGTGACTCCGTGGCCGGATACCGAGTGTTCAAAGAGTTCGTCGGGCTCAACGAGTTCGAAGCCGTGGGACGAACCGAGTCGGTCATCGGCGATCTGCAGATCGACGGCGGCGTAGTGACCGACGCCGAGTTTCAAGTGAACCTCACGACCGTCACCAGTGACGACCCTCGCCGAGATGCACAGTTCATCGGCCCAATCCTGCAGACCAGCATCTTCCCCTTCGCCACCTTCACGCTGACCAGCCCGATCGACCTCGGTGATGCCGCCCTCTCGGGTGAATCGATCAACGTCGACGCCCTCGGCGAACTCACCCTCAAGGGCGCTACCGAAGAGGTGGACGTAACGATCACCGCACGCCTCGTCGGCGATGAGGTGCAAGTAGCCGGATCGATCGACGTGGTGTTCGAAGACTTCGGCATCGACCCGCCGTTCACTCCAACGATCGTCGTTGAAGACACGGGCGTCATCGAGTTCAGCCTCTTCTTCGAACAACTCGCCGAGGCGTAGCCGCACAGACCTCAGCAGCGAATGAGTAGTTCGCCGTTGGGGACGGTGAACCAGGCTGCCTCGTCGGTGCCCCACGTGCGCCATGCGTTCGCGACCGATTCTTGTTCGGCCAGTTCGGCGAGCCCGTAGCTTCGCGCCTGTTCGCCGAACGCGGAGGAGACGGTCCGCTCTGCCCAGAGGTCAGACCACCACGCAATGTCTTCGCTGCCGGTGTAGAGCCAGGTGTCGACCGACATCGTTATGGCATCGGGGTCAACTCCGGCGTCGAGCGACCAGCGCAACAGATGTCGAGCAGCGTTGGGTTCAGCACCGTTACGGCGTGCGACACCTTGATAGATGGTCATCCACCGATCCAGCTCGGCGGGTTCGGGGAACCACGTCATGGCGCCATAGTCCGCTTCTCGAACCGCCACGAGCCCTCCTGGCTTGGTCACCCGAGTCATCTCCACGAGTGCCGCGACCGGGTCGCTGAGGTGCTGGAGGACTTGATGGGCATGCACCACATCGAAGGTGTCGTCGGCGAAGTCGAGGCCGTACACCGAACCCACCTGGAACTCGACGTTGTCGGTTCCTCGTTCAGCGGCCGTTGCTCTCGCCGTCTCGAGAATGTCCTCCACCGGTTCGATCGCCGTCACGTGCGCAACGCGGCTCGCCAGATCACAGGTGATCGTGGCCGGTCCACATCCAACGTCGAGTAGTTGGGCGGAATCGGTGAGGTGTTCGAGCAGGTAGCCGGCGGAATTCTCCGCAGTTCGCCAGGTGTGTGAGCGCAGGACGCTTGCGTGATGGCCGTGGGTGTACACATCCGAGGACTCCGTCATCTCCCGAGCCTACGTTCCCTGACCCGTCGGCTACTCCCAAAGCGGGAAGGTAGACAGCGCCCGCAGGCCCTCCGATCTCACCTGCACCATCTGTTCGAGCTTGACGCCCTCGCCGCCCGTCTCTGAACCCACGAAGCTCTCGACTGACAGCACGGTGCCCTCTTCGATCTCACCGTCGTACCCGGTCCAATGCCAGTCCTGGGGGTAGGGGATCTTCGGATACTCATCGGACATGCCAACGCCGTGAAAGGCACACGCATATCGGTTTGCGATGAACTCATCAGGTTGTTGGAACGCGGAGTCGGACAACTCGCGAAACGACGCCCCCACCCGAAGCAGCTCGGTGTTGTGCGAGATCTCTTCGAGCGCCCGCTGATAGAGGTCGCGTTGTTGGGTCGTCGGTTCCGCATCGCACACCCAGGTGCGAGAGATGTCAGCGCAGTAGCCGAACGGTCCGATCATGTCGGTGTCGAAGGCCACCATGTCGCCGCGCTCGATAACGCGAGGGCTCGCTTCTTGGTACCAAGGGTTTGTGCGCGGGCCTGAACACAACATGCGGCCATCGATCCAATCACCGTCGTGTTCGATGTTCGTTGCGTGAAGCACCGCAAACAGCTGGTTCTCGGTGATGCCGGGTTTCAGTGCGTCGCTCATGCGTTGCATTCCGAGCTGGGCGACCTCAATCGAGTAGGTCATCGCAGTCAGCTCGGCGGGGAGTTTGCGGCTGCGGCAACGCTCGATGGTCGGTTCAACGTCTACGACGTTCAGCGCCGCCTGTTCGAAGCTGGCGAACCCCGTTGGCGTGGTGCGTTCGAGTCCGATGATCGCGTCGTCACCAAGACCAGAGTCGGCCATGGCTGCTCGCACATCCTCGACGAAACGCTCGGCGGCGATCGAAACGTCGAGTCCTGCGTCGAAGGTGTTGACCGAATGCGCTACATCGCAACGATCGACGGTGTCGAGGTCGTCGGTGTAGGCGCCGTGCAGGACCACGGGTCCCTTCACTGGAAACAACAAATACTGCGAGGGGATGTGGCTCTGGAACGTCGCGTAACCCCGGTAGTCGGTTGCATAGCGAATCGAGATCGGGTTGGTCAGAACAGCGAGGTCAACACCCGAGGCCCGAAGTTCGCTGCGCAGCTGATCGGCGCGTGAGCGGCGTAGCTCTTGGAGGTCGAACTCGGGCATTACCAGCGGGGTCACTCCAGCATCTTGGGAGAAACGCGCCATGATCGCCTAGCTCAAACCGCCTAACGCCGGTGCAGGCCGCTACTCCATGATGATGGTGTAGGACTTGACGGGATCTGGGATTGGCCGAATGAACTCGGGCTCGATGAGCACGTTGGCATCAGGGAAGATGTCGATGAAGTTGTTGAAGTTGGAGCTGAGCGTCGGCACTCGATCCAAGGCTGGGTTGCCATCGAAGGAAGCTCCGGTGGATGGATCCCAGCGGTCGCCCGTGGCTGGATCGGTTACGAATCCTTCTATTCGCTGCAGGTCTAGGGTTTGGCCGTTGACCACCTGAGAAAACACCGACCAGCGTTCGAGTTCGGGATGGGCGACGAACACGATGGGTTCGCCACCGACGATCGCGCTGATCGATCCGACTCTGGCCAAGTCTTTGAACTCAAGCCCGGCAACGTCGTCGTTGATTCGAGCAGCGACCGCAAGGTTGCGGATGAAGAAGGTGTTGAACGACGTCGTAGCCGAGAGGGCTCGGGTGGTTGGAAACTCGTTGCGCCAATCTGACCAAGACGACAGTTCCGATGGCAGGAGCTCAAGGGTTGTGCCCTCGAGTGGACCCAAGATGGCGCTGCCGGTGACTTGGCTCCAGACGCTGCCGGTGTCGTGGTCGAACAAGGTCTGCGCGTTCATCCACAGATCACCTTGGTTGCCGAGCAATACCGGCTGTCCTTCAATCTCTCGGCGATAGACCAACGCCGTTGCGCAAAGCGGTCACCAAGTGACCAGAAGCGGTATGTCATCGATTTGGTCGATGACGATCTCTCTACTCGATAAGAAGCCGACGGGGTAGGCCCGTTGCTGACCGTTGATGTTCACCCCGATCACGAGTTCCTCATCTGGCCAACCGACACTGCCCGCGCTCACAAAGTTCGGTTCGTAGACGGGCCTGATGCGGTCGCGACCCCACGAACGAAAGTAACCCTCGGGCAGGGAGACGCCGGGAACATCGGTCGGGTCGAAGAGGCCCGGCGGAAAGACGGTTGCGTTGGTTGACCGGGTGACGCCACATGCGGCGAGCAGGGCCGGCGCTGCGAGCAGTTGGGCTGACTTTAGAAATCGTCTGCGGCTCCAACTAGTGGTCATGCACTACCTAACCCGAAGAGTGCATCGGCTGTTCCCGACACCAAACTGGACGAGCGTTCAGTCGGGTGTAAGTGTGCACAAGATGGAGGCTGCACACCGACCACCACTGCTCGATGACGAGCAACGCTGGCTTCGTGGCGAGTCGGGCGAAGCGATGGTGCTGGCCCCTGGCATGACAACCTGCGGGAATGCACCGGCATTCAACGTCCAAAGACGCAGTACCCGCCACTCGAGAAGACGCCCCGCCTGCACGAACTCGCCGAGCGGGCACGTCCGCTCTACGAGGACATGTGCACCCACGCGCTGGCCCTCCCAAATATCGAACAGACCGCCACGACCTCACCGACCCAACAGAAGAGCTCACCATGAACATTTCTCTCGAAGGCCGCCGCGCTTTCGTCACCGCAGGTGGCGATGGAATGGGGCGCACGACCGCGATCACGCTGGCCGAACTCGGTGCGGAGGTCTTCACCTGCGACATCGACCCGGCCGGACTCGAGACCTTGCCCGAATCGATAACGACCTGGCAGTGCGACGTTGGTGACTCGGCAGCGCTCGACGCCATCTTTGATGAGATCCTTCCCGGTGGGCTCGACATCCTCGTCAACAATGCGGGCGTTGCTGGTCCGACCAAGTTGGTTGAGGACATCACCAACGACGAGTGGGAACACTGCATGCGAATCTGCATCGACTCGCACTTCTACGGTGCACGGCGCGCCGTGCCCGTGTTCAAGGCACAGCAGAGCGGTGTGATCATCAACATGGTGTCGGCCGCAGGCATTATGGGCTTCCCCGGGCGATCGCCCTATGTGGCAGCGAAGTACGCGGTTTCTGGCTTCACGGAAACACTGGCCATGGAGCTCGGCCCGGACAACATCCGTGTGAACGGCATCGTGCCCGGCAACGTGAACGGCGAGCGCATGGAGCGGGTCATCGCAAACCACGCCAAGCTCGAAGGTCTCGACCCCGAGGTGGTGCGCCGGGAGTATGCGATCGGCACATCCATGCAGTGCTACGTCGACCCACAAGAGATCAGCGACCTCATCGCCTACCTCGTGAGCGATTACGGCCGCCACATCTCCGGCCAGATCATCGGTGTCGACGGCAACACCGAGACGCTCATCATCCGCAGCTAGGCGATACGGCCGAAGAAGGTCATGAGCGCTCTAATTGGTGGCCGGTAAAGCCGAAGCGCCCCGTCGGTTAGGCCGACGAGGCGCCTCGTGTCTCCTCACAACGGAGATGCGTATTTCTATCCGATGATGAGACAAAGGTTCAAAACGCAGCCCGCGTAGAGTGCGACATCCCGAGAATTGGGGGCGCCGTCGTACAGATATTGATGCCCGTGCACAGCGAAATTGCTAGCTGCGACGCCGAGAAGTTAGGCGGCTTCTTCGGCCTGACTGGCCGCGACCCTGTTCAACACCGTGCTGGTTTCAGCGGCGAACTTTTGCAGGTTGGCGAACCGCGATGATGCCCCGACCGGCTCG
>CAZTDG010000025.1:3186-11062 GCA_964612655.1 uncultured Acidimicrobiales bacterium | reverse complement strand
GGATCGGCTTGCTCGATGATCTCGACGGTTTCGATCGTCTGGATTTCTTCGATGATCTCGACGGTTTCGATTGGATCGGCTTGCTCGATGACTTCGACGGTTTCGGTGGTCACAACAGATTTGGCGGTCTGAGCGATTTCGCGCGGAGGTGCGACCTGAGCTTCGAGCTGGTGGACCAGTGGCTGACCCTCGATGGTGGCCGTGTTCTGGCGGGGCCTTGGTGAAGGCATCGGTGCGCCGCGATGTTGTTTCGGGAGGGCCTTCTTTCGAGTCCATTGCTCGATCATTCGGGTCGATTCCCGTTGCTCGAATCGCAGACCTGAATGTGATGGAGCGAACGCTAGACCTTCGTCAGCGGTCGACCGGGCGCCCGCAAAGTCCCAATAGTTACGCTTCGTCCATGCTCGTAGGTACAGCGCTTCAGCATGGTTTGGATCGATCTCGAGCGCACGATTAATTCCTCGAATACCAAGGCGGGGTTCTTCGTTCGCCATCTGGCATCGTGCCCACATGCACCACAGCGCTGGGTCTTGTGGAGCGGTGGGAAGCGCCGCTTCGACGGCCTCAAGTGCGTCGTTGTCGGTCCCTTGTGCGATCAACGAGTCGAGCTCGTGAGCTGGGAGGACCTGGTCATTGTTCGCGTGGGCACCTGATAGCGCGTGCAATGTCGCGGCCTCGCGGCGACCTTCACGCAGGTACGCCAGGGTGAAGATCGTGGCGACCAGTGCCAGGATCGCCAAATCCAAGAACACGTTGTTCGACAGCCCGGATCCGCCGAGACCGAACAGTCGAATTACGACGAGTGTCCACGTGAGCGCGACGTAGGCAATCCACGGATTGAGGCGGATACGGCCAATGACCGCCCACACAGCAAGGATCGGGTTACGCGACATAGGAGTGGTATCGGCGCGCTGAATACCCGAACGTAAGCACTTTCTTCGATCCACAGGATTTCGTGGCGCTATGACGACTGGCACTCCACTTATGAACAGATCTTAAGGATGTTTCGGAAATGGTTTTCCATGACGATTTGGTTTCGTTTGGCATGGGAATCATGGAGACAATTAAGAACAACAAGGGTCCCGTTGGGATCGCTGCGGTTGTTGGCATCGGAGTCTTGGGATGGCTCGCCTTCGGCTTCTTCGGAATTCAGGCCGCGTTTATCGACGATGTAGTCGACGAAGGTGGGCCTGTCTTTGCCGCACCCGCAGTCGTCGAAGAAGACGCTGACACCTCCGGCGAGGTCGTAGAACCCGAAGCGGTTGAAGCCGACGTCGCTGGCGAATCCGACGCTGCCGAAGCCGACGCTGGCGGAGACGCTGGCCCCGACGCAAGTGCGGCAGCAGCGATCGAAGAAGCGACGACCGAAGACGCGCCTGAAGGTGTCGCTCTCGTCGCAGAACCAGAGCCTGAAGAAGAGGTAGTTGCAGAACCTGCAGAACCTGCAGTAGCTGAAGAAGCACCAGCGGAAGAGGCCCCCGCAGCCGAAGCGCCAGCGGAAGAAACCGTCGAGGCTGCACCAGTTCAAGAACCCGTCGCAGAAGTTCCAGCACCAGAACCGCCGGTAGAAGAAGCCCCGGTAGAAGAACCCCCTGTAGAAGAAGCCCCTGCAGAGGAACAGAATCAGCCGGGCGAGATCGTGACCTTGTCGAGCGGCACCTTCTCGTCGCTCCCCGGATACACGACTTCCGGTGATGCCCTTGTACTCAACAACGGCACCGAGCAGCGTTTCCTCCGCTTCGAGAACTTTGCGACAGACAATGGCCCTGACCTCAAGGTCTACCTCCGGGCTGCCAATGGCGACTTCGTGAGCCTCGGCGACCTCTCCGGCAACATCGGTGATCAGAACTACGAAATCCCCGTCGGCGTCGACCTGAGTGTCTTCAGTAGCGTCGAGATTTGGTGCGAACGTTTCGCCCGCGGATTCGGCGTAGCAACACTCTCATAACGGTGTCGAGTTTCTCCCAGATCCCCATTCCCTCCAGTTCTGGGAAGCTTCGGTAGCCTCGCAACTATGCGTGTTGGAGTATTCATCGATGGCCAGAACGTCACGATCGGCGCTCGCTATGCGTTCGGTCGTGAGGAAGGCGCCAACGGGACCGGGAACATGCACCCGCTCCTCCTCGGTAGAACGCTGGCTGGCGAGTGCGACCTGGTGGAGATTCGATACGCAACGGGGATCCCAAGCCCCGATGTTGCCCGAGACCGCTGGGAAGCCGAGCGACGTCGTCACGACCTGATGGCAGCGACCGACGTGGTGGTTCTCGAAAAGCCGTTGCGCTATCGCTGGCAGTGGGATCTTCGCAACGAGCGCGACCTAGGCGATCCGCGAGATCACAAAGGCGAGATCGTCGATGCCCGGGCGAAAGCTCGAAACGTTGGCCAAGAGAAGGGGATCGATGTGTGGTTGGCACTCGATGCGCTCACGATGTGCACCCGCGCCGACCTCGACAAGGTCATCATCGCTACCGCGGACACCGACCTCGACTTGGTGCCGCAGTATCTCCGTATGATGCCGGGCCACGGAGACACCCTCGTCACCCAAGCCAAGGTGTTGAGCGGAAACCGAGACCTCCGGCAGAACTCGGCCTACGACGAGACGATCGCCATCGATGAGGCAGTGTTCGCCGCAGCCCGAGACGACTTCGACTACGAACACGATCTCGACGAGAGCGAGATTGCCAAATTCGTACAACGGATTGGCGCCAATACGGACGGTATTCGCGACTGACCGAATGCCCGAGTTCGCTGCTACTTTGCGGCGGTGAGTGCTCCGAAAATCGTCGTATTCGACCTAGGTAACGTGTTGGTCCGCTGGGATCGTCGACTCCTGTTCGAACAGCTCATCGACGACCCAGAGGAACTGCAGCACTTCCTCGACAACGTGATGACGATGGAGCACAACAAACGCTTGGATAGCGGCGTGCCACTTCAGCAGGTGGCCGCCGATGCAGCGGAGCAGCATCCGGATTATCGAGAGGTCATTCTCGCATTCGGTGAGCGTTGGAAAGAAACGCTCGGCGACGTGATCGACGGCTCGGTCGAGGTTCTCAAGGACCTCAAGGCCGCGGGCACGCCCCTCTACGCGCTCACGAATTGGGGAAAGGACACGTTCGCTTCGATCGAAGCCGACTACCCCTTCTTTGAGCTGTTTGATGGCATGGTGGTCAGCGGCCGCGAAGGGGTCATCAAACCCGACCCGGCCATCTATCGAATCTTGTGTGACCGCTACGGGTTCTCTCCCCACGAAGCAATCTTTATCGACGATTCAGGAGCGAACATCGCAACGGCGATGTCGCTCGGCTTCGATGCGTTGCTCTTCGAGAACGCACCTCGATTGCGTCAACAACTGATCTATCGTTCGCTGCTGACCTAGCGGGCGCTAGTTCGAACAGTCGAGGGTGGCTTCGTCATCGAGCGATGGCCCTGATTCGGTCGCGGTTGCCGGCAACAGACATGACGTTCCGGGGCGATCGAATTCAAGACGCAATACCGAAGTGTCGCGTCGCAGCGGCTCGGCAGAGGCAGGTACGGCATTGCCGAGGCCGTACGCCACGACCCCCGTGCCGACTTGGTCGAATCGTTGGAGGAAGTCTGACCCGTGACCGATGATCGCGTTTGCGCCGGCGTCGATGAGTTGCTCGGCGGCGTCGGTTTCGATCGCGCTCGGCGCTCGGTCGTCCAGTCCTCCCCAGTCGACCACGACCACTACACCCTGTTCGGCATCGCGGCTCGCCTCAATGTCGTCGAGGATGGCGTCGAAGGATTGCGGGCCAGCGATTCCGGGAGCATCATCGGTGGCTTCGACGTCGACTATTGCCGTAAGGCTGACCGCGTGGACCGAAATTGATACGTCCTCGCTGACGAAGACGAAGGGACGTTGAGCGCTTTGTCGGTTCGAGCCGAAGCCGACGGACGCCACCCCACGGTCTTCGAGCGCCGATTGCAATTCGGTCAGGCCCTCCGTCGACAACACGTTTGCCGCGGTGGCGAGGTTCACGATGTCTACTCGGCCCTCCGCCCAATCAGCGATCGAGTCGATGTCGCAGTCATCGCCCAGGTTGCAGTTCACCGATGCGATGGTTGCAAGGTCATCATTCACCAACGGGATCGCGGTTTCCCACGCCTCATCGGTCGGTGTGGCTCGAACGCTGCCGATGACGTGAACCACCGATTCTGTCCGGCCGTTTGATGTGTCGGCGAGGTCTTCGAATTCGGTTGCATCCCCGGCGCCTGGAGGGTCCACGGGGATGCCATCGGAGGCTGTGCGGCCAAGGTTTGGGTCGAGAGACTCCGATTCGGCTCCGGTCGGCGACTCCAAGCTTCGAGATGAGGAATCGCTGCAGGCGCCCGCGATGAGGCTCAGAATCACTACCAACGCAGCCAGAAGGCGAAGGCTTTGGGGTCGACGAACGCCAAAGCTGGAAGGGACCTCAAGTTCCACTTCGACAGTTTGGCCCGGAATCGGGTCAAAGCGTTAGTAGGGGCCTCTTCGGAGCGCACAGCACCTGCCCGCGATCAGTCCTAGCCTTGGTGCCATGCTCAAAACCTGTCTCCGGAGCTTTGGACTCCGAAGTCGCATGGCGATCGTTCTAATTGCGCTGATTGCCACGGCCTGTAGCGAGAGTTCCATTGTGGAGCCAGGTCCGGGGAACGTCGCAGACGATACGACCACCACGACCGAAGCCCAAGATGTCTCCGACGATGATGACGGCGGTGACGGCGACGACGGTGAGGTCGAAACCGCCGAGGAGTCCCCGTCGACCACGGTGGATGCAGATGGCGAACAATCCAGTGATGCGCCAGAAGACGTCGCGTCGTCGGGTGCTGGCGACTCCACTGCCACGACGGTAGTCATCGACGAGACGTCGGAGAACGCTGAAGCTTTCACCGAGCTAGCAGCGTCGGGCTTGGTGTTGACCCTCGATGAGCAAGGTTGTGCCGATAGTGCAGCGCTCGATGCGGCCAATAGCGGCGCCGACCCTGTCGACGCGGTGGTCGAAGCTGTGCAGTCATGTGCGAGTCCGGCGGCCATCGATGACTTCGCCTCGGGTTTGATTGAGGCAGGTGGCGCTCCACTGCCAGCGACAGAGGCCGCATGTGTTTCGTCGCAGTTGCAGGCAACGGAGGAGTATCGCCCGTTCTGGCGTGCACTACTCGACGATGAACCGTTCGACTTCTTGTTGTCGGAGACCGAGGTACAGAACCGCTACCTCGATCTGTTCTCCGAGTGCGTGTCGGTCGGTCGAGCCGTGGCTGACCAAGCGAACATTTCCCTGTCAGCCCCTACGCAAGGCTGCATCGACACCCTCTACAACGATCGAGAATTCGTTCGGGTCACGATCCTGGCCGACCTTTCAGGCGATCCAGAGGAACGTGCTCGGATCGACAGTCAGATCGCTGGATGTTTCACCAGTGCCGAGCTGGCTTTAGTTCAGGGGTAACGAACGACGGCCACCGGCCGACCTAATGTACAGACGGCGGATCAGGAGGTACTGATGTCCTTTCGTCTCTTTGGATTCCCCACCACGATCAACACGTCGTTCCTGTTAACTATCGGGTTCATCGGGTTTATCTCATTGGGCGAGCGCGTTGAGCTCATCGTGATCTTTGCTGCCATCGCTGTCGTTGCGGTGCTCATTCACGAACTTGGTCACGCCTTCGCCGCAAAGTCGCAGGGCACATCGGGCCCTCCGAACATCTCGCTCGAGGGCATGGCGGGGTTCACTCGGTACCGCCTGCTGGAGGCTCCTGGCCGGCTGCAATCTATCTTTATCAGCGTCGCCGGTCCGCTTGCGGGAGCGCTACCAGGAGTGTTCCTCCTCATTGCACTGCGAGCAGGAGTGTTCGATGGGCAGGGAGATATTGTCGATACCGCCGTCAACATTGGCCTGTTCACCACGTTTGGCTGGAGCGCATTCAACCTGTTGCCGATTGTCCCTCTCGACGGAGGGCACATCATGACCGATCTCATTCCTGGTGATGGTCCGAGTCGACGACGAACCGCAGCCATGGTCTCTATTGTTTTTGCGATCATCATCGGAGCCGCACTTTGGTTCCGTTTCGGGGCGCTTTTCGCTCCACTCATTTTGGGGATGATGGCCTTCCAGAACTTCAGTTCACTACGACGCTCCACCTAGGGTGCCTCCATGCGTGGAGTGCTGCTGACCAGCGACGAAGACAACTTTCAAGCCGAGGTCGTTGATCTCACCGAGGACGACCTTCCCGAAGGTGACGTGCTCGTCGCGGTCGAATACTCGACCCTCAACTACAAAGACGCACTGGCGATCACGAACACGTCACCGATCGTGCGGAACTGGCCAATGGTTCCTGGAGTCGACTTCGCGGGCACCGTGCTGTCGTGCGTCGATGATTCGTGGAAGGTCGGCGACCGGGTTGTTCTCAACGGCTGGGACGTCGGCGAAAAGCACTGGGGCGGACTCACAGAACGTGCCCGGGTATCGAGCGACTGGCTAACCGCCATCCCCGATGCGTTCTCCACGTATCAGGCCGCGGCCATCGGAACCGCTGGGTACACGGCGATGCTGTGCATCCTTGAACTTGAAGAGCATGGGGTGGTACCCAACAGCGGCCCGGTCCTCGTGACGGGCGCGGCCGGTGGTGTCGGGTCGGTCGCCGTGGCCGTACTCGCCGACCTTGGCTATGAGGTCATCGCCTCTTCGGGACGGGTAGACACCGAAGCTGAGTACCTGACCGGTCTCGGAGCAACCGAACTTCTCGACCGAAGTGAATTGAGCGAACCCGCCTCCCGGCCACTCGCTAAGGCGCGGTGGGCCGGCGCGGTCGATGTTGCCGGTAGCCACACGTTGGCCAACATCTTGGCCGCTACCCAACCCAAGGGTTGCGTAGCGGCCTGTGGGCTCGCCCACGGCATGGATCTCGAGACCTCGGTTGCCCCGCTCATCCTCCGTGGGGTAACGCTTGCCGGCGTCAACTCCGTGCATGAGTCTCCGGAGCGTCGCGATGCGGCTTGGGAGCGGCTGGCGACGGATCTCAAGACCGACAAACTCGATGCGATGATCACCGAGATAGCTCTAGACGGCGTGATCGATGCGGCAGCCGACATCCTCGCTGGTTCTGTGCGAGGCAGGATCGTCGTCGACGTTGGTGCCTAGCTAACCGGGCTGGGTCAGCCGTCGGCTGGCACGACGGTCAAAAGCGCGACCGAAGGGCGAACACCGAAACGGAGCTGCGGCGCCTGGCCACGTTCAAGTCCCACACCGGTGGACACGTAGAGGGGATGGCTGTTCAACACATGTAAGCCTCCGGCGGCGACCTCACGTGGGACGTCGGAGAAGGTGATCGGGGGACCGAACCCAGGGACCGACACCTGGCCGCCGTGGGTGTGCCCTGCAATGGTGAGATCTACCGTCGTTTCCGCCTCGTAGGTCAACACGCTGTCGGGGCGATGGCCCACAGCGATAACCAGATCGCTCTCGGTTGTGGTTTCGTCGAGTGCGGCCAGCAAGTCAGCCGAGATCTGTCCACGGTCCGCATCGGGGTTCAGTGCAATACCAGCGAAGGTGACCGTTTGACCGTCGATATCGAGAGCGACGAGCTCATCGCTTAGGTAGAGGGCCCCGGTCTCCTCCGCGAGTTCCTCAAGAACCTCCGGGTCGTCGACATCGCCGTTGACGATCACCACGTGATCTACGGACCGTCGCAGTTCGCGGAGCCACCCAAGAAACTCGGGGAGTCGAGCGTTCAACTCGTCAGGTTCGATCTGGTAGAGATCGCCAGGGATCACCACCACGTCAGGTTCGCCCGCTAGAACGCGGTCACGGGCATCGTTCTCGTGCCCGCCGATCGACGGGGTCTGAAGGTCGGCAATGACGCCGATGACCAGCGTCTGGTT
>CAZTDG010000025.1:1773-3086 GCA_964612655.1 uncultured Acidimicrobiales bacterium | reverse complement strand
TCGGCCCACAAGACGAGCACGACGATGGCGACCGTCGAAAAGAGGCTCGCCGTTAACGTGCCGACGGCGAGGTCGCCGGGCGCGGTTCCCCAACTTCGAAAACGCGCAGCGAACCCACCCGCAAGGCCCGCGACGATCGCGCAGACCAGCAATATCGTGCTCAGATCCACACTGCGAATGGTGCCAGATCTATCGACGGTCTTGGCGGCACGAGCCGGTCAATGTTGCTAGTCGGCTACTCGTTGCGTCGCTCGCGGAGAAACTGCTCGATCTCGTTCGCAACCTCGGAGGTGTCAAGAACGATTTCTGGTTCCTCATCGCTTTGCTGTTCTAGGTCGGCAACGTAGGACCGGACTTCGTCGTCTTCTTCGATGGCACGATGCACCCGTGATTCCCAATCACGAATGTCGTCGGCCATACCCGCGTGGCCGGTCGGGATCTTGACGAATCGTTCGAAGTTGGCCAACAGCGCTGCGGTGGCTTTGGGGGAGGGAGAGCTCGGAACGTAGTGCGGAACGCTCACCGTGAGCGATACAGCGGGGATCTCGGCTTCGTCAAGAAATTGATGCAACGAACCAATGAGGCCGGTGGGGCCTTCGTAGGACGGTTTGGCCACGCCGAGTCGCTCGGCGAGCTCGGGGCTGCCGGTCGAGGCTTTTACCGGGAGGCGGCGTGAGTGTGGAACGACACCAAGCGAGGCTCCGAGCGTCACGACGAGGGCAGTTTCGGTTCGCTCGCACAACTCGGCGATGACCGCGCCGAACGATCGCCATCGAAGGTTTGGTTCAACGCCGCTCAAAAGAACGAGATCGGGGACTCCGTCGTCGGTCTTTGCCCACACAGCGTTGTTCGAAGGCCACAGAATTTCGCGGTTCCCGCTGTTCCCGATACGGATTTCCGGGCGGGTCTCCTGAAAATCGAACAGCAACTCTGGATCGATCGACGCGGCCGGTTGACCCTGATGGGTCATGGAGAGCCAATCCACCGCTCCGGTTGCTGCGCCACCAATGTCGAACAGACCTTTAAAGGCCAGTACGAAAACCGGCGACTCAAGATCACCGATCTCGTGCAGCTTGTAGTCGATCTGAGCCACCTCGTCAGACTACGGGGTAAATGGTGCATGCCCGTGTGCTGGTCGCCTATGGTCTCAAGGACGTGACCCAATTGACGCAATATGGAGGGAACAGGCGATGAGCGACGGAATGCAGCCACCGGGCTGGTATCCAGCAGAAGGCGATCCGCCCGGAACGGTTCGATGGTGGGATGGAGGCACCTGGGTAGGTGGCCCGCAACAGCAGGGTGCCCAACAACAG
>CAZTDG010000025.1:0-1673 GCA_964612655.1 uncultured Acidimicrobiales bacterium | reverse complement strand
TATCGTCGGGCTGGTATCGCTGGTGTTCTTGTTCTCCGACAATCAGCACCGGACCGTGATGGACCGGGTCGCAAAGACCTACGTCGTGAAGAAGCAGGGCTAGAGACTTACTCGGCGTCGTCCGCAGCAGCGGCTGCGGGCGCAGCAGCTTCTTCATCGGCGGAGACTTCCTGAAGGTCAGCTTCCTCAGATGCTGCCTCTGTGGCTGGCGCCGCGTCATCGCCGGCTGATTCCCGGTCCTCGGTCGACGGTTCGTCCTTCTTGGCCGCCTTTGCCTTGGGCTTATCCAGCCCGGCGGTGGGGTTGGCCACAATGACGTTGTATTCGTCTACCGCTGCCTTGTACGCAGCTTCGGCTTCGGCCTTTTCTTCAGCGCTCGCGTTCGGGTTTTCGCCCAGCTTTCGGACGTTCGTCGCGGCAGCTTCTTTGGCACGCTCGGCCTTGGCGATCCGCTTTTTGCCACGTTGGGCCAACGCTCGCGCATCGAGGCGCTCGTTGAACAAGAGCAGCGCAGTCCGGGTTTCGTTATCGAGAGGAATCTCCGTAGTCACGCACACATCATCGGTCATGATTGCCCCAGAGGCCAAGATGATGGCGTGAGTAAATCGTCACCCATCGAATCGTTTCCCCGCCGCCACGCCACAACAAGGCGCTTCACACTGGGTTCGCCTCGCTCGTTTCGGGTCTCCGATGACGGCGAGCGAGTCATTTTCCTTCGTTCCGGCGGCCCAACCGACTCGACGAACAGCCTGTGGGTTCTCGACCGAGGCAAGGACCCGAGGTGTGTCTTTGATGCTGCTGGCAGCGACGGAGGTGCGCTGACCGAAGCGGAGAAGGCGCGTCGCGAGCGCATGCGTGAACAGGCCGGTGGTGTGGTTTCCTACGTCGATCGCGCGGACGGCAGCGAGGCGGTGTTCGTACTAGGCGGAGAGCTGTTCTTGGTCGACCTCGACTCCGGCGCTCTTACCGAGTTGGCCTCCGACGGCGCTGCCTTTGATCCCACGTTTGAACCCGGCCGTCGCCGGGTCGGCTATGTAAGTGGTTCTTCGCTGCGGATCACCGATGGCGATGATGACCGGTTGGTTCCCGGAACCGACGAAGACGCGGAGGAAATTTCCTGGGGAACCGCGGAGTTTGTTGCCGCCGAAGAAATGGGTCGAGGCCGCGGATACTGGTGGTCGCCTCACGGTCAGCGAATGGCGGCGTGTCGAGTCGATACCACCGAGGTGGAGCAGTGGTGGATCTCGGCGCCAGCGAAACCTGATTCTGCGCCGCGGTCAATCCGGTATCCGGCCGCAGGAACGACCAACGCGGACGTGCAGTTGTGGATCGTCGATGTCGACGATGGGCCGACCGTCGAGGTGCCGTGGCGATCGTTCGGCGGTGGCGACTGGGAGTACCTCGTTTCTGTGTCGTGGGGATCGCGCCTACTAGTCACGGTTCAGACCCGTGACCAGCGGACGTTGGCCGTAGCCGCCGTGGATCCCGACACCGGCGAGCTGAGCGAAGTGTTGCGCATATCTGATGAGGTGTGGGTGGAGATCCAACCACGAACGCCCCTCGATGGGCCGGACGGGTTAGTCATGGTCGTCGACGAAGGCAACCGTCGCTTGTCGGTTGCCGGCAAGCCGATGCAGCATTCGATGGACGGAGTGGATGCGTCCGCCCTGCAG